>JABDKN010000115.1 GCA_013002205.1 Granulosicoccus sp.
GACTGGGCACGGTAGAGCTGTTCTGCCACGACCACACGTACCAGTGGATGCGGAAACGTCAGCGCCGACAGGCTCCACAGTTGATCGGCGCGTTCCCGGCAACGTGCATGCAGCCCGTCCGCCCCACCGATCAACAGGATCAGTGACTTGCCCAGTTCCTGCCAACTCTGCAACTGCTCAGCCACGACCTGGGTTGACCAGTTCTGACCGCGGTTGTCCAGAGCAATGACGTGCGCCTTGTCCGGTATCGCTGCCAGCAGTGCATCGGCTTCCCGTGCCATGATCAGACCGGGATTATCCCCCTGGGCCTGCACAAACTCGCGAAACCCGAACCGCCAACGTCGTGGCATACGCCTGGCGTAGTCCGCCGTGGCCTGGTCTACCCATGCCGGCATCTTTCTGCCGACCGCATATACACTTATCTGCACGGTTTCAGAACGATAGCGGCTGGTCGCAATGTCCTGCGCGGAACTAGCGAGTCCCCGCAACGGTCGCTGATGGCTCGCTGTCATCGGCATCCTGCTCACCCTGGTCGGGACCAACCGACCATAGTTTCTCCAGCGAATAGAACTCCCGTTTCTCCTGGGTCATGACGTGCACGATGACATCGCCAAGATCCACCAGTACCCAGTCACTGGAGTCCGCCCCTTCGATACCCAGGGGGGGATGACCGGCCTCCTTGGCGCTTACTCTTACAGATTCTGCCAGCGACCTGACATGTCGCTGTGACGTTCCCGTTACTACGATCATCGCGTCTGCGATGCTGGATTTACCCACGATATCGATCACGGTGAGATCGGTTCCCTTCAGGTCCTCGAGGGCTTTGACGGCCATCTCGATGACATCTTCACTCTTCATGCTCAGAACGGTTACTGCTCCCGTCGATGGGATGCATCGACTCAATGGTTATATTGGTACAGGCTATTATCAGCAATATACTCCAGTACCGGCTCGGGTAGCAAAAAACGCACGGACAGGTCACTGGCAATGCGACGCCGTACATCGGTTGCCGAGATGGCCAGCTGAGTGACGTCACAGGTTTCGATGACCCCCGTGCTGCCACAGCGTATCAGCTCCCCATGACTTGCCTGCTGGCGCTTCAGCAGATCCCGTGAAAAGGCCGAGTGTGAAGCCGCGGGGCGATTCACGATGACCAGATTGGCCAGGGCGAGCACGCCTTCCCAGTTGTGCCAGGTGTCAAATGCGGCGAAGGCATCCATTCCCATGAAGAACATCAGGGTGGCGTCCGGTTGTTCCTGGTTGATTTCGCACAGTGTGTCGTAGGTGTAGCTGGGACGGTCGCGCAGGGCTTCACGCGCCTCCACCTCGAGTTTCGGGGCATTGTGAACGGCCATTTCCAGCATCTCGATGCGGTTGTCGGTGGTCGCCGCAGCCGGTTGCCGATGGGCTGGCTTGTGATTGGGCATCAGGTAGAGGGTGGTCAGCTCGTAACGCTCCGCCATTTCCACCGCAGGGCGCAGATGTCCGTAATGCACCGGATCGAAGGTCCCGCCGAACAAGCCGATACGCCGCGACACAGGTGTGGACTCATCCGCCACGTGTAGTGTAATCGCCATTGACCACGTACTTTTCAGTCGTCAGGCCCAGGACGCCAACCGGACCCCGTACATGCATGCGATTGGTACTGATACCGATTTCCGCTCCCAGTCCGTATTCCGCCCCGTCGGCAAAGCAGGTGGCCGCATTGACCATCACGGAGCTGGAGTCGACCTGGCGCACGAATCGCCGGGCTCGTGCGATGTCGTTGGTCACGATCGCATCGGTATGCCCTGACCCATGGCGGGCGATATGCGCGATGGCCGCCTCGATGTCCCCGACCACCCGGATGGACAGCACGGGTCCGAGATATTCGGTATCCCAGTCTGCCTCCGTAGCCGCGTTCATGCCGGGCACGATCTCCAGGCAGTGCTCACATCCACGCAGTTCCACACCCTTGCCAGTGAATACATCGACCAGCATGGGCAACATGGCCTGTGCTTCATTGGTGTGCAGCAACAGGGTTTCCATGGCACCACAGATGCCATATCGATACGTCTTCGCATTCAGCGCAACCTCGACGGCTCGCGGACGATCGGCACCGTTATCGATGTACACATGGCAGATGCCATCCAGGTGCTTGATGACCGGCACCCGGGCCTCTGCGCTGATGCGCTTGACCAGACCCTTGCCGCCACGCGGAATGATGACATCCACACAGTCGTCCATTGCCAGCAACGCCCCCACAGCCGCCCGGTCGGTGGTGTTCACCAGCTGCACGGCGGCCTCGGGCAATCCAGCCGTTACCAGTCCCTGCCTGACACAGGCCGCTATGGCCCGGTTGGACAGCAAGGCCTCGGAACCACCCCGCAGAATGACCACATTGCCTGACTTGATGCACAGACCCGCGGCATCCGCCGTGACATTGGGGCGGGATTCGTAGATTACGCCAATGACTCCCAGAGGCACGCGCATGCGCGCTATCTCAAGCCCTGACGGGCGACGACTGGTGGCAGACAGCGCACCGACAGGGTCCTCCTGGGCCGCGACACTGCGCAGACCCTGTGACATGGAACGGATGCGCTCCGGGGTCAGCTGCAGGCGATCGAGCAGCGCGGCATCGATTCCCGATTCACCAGCGGTCGCCATATCCTGCGCATTGGCAGCCAGCAGCGCTGCCTCGTCCGCTTCGATGGCATCTGCCATGGCGTGTAATGCACGATCCTTTTGCAGCGTCTCCGCCGCGGCCATCACCGACGCTGCAGCCCTGGCCGCCTTGCCCATGAGGTGCACCTGCGCCTGCACCGTCTGCTTGTCGGGCAGGGTCATCGTTTCGGGTTCCGGTACCGCGTAGTCATTCATCGTCACTGCCTGTTGGCTCCTACTCATTTTTGGCTGCGCCACGTACACTTGCCTGTCAGAAAGAACAGCCAACGATTCAGTATGTATCTCGTCGACTCGCACTGCCATCTCAATTTTCCGGATTTCACCGGTCGAATTCCCGACATTCTACAGAACGCAGCCGACAATCAGATCGAGCATCTGCTATGCATTTCCACTAGCTGGGAAAATCGCGAAACCGTACTGGCACTGGCCAGGGAATACGCCTCCATCAGCGCATCCGTGGGCATACATCCCACCAGCGAAGGTGGCTACGAACCGTCGGCCGATGAGCTGCTGGACGCCGCGTCACCGAAGGAGATCGTGGCCATCGGCGAAACCGGCCTGGACTATTTCAGGAGCACGGGTGACCTGACCTGGCAGCACGAACGCTTCCATCGGCATATCGATGTGGCACGACGCTGCCGGAAACCCTTGATCATCCACACCCGGGCTGCTGCCGAGGACACCATGGAGACGTTGCGTACACACAAGGCCAGTGAAGCCGGCGGTGTCATGCACTGCTTTGCCGAAGACTGGGCTGTCGCGCAGCAGGCTCTGGACATTGGCTTCTATATATCCTTTTCCGGCATCGTCACGTTCAAGAGTGCCAAAGCGATTCAGGAGGTAGCGATCAAGGCACCACTGGATCGGATACTGGTGGAAACGGACGCACCGTATCTGGCGCCGGTGCCGCATCGGGGCAAGCCCAACGAGCCGGCCTATGTGCGGCACACGGCAGAGTTCGTCGCCAGGCTGCGCGGCATGTCACTGGAGGATCTGGCCGCCGCCACGACTGACAATTTCTTCCGCCTGTTCCCCGCAGCGGCGCGGTTGGCAGGACGGGCCTGACTGACAGGCAGCGCGAAGCTCACTGCCAGGGACAGCGGTTCAGGCAAGCATCTTGAGATCACCACAGATTGAAATGGCCTGGCCGGATACCGTACGTCCCCGTGGACTGGTAATGAACAGTATGTAGTCCGCCAGTTGCTCTACCGTGATGTAATCCTTGATGGAGGCATAGGAGAATGCTTCTGCCTCGATCTCGCTGAAAGTGAGCCCTTTCTGCTCTGCCTTTGCGTGCATGACTCGCCGCTGCCGTTCGCCGGCGACGATACCGGGCAGAATGGCATTGACCCGGATACCGTCAGCACCGAGTTCGATGGCCAGTGACTTGGTGAAGCCGATGACACCCCACTTGGCAGCCGCGTACGGCGTACGCAGACCAAAGCCCAGGTGACCGGCCGCAGAGGAAAGATTGACAATCGAACCATTCTGACTCTGACGCAGGTGGGGCACGGCAATTCGGGTGCAGTTGAATTGAGCGGTCAGGCACACCGCGATACAGCGGTCCCAGTCTTCGGGGTGAATGTCCTGGACGGCCGCTGTCGGCCCCGCTATGCCGGCGTTATTGATCAGGATATCCAGCCCCCCCATGCGCGCCGCAGCCTCATCGATAAATGACGTGACAGCTGACCGGTCCACCACATCACACAGGGTCGACCTTGCCGCAGGCAGCTCGGACGAGACACGTTCAAGTGCCGCTTCATCGACATCACACAGTTCCACTTGCGCGCCTTCGTGCAGGTAGGCGCTGACGATCTGCCGGCCGATCCCGGAGGCACCGGCGGTGACGATTACCCGCGCGCCTGCCAGTTCAAGTTCCATGCGACCCTGCTCCTCGAACGTGCCCGGTTTGATATTACCTGACTATGCGCGCAGGACGGCCCGCCCGTCTCCCCCGCAGCTAACCTCAATGAGGCTACGGTGAATACCCGCCTCAGATCGCCAGCTGCAACAGGTTGTCGTAGCGAGGCCTGTGCTGGCCAGGCACTCTGGAGGCTGATGCGTTGAGATGCCACCAGATCAGCCCTGCCACATAGGGGGCGTCAGGACTGCTGTGCTGTCCTTCAGGCCCACCCAGCCAGCCGTGCGGAAAACCCGTCGTGCCCAGCCTGACCAGGCGTTGCTGGCCACGACTGGTGTAGCCGCGCAAGTTCCAGGGTACCCCGGAGGCTTCACCGTCGACCTGCCATTCACTGGCATCCGCACCCAGTTCCGCCACCTGGTGCCAACTTCTTTCAAGGTTGTCGGTGGCGGCTTCAGTCACGACCTGGTCCCCGTCAGAGTGAATGATCAGCAGGTTGGGAGGCTCGGCACCCGACAGGTTCCTGCTCATCGTTGCGCATAGCCGCTGCAGCGACTGGTATCGCGGAGCAGTATACGTGGAGGTCTTGACAGCCGATGGGCTCTCCCCGTAGGCGAGTCCGGCCACGCTGGCGCCGCCAGCGAACCTGTCGGGATGTGCCACCAGGCAGTTGACCGCCATTGCAGCTCCCGAAGACAAACCACAGATATAACGTCGGGAGGCATCCACTGAATAGTCCTGCTGGACCTGTTCGACAATGCGCCAGATGTCCTGCACTTCGCCGCGACCACGCGTGCGATGCGCCTTGATCCACCAGCCCCAACACTCACGGGCACGATAACCCAGATAGCTGGTGACATAGGGGTAGAGCACCAGAAACTGCTCCTTATCCGCCAGCGCATCGAAGCCGGCAATCTGCTGGATATCCTCGTGCGACTGATGGCAACCATGCAGGACCACCAGCAGGGCAGCAGGCTTGCTGGCATCGAAACCTTCAGGCACATACAGCCGGTAGATTCGCTCTCGTGAATACAGGTGCAGTCCCGGCGGCATTCTCGAATCCACGCTGATCCCTTGCGCAGGCTGTATCGGACGTTTCGCCAGCAAGCCGGACAGGTTACTGGGAGTCGGTCTAAGGTTCACGTTCGGGTTCATGGTATTGCCTCTTGCTGTATCGACCCGGTGCTGGCCACTGGCAGCCTCATCGCTATGAGGCGACACCCCGTTGGCAGGTCACAGCCTACGGGACACTAGCAACATTCGACGGAAAAACAACTGCTGCAGTGCATCATACATCGTGCCACACACGCAGAATCTGACCTGGACATGACTGTTATATCCAATATTTTCAGTATGATGTGTTCAAATCGTAATCAATTGTCACGATGATCAGCTGGTTGCTGTCGATAATGCAATGCATACAGCCTGCAAGGCAACGCAGTGATCAGCGGCAGGCCTTTACCAGTGAATCGGTTTGATGAGACTGCCATTGCTGCCGGTGCAACTGACAACGGAAAGCCCGGGATTTCACGCATATTGCTGTTGACGCAACTAATTGCTTATAGTGCAACCACTGATCCACTGGAGAAGAACGTGATGCGAGCACAGGCCAACGCGATCAGTGAAGAACTGATTCCAGTGATCGACCTGTCACCTCTGCGCAGCGGAGAACACCCGCGATCCGTGGCCGCAGCCCTGCACGCTGCCAGCCAAAGTCTCGGATTCATCTATGTCGAAGGGCATGGGATCCGCCCTGAGACAATCGCGGCGGCCAGGGCGGCTGCCTGCCGCTTCTTTGAATCATCCGACGAGGAAAAGGCGGAAGTACTCGTCTCTCCTCAGCATCGCGGCTGGTTGGGACCGGGTGCGGCCAGGATGCAGGACGACGGCCCGGTGGATCTGAAGGAGAGTTTCATCTGGGGATACCAGGATGCGGCGGGCCATACAGACTGTGATCATCCGCTTCGCGGACCCAATCAATGGCCCGCTTTCGTACCCGAGTTGCAGGCTGCCGCGATGGCCTATTACACACAGGCGCATGCACTGGCCAAGCTGCTGATGCAAGGCTTTGCACTGGGACTGGATCTGCCTTATGATTTTTTTCTGCGCAGCTGCGAGCGCCCCATCAGCCGCGCATCGTTCGTCTACTACCCGCCACAAGCGCAGACTGCACCGCCAGGGCAGTTCGGCGTCGGAGCGCATACCGATTTCGGTGTGCTGACAGTGTTATGCCAGGATGATGTCGGCGGATTGCAGGTGCGTGATGTCACCGGAAACTGGCTGATCGCCCCGCCGGTCGAGGGCACCTTGGTCGTGAACGTGGGAGACCTGTTAAGCCGCTGGACGGACGGGGCCTACAAATCCACCCCGCATCGGGTGATCAATTCATCAGGGCGCAGACGTCTATCGCTGGTGCTGGCATTCGACCCCGATCCGCAGACGCCTGTCGATGCCAGAGACGTCTATGGCGCAGCGTATCAGCCCCGGGAGGAAGCCATCTCCTGTGGAGACTACCTGCTCCAGCGATTTGCCAGGGCATTCCCCTATCGGGATGCACCCGGGTCACCGGCGGCGTGAGCGTGGCGGAAAACCCGCGCACATCCACCGACCGGAACCCGCAGGCGGACACCGGGAATGTGGACCTTGCCATCGGCATGGCACTGCGCAGCCTGCGTGAAACTCAAGGGCTGACCGCGCGGCAACTGGCTGAACGCGCGGGTATCTCTGCAGCCATGATCAGTCGCATAGAGAACGCGCAGGTATCCCCGTCCATCGCCACCATGACATCGCTGACCAACGCGCTCGATGTACCGCTGGCCAGCCTCTTCCGGGACACCCGCGCAGCGCGGGCAGACTTCACCCATGTCACTCGTGGCGATGGCATCGTGTCCACCCGGTTGCTGGGTGATCACATTCACCACTACGTGAACCTGGCATTACACCGCCGGCGTGACCTGAATTTCGAGGCGCACCTGATTACCGTCAGGAAGCAGCCCGCACCACCGCCGCACTATGTGTCGCATGGCGTCGTTTTCATGCACGTGCTGCAAGGCTCGGCACGCTACCAGTACGGCAAGCATTCCCTGATGCTCGTCGAGGGCGACAGCCTGAGTATCGATGCGGAACTCTCCCACGGTATCGGTGAGTTGCTCAGTGATGAATTCGTGTTCCTGTCAGTCCAGGCGGAGAGCCGACGATGAGCGCCTGGATCCGCATGATCAGTGATGCAGACGCGGATCATGAGTTGCTGAGTGCCCTGGAGCTTGCGCGGACACCGCACGGCACAGTGGATAACGTCATGCGTGTTCATTCCCTGCGACCCGGCACCATGCGTGCTCACGTGGCTCTCTACCGTGCGGTACTTCATGACCCGTCCAGTACCTTGCCGACGTGGTTGCAGGAAACCATTTCATCATATGTGTCCATCCTGAACCGGTGCCCCTATTCGCTGGCCAATCACTGGGCCAATGCACGCTACCTGATCGATGACGAGCAGCGCTCCACTGCCATCGAGAAAGCCCTGAAAGACGATGCACCCGAAGCCGCCTTCGAGGGCAGCGAACTCGAGCTGCTTCGCTATGCCCGCAAACTGACCCTGACACCCGCCGACATGACGCCGGACGACGTTGCCAGGCTGCGCACGCTGGGCCTCGATGACGGCGAGATTCTCGAGGCCAACCAGATAATCGCCTACTTCAACTACGTCAATCGATTGCTCAATGGACTGGGCGTCACCACCGATGGCGACACGGTGGGGTACTACAAATGACTATTATGACCCGTACTGTCTACCCTTGAACTCGACGGTGTTTGCCCGGGTCGAGCACAACCGCATCATCGGCTTCGAGGGTGCGCCAGCGGAAGTTGCACGCGTTCGGCATCACTATGATCACGTCAGCCGGCAGTTTGGGATTGAGCCCGATTTCATACACTCCTGGCACGCCGGTATTCACCCGGGCTGCCAATTCGAACCCATGGCCGATACGGATATCATGCGCTGGTCGGGCACCGCATTCGGCAATCCGCGCATTCTGCATTTTCATACCTGCGGCAACTACGCACCGGGTGAGATCTCCTGGAACGTGCTGGACCCGACGATCGAGCTGGACGGCGTTGCGATCTGGGAGGACGGCAGGTTGTTCCCGTGCGACTGCCGCGCAGCGACGAGGTCCTGGAACAGCATCCATTGCTGGCCAGGCTGTTTGCACATCCGCATCGACAGGTGGGACTATCACGCTGATCGGAACAGGCGCATCGTATCGACACGATCCGACGCGCTGTCGCCTGCAGGACATGAAGCTCAATTTAACCGGACTCGATCGAAACGACCATGCGCTTTCCCTACCCCACGGCCTACCCCTCACACCGCTCGGCGGTCATCGCCGACAACCTGATCGTCACCTCGCAACCCCTGGCAGCGCAGGCAGGCCTGGCGATGCTGAACCAGGGTGGTAATGCAGTGGATGCGGTACTGGCCGCAGCGATCACACTCACGCAGGTCGAACCCACCGGCAACGGTCTGGGTTCCGATGCGTTTGCCATCGTCTGGGACGGTCAGGCATTGCACGGACTCAATGCCTCCGGGCGCGCCCCTGCCCTGTGGACACCCGAGCGGTTTCGACGCCTTGGCACGATGCCGGATCGTGGCTGGGAGACCGTCACCGTACCCGGTGCCGTAGGCGGCTGGTCCGCACTGTCATCCCGCTTTGGCAAATTACCATTCGAGACCCTGTTCAATCCCGCCGTGCACTATGCTCAGAACGGGTTTCATGTCTCTCCCATCATCGGAAAATACTGGGGTATCGGCTGCGAACTCCTCAAACAACAACCCGGCTTCGCCGAGCTGTTCATGCCCGGTGGCCGTGCCCCGGTGGCCGGTGCACGATTCGTCAATCCACACGCGGCCAGAACGCTGCAGGAAATTGCGGACACCCACGGTGAATCCTTCTATCGAGGCAGCCTGGCCGAGACGATGGTCGCCGCTGCCGGTGAACACGGCGCTGCCCTGAGCATGGAGGATCTGGCGCAGAACCAGGCAGAGTGGTGTGGCACCGTGTCGAAAGCCTTCGACGGTGTGGACTTGCACGAGATCCCGCCCAATGGCCAGGGCATCGCAGCCTGTATGGCGCTGGGTATGCTCTCGTACACATCCATCCGTGACTACGGACCGGATGATCCACAGGCCATGCACCTGATGTTCGAAGCCATGAAGCTGGCATTCCGGGATTCAGCAGCCTATGTCGCGGACCCCGACTGCATGTGCTCGGTACGGCACCAGGACCTGCTGGATGATGGCTACCTGGCCGAACGCGCCCGCCTCATCGATCCGGACAGGGCACAGGACTTTGGCAGCGGATCACCGCGTCGTGGCGGCACCGTCTGCCTGTCCGCCGCAGACAGCCACGGCATGATGGTCTCGTTCATCCAGTCCAACTATGACGGCTTCGGCTCCGGCGTGGTCATTCCCGATACCGGCATTCACCTGCAGAACCGGGGCTGTGGTTTCACCCTGGAACCGGGGCATCCGAACGAGGTGGGTCCCCGCAAACGCCCGTTCCACACCATCATTCCCGGCTTCCTGCTGGCCGGGGGCCAGCCACGAATGGCCTTCGGCGTCATGGGCGGCATGATGCAGGCCCAGGGACATGTGCAGATGGTGCTGCGTACCGCGCTGTGGGGACAGGATGTACAGACGGCGGCGGACGCGCCGCGCTGGCGGGTGACCGAGGGTCTGGGAGTGGCCTGCGAAGAGGGATTCGACACCCGCGTCCTGGAGGCGCTTCAGCGCAAGGGGCATGCGCTGGAGATTCTCGAACCTGACCTGGCCTTCGGCTTCGGTGGCGCACAGCTGATACACCGGCTCGAGGGTGGTGGCTACGCCGGTGGGTCGGATCCCCGCAAGGATGGCGGTGCCTATGGTTTCTGACAGGCAGGCTCCGCGCTGTCCACGACGCCGGCTCAGCCACTCACCGTGCTATGCCTGTCAGGGTAACCAGCCGGCGCGCAGCATCCAGTACATCGTCTCGGCGGCCGAGCCCCAGATGAGCTGGTCATCATAGGGATGCTCCGGGTGCACGGAGTGTTCCTGAAGTACGAAGTCCCTGTCTGCGTCCAGGTTCTCACTCTGCACCCCGGTGGCTGAATCATCCAGTCCCGTCGAGAACACGACAAAGGCCAGCTGGTTCGCCGTGACATCCCTGGTCGGACAACTGAGCGGCGAGCTGCCTGCGCACAGCACGATATCAGCCGATAGCTCGCGGATACCGACCAGCGACGCTTCCCCGGGCGCGATCCAGTCCGGCTGCCGGGCATTGCCGCGCTCGGCATGACTGGCCAGACTCACCACGTACAGGTAGGGGCGATTCCACGGATCCAGTAAGGCGCCGCCGTCATCGATGGCACCAGGCAGTCCCAACCGGCGCGCGGGTACGCCACCTTGCGCAACCCTGCACGGCTGCACCGGGTCCCTGCCCGGACGGGTAGCCCGCGGCGCCTGCCCACTCGACACAGCCAGCGGACAGGGCAACGCGCCTGTAGCGATGACATGACTCCACAGGCCCCGCTTGATCGAATTCAGCTGAGCCACCACCTCTGCATGGTGCCGATTTTTCTGCGCAGCCGCATACGGTTTCAGTGCGGCCCGCGTCAACACACCCAGCAGCAGCAGCACCAGTGCCATCTCGACCAGCGTAAACCCTCTGTGACAGGAAGCCACCCTCACCGGGAGAGGCTCTGCCAGATGAACGACAATCGCGTGTCATCATTTCCCGATCCAGTGGCCTGCGCGGCGCCATGCCGATACGGTTCATGAATCAGCCTGCAAGTGACGAAGTCCGGGGCAATACACCCCGTTGCGGCGGCTACGCTGATTCGTTCGTGCCAGTGGTTGCGAACGTACCAGTGCAGCTTCCACGGCACACCCTCTACCAGTAGCCTGTCATCAGTCGATGCTGACTGGTCAGCCACCATGCAGGACGCGAACGTCAATGTTTCACCAAGACAGTCGCGCACCACGGGGCGCATGACCCGTTCCGTTACCCAGGCGGCAACGGCCACCCGTGCACCCGACATCAGTGACTGCCTGGTCACAGGTACACGCATGAACAAAGTGGAGCGGTTACGCGAACGGTCTTCTGCGTATTCGATCCAGGCAGGCAATGGCTGTTCCCGGGTCATCGACTGTAAGCGCTGATCATTGACAGCTCGATTCAGGGGATTGTTGATAACATCTGACGACACGCGATAACTGATGTGTTGTCCAGGCTGCGTATGAAAGGCATAACGCTGCCGGGAAAAATTGATGTGGCGCGGCAACCTTCCTGCAGCAACGTCAGCCGATCCGCAGGGCGGATTGGGACCATCCCGGGATACTGAGGGGGCAGTTGCAGCACCCGGCGGCCAGTCGGTATCCGGACAGGGCAGATGACCTGGTCCGG
>JABDKN010000135.1 GCA_013002205.1 Granulosicoccus sp.
GTACAACCCGGAAGATCTGTTGCTCTCGTCTATTTCCGCCTGCCACATGTTGTGGTACCTGCACCTGGCCGGTGATGCAGGTATCCAGGTCCAGGCGTATACCGATACACCGCTAGGATGCGGCGAAGTCCGCGCCAACGGCGCAGGCAGGTTCTTATCAGCCACTCTTCGGCCGGTCATAACACTGGCGCCCGGAAACGACTGGAGCGCTGCCAATGACATACATGGGCGGATTCACGAATTCTGCTTCATCGCCCGCTCACTCAATTTTCCGGTCAGTGTCGATGCCACTTATGAATGGGCCGTGCCCGGAGGCTGAAACCGATCAGCACTCCGTTGGGCAGTTTCTGGCAAAACTGACGGTGACGGCCAGTCCGGGCTTGTTGTCCGCCAGTATGACCTTGCCGCAATGCAGATCGGCAATGGCCTTGACCAGGCTCAGGCCCAGTCCGGTGCCCTTCGTAGTGCGACTGCGTTCGAGTCGATACAGCCTCTGGAACACCTTTTCCCGTTCTGGGTCGGGGATTCCCGGGCCGGTGTCGGCCACGCGAAACCACACGTATCTGTCGCTCTCGCCGGCGCTCAGGGTAATGACCGTGTCGTCCCCGCAATGGTGAACCGCATTTTCGATCAGGTTGACCACCAGTTGCAGGATCAGATTTCTGTCACCCAGCATGGGCAGAGTCTGATGACCGGGTATGTCGACCCGTAATTCCTGGCACTGTTCATCGACCACGGGAGCATACACTTCAGCGGCCGTATCCAGCACGGATGCAAGATCGAAGGGCTTGAACTGCGATTTACGGGCGCCCGCTTCAATCTGCGCAATACGCAGCAGGGCCTCGAAGGTAGCGTTGATCGCCTTCGCTTCCTCCAGTGCACCGTCAAGTTCATCTCCCACGCATACACCAACCCGGCTCCTGTTTGCGGCCTCCTCGATCGTGATGTACAGACGGTTCAGGGGTGTCTTCAGATCATGTGCAATATCGGTGCTGACCTGGCGCATGCTGTTGACCGTGTACTCGAGTCGGTTCAGCGAACTGTTGATCTTTTCCGACAGGCTGTCGATATCATCGCCCGCATAGCTCACCGGCAGGCGGGCCGTCAGATCTCCCTGGCCGATGATATCCAGTGCACGCGAGATACCGGCCACGCGCTTGTGCGTGCGCCTGGCAAAGAAGCCACCTGTCAGGAACGCCAGCATCGTCGACGCCAGAGCCGTCCACATCAGCGAGGACAGTGCAATGGTGCGAAGCTCGACGAGCGCATCCAGGCTCTTGCCCAGGGACAGGACATTGCCACCGACTTTGCCGGTATAGAAGCGATAGACGCTGTTATCGCCAACCAGGCCGAGTGTTTGGCCGTCGAATATTTCCCACCCGTATTCGGTCGGGCAAACCGGTACGTTACCGGCTATCCGCTCACCCTGCGGGGTGGACAGGTGAAAACCCATCGATGATGTCATGGGCGAAGTGCTGCGCGCCTCGGCCATTTTGACGACCGCATCGATACCTTCCCTGTAGAAAACGTCCTGGGTCTCGACGAAACGATCGGCGATACTCTGGTCAATCCGGGCGAGCACTCGATCCTGCAGCGTTTCATACACGACATACGCTGCAATACCGAAGCAGACGGTGAAGAGTAACCAGAACAACAGAGCCAGACGAACGGCGGATCTGCGTAACCAGTCAAAACGATCGAACAGGCGCTTTCTAAACACCTCGACACGCGAATCCGGTTGCATCGACGGTGCACTTTTTTCCTGGTCGGGCGTGGTAATTCCGCGACCAACACAGAACTCGTCCACCTGGGCCTGGTTGACGCTCAGTGTCGAGTTATCTGCTTGAACTGCCATAAAACGGCTCCTCAGCGCTGCAATGATGCTTCGGGTAACAGTCCGGAGATTTGCGTCAACGCGGTAAATGCATGCTGTAACCCAGATTTCTCACGGTATGCAGCAATGGTTCAGAAAATGGCTTGTCGATCTTGCTGCGCAGTCTGCTGATATGCGTCTCCACAACGCTGGTTTTCGGATCGAAATGAAAATCCCACACCTGTTCCAGAAGCATGGTCCGGCTGACCACTCGCCCCTCATTGCGCATCAGCACTTCCAATAGCGTGAATTCGCGTGGCTGTAAGTCGATGTCCTGGTCGCCACGACGCGCAGTCCTCGCGAGCAGATCCAGGTGCAGGTCCGCCACCTGGAGCTGCGTGGTCTCGACCGATGCCGCGGGTCGTCTTGCCAGTGCGTGCACCCGCGCCAGCAATTCAGAGAATGCAAACGGTTTGGTCAGGTAATCGTCAGCCCCCGCCTCGAGCCCCCCCACCCGGTCATCGACGCCGGACACCGCTGTCAGAAAAATGACCGGGGTTTTGTCGCCCGAAGCCCGCAGACTCTTGACCAGGGACAGTCCGTCCATGCCGGGCAGCATGCGATCGACCACCAGCACGTCGTACTCGCTTTGCAGGCAATGGATCATGGCATCCCGGCCATTTTCCAGCACGTCCACCACGTGGCCGGCTTCCTTGAAACCGCGAGCCGTGTAATCTGCCGTGTGGCTGTCATCCTCAACCAGCAAGATATGCATCAGTTCTCCGTACGAATAATCTGAGGAATACAGAGAATCCTGTTCCTGTCTATTCGCGCGTCTATAGCCTGTGCACATGATATTCCATCCGTCATTACAATGGGATGTGCCTGGATAGAGGTAATTCCGTCGCATTTACTGGTGAGTTCACGCTTTGCAGACGCTGCGGGGACCCATCCAGCCAGCGTTTTCCCGACTCAGCCTGGCTCGGTACAGCGGGCGCACAGTCAATCATGGCGGGAAAGTTCAACGGCGGGTGGGCCATGAACTTACCGGCAAATGGATCGATGTTGGCGTTGGCTGAAGGAATCAGCAGGTAAACCAGTATCGCTGTGGCTGCGCCGATATGTTGATTGAATGGTGTCATGATGTAACCTCCGCCCTGGGTGTGCAGTCAACGCCAGCTACTGATGTTTGACTGCGGGGCTGTGCGACCCTTCTCGACCGTCAGTATCGGGTGCCAAGCTGTCGGTGCCATTGCCCCCGGTTTACCATTTCGTATGAACCTGGGCCCCTTGCACCCTCACCCTGCGAATCAGTGACTCAGTATCTCTCTGGCCTGATCCGCGATGCGTACCATGGAGGGGTGGCGCAGACGCCTCTGCGGTGAAATGGCGATATAGGTCTCGGTGACATCGGATATCGACCCAATCGGACCTGCGTGAAAACTGCGGGCAATATCAGCCGCAATGACATTCGGGGCGGGAAATACACCCAGGCCGGCTTCGCCGAAGGTCTTCATCAAGGCGCTGTCGTCAAACTCGGCGACGAGCTTGGGAATGATTTCCATTTCATCGAACCAATGATCCAGACCGCGTCGCAGCGCACTGGATGCATCCGGCAGCAAAACCGGAAACTCGGCCAGGGACTGCGGGAAATTTGCAGACAGATGCTCCACCCAGTCATTCGGCGCAAAAAAAGACAGCTTACTGGATCCCAGTACATGGTTGTAGGCACGCACGTTTAGACCGTTAGGCACCGGACGATCGGACAGAACAAGGTCCAGCTTATGCACTGACAGATCCGCCAGAAGCGATTCGAGCTTGCCTTCGGAACAGGACAGGCGGGCGGATTCCGTCTCCGTCAGCGTCACACCCAGCAGGCGGCAGGCAACCAGCTTGGGGAAAGAATCGACGATACCCACACGCAGCGCCCGCGGGCGCTCCGGTCCCGCACTCTGCAGTCGCTGGGCCAGTGCAGACCCCACTGAAAATATCTCTTCCGCGTAGCTCTGCACGACACGACCGGTATCCGACAGGGTCAATCCCCTGCCTACACGCAGGAACAGCGGTTCGCCAATAACCTCTTCCAGCAATTTGATCTGCCCACTGACCGTCTGCGGTGTCAGGTGCAGAACCCTGGCGGCCTTGGCCACGCTGCCCTCTCGAGCGACCGTGTGGAAGTACAACAAGTGGTTGTAATTCAGGTGTCGCATGAACCGGCCCTCTTGTCCGGGCTGTGCCGTCTCATCGAACGAGCAATACGAGATAGGCGACGAATGCTGCCAGCAGGCTACCCCCCATCCAGCGTGCGACGTAGCCTGGATGCCACGCCAGAATCGCCAGTATAAGCGACAGTGCGAGCATGATACTCAGCGGTAACAATTGCACGCCGTGACTGTCGATCGGTGAAATGAACGCGCTCATACCCAGTACCAGCCCGATATTCAGCAGATTGGAGCCCACGACATTCCCCACCGCCATATCTGCATTTCGCCGTAACACCGCGAGCACGGTCGCCGTAATTTCTGGCAAACCGGTGCCGACGGAGGTGACCGTCAGCGCCACGATTGCCGACGGTACACCAAAGTACCGTGCCAGACCCACTCCACCCCATATCAATCCTTCCGCACCGATGACTAGAAACACTACACCTGCAATGAGGGATACGAGACTGTTCAGGAGCCGCTGTGATCGTTCTTGCGCATCTTCTCCACTCTTTGGATCCTGAAGATCCTGTACACCATCCACGCGCATGGCCCACCAGACAGCGGCGCTGGCTGTACCAAGCAGGGCCAGTCCTTCCAGGCGCCCCACCAGCCCATCCAGCAGCATGATATAACCCGCCAGTGTCAGCCCCACCATTAGTGGTAACTGGTGCACCCTGACTGAGTGGTTGATGCTCAGCGGCATGATCAGAGCGCCCAGTCCCAGTACGATGGCAATATTGACGATATTCGATCCGACGACATTGCCGGCGGCCATGTCACCCAGTCCCTGGATCGCTGCACCGACGCTGACAAACAGTTCCGGTGCACTGGTACCCAGGGAAATGAGCACGAAGCCTGTAATGGCTGCGGACCAACCCAGCCTGCGACCGATCACCGAGGCACCTTTGAGAAGTAGATCACCGCCGTAGTACAGGCCGAGACAACCGATGACGATGGCCAATAGAAAAAGGAGCATATCGGTAGATTTTGCAGACGTTCAGTCAGGGGGTCAGGATTCGGGCCTGGAACACGGGCTGCGTTTCGCCTCCCGTGATACGCGTCTGTACCTCGACAGATACTGGCGAACCCGGCAGATTACCCTCAGTTGATCACGCTGAGCACCAGGGGTACGTAATGGTCCACCAGCATGATGCCGAACAGCCACATCAGGTAGTTGATGGAAAACACGAACGTGCGAATTGGCTGGCGAGTTGCCGTGTCGTCAAACAGTTTCCAGGCGTGGTAAAGAAACATGGCGCCCAGCACCAGCGCCCCGCACAGATATAACGGGCCGCTCATCCTGATGAGATAGGGAAACACCGTCACGATGACCAGCAACACCGTGTACAGGAATATCTGCAGTCGGGTGAAGGGAATACCATGAGTCACCGGCAACATCGGGATGTCCACCTTGGCATAGTCATCCCGGCGGTGGATGGCCAGCGCCCAGAAGTGAGGCGGAGTCCAGATGAAGACGATAAGAAACAGCAGCAAGGCAGCAGCGGTAACTTCTCCGGTCACAGCAGCCCATCCCAACACCGGAGGCATGGCACCGGCTGCTCCGCCGATGACGATGTTCTGTGGCGTAGCACGCTTGAGATAGACGGTGTAGACGATGGCGTAGCCTATCAGGGAAAAGAATGTCAGCACGGCTGTCAGGGCGTTGACCAGAAGCAGCAGCATGAGCATGGCCACCAGACCCAGCAATAACGCAAATACCAGACATTGCCGCGTCGACAGCGACCCCTGGGGCAAGGGTCGGTTGGCGGTGCGTTTCATGATTGCGTCGCTGCGCTGATCGATCACGTGGTTGATGGCGGCAGCCGATCCTGACGCCAGACCAATGCCCAGCAGACCGAACACCGTTTCCTGCAACGGCAGCCACAGCGGCACCGCCAGCGCCATGCCGACCAGTGCCGTGAAGACCAGCAACAGCACTACCTTGGGCTTGGTGATCTCAAGGTAATCACGCCAGTGGGACACGGCGTGATTGAGCAGGCCGTCAACAGGATTTGTCTGTATTGAGATTTTCATGGAGTTGGGCACCGTTGATCGCACCGGTCAGATGCGATCTCCGCGGCACGAGGTTAACCGATGCGGGATACTTTTAACAGGTGCTTGAGATCCTTGAGCATGGATTTGGGGTCGAGATCCGGTGGAAAGCGCAGCATCAGATTGCCCAGTGGATCGATCAGGTAGATGGCGTCCGGCAGTTCGTCCATGCCCGATTGCGCCGCCTGAACCTGATCCTGCAGTTGCTGCTGCGCAGCGGCGTCACCGGTTGCAACGATCAGTCCGGGATGTTCGGCCAGCAGAGCCTCATCGAGCTGCGCGGAAGACTCGACCAGAACGGCACGCTGTACCCGATCCATCCGGTGGTTCAGGGCCAGCCGTACCTGGCGCATGTGATACAGATTACGCTGGCAGGCCTCCTGGCACTCACCGGCAGGCATATATAACAGGGTCCACAATCCGCGCACCGAATTCAGGGTGAATTCGCTATCCTGCTGCTCCAGGGCAAATTCGGTCAATGGCACTGCAGGCCGGATGAGCTGCCCACGTGATGTATCGCCGATCTGGCCGCCGCTGCTGCGGACCATGTGCAGCCAGATACTGGCCAGCAGCAATGGCACCGCAAATATGGCGAAGATTGATATCAGCTTGATTCGTGAGAGCCGACGTGCCGCCGGGTCGACAGCCACAGAATCCGCATCATCGCGGCATCTATCCTGGGTACGTTCAGTCATGGAAAGTCACTCTGCCCGCTCAGCCATTCGACGTTTTGCGGATATTCACGGTTAGAAACAGGATGGTCAGTGCGGTTGCCATGGCAAACCACTGAAAGGCGTAACTATAATGGGTTGCCGGTCCCGATGCTGCCGGTTGCCAGTTGGCTATGAGCCATTCCGGACGTGGCGTCGGGACGATATGAGTTGTGCTGTCGGCGGAAAGGCTCTGTACCTGGACCAGTGCAGGCACTGTCGGTTCACCCAGCACCTGGCCTATCCGGTCATAGTCCAGGTATTGCAGCAGACGTGGCCACGAGCCTTCCACCGACGCCGCATCTCCGCTGGCAAATCCTTGTGAGGGCCTGGAGAGAAAACCCTCCACCTTCACGCGCTTGCCGACGACCGATTCCGGCAGACTCACCTCGGGCAGATTCGAGCGCAGCAGACCCAGCGCCACCCATCCCCGGTTGATCAGTACCAGGCGGTCATCGTCCAGTCGTATCGGTATGAGTACCTCAAATCCGGCCTGGCCCTGGTGTGTCCGGTTGTCCCACAGAAACTGCCGCTGATCGTCATAGGTACCCTGCACGGCGACGCGCCGGTACTGGCGTGCTGCGGTATCCACATCTTCCACGGTTTCCAATGGCACAGCTGGCATCGAGCTTGCCGTATCGGCGGCCTTCTGCAGGGAGACCTTGAGAGCGGCCCGATTCAGTTGCCAGTTACCCAGCCACAACATGCATGACAGAACTGCCACGTAGAGAATCACGGCCCAGGCCTTTGGTGAAAACTGACGGCTGCCTATCCTCATGGTGGTAGTCTGGCGCAATGCTACTCGTCAAATTGATCGTACTGCTGCTGCTCGGTTTCGTCATAGTCAGCCTTTTTTCAGGACTGTATTTCCTGGTCAAGGACAAGGGGCAGACCGATCGAACCGTCAATGCCCTGACCCTGCGCATCGGCCTGTCCATCCTGGCAATCATCATCGTGATGATTGCCGGAGCGACCGGCGTCATACAGTTCAATCCCAGTCCCCTGTCAAGATCCGCACCGACGGCCGATGACGATCAGCGAAACCCTCCTCCTGCCTCTCAGGGAGAATCCCGCGGCACAGGTGGCAGGACGCGTATCCAGAGCGGCTCCTGAAACGCTATGTGGTACCGCCGGGCCTGCCCGGTGTCGGTGTCACTTCGAAGGGCTGCCGAACCGCTGAACGATCCAGTAAACAGACGGCGGGATCAGTCCCCCGCCCAGGTGCCGCCCTGCTCCCTTTCCAGGCTGCCAGCCAGATGGCAGGCACACCCGTGCCGGGTCAGATGAGATAGACGAAGATGAACAGTCCGAGCCATACCACGTCCACAAAGTGCCAGTACCAGGCAGCGGCTTCAAAAGCAAAGTGATTCTCGGCGCTGAAGTGCTTGCGCGTGGCGCGCAACATGACGACCAGCAGTATGATGGCACCCATGGTGACGTGAAATCCATGGAAGCCTGTCAGCATGAAAAACGTTGAACCGTAGATTCCACTGGTCAGCTTCAGGTTCATTGCGTCATAGGCATGAATGTACTCAACGGCCTGCAATCCGACGAAGAGGAACCCCAGCGAGACCGTGGCCAGCAGCCACAGGATAAATGGCTGCCGATGGCCTGCACGAATAGCGTGATGGGCGAACGTACAGGTCACTCCACTGCTCAGCAGAAGCAGGGTGTTGATCAACGGCAGGCCGAACCAGCCCATCTGTTCAAATTTACCGCCAACGTCGCCCGGACCATTGCTTGGCCAGACGTAATCGTGGCCCTGATAGAGAATCGCGTTGGTCATGTCAGCGCCACCTCCGCCCAATCCACCGATCCATGGACCAGAGAATGTGCGTGCATAGAACAAGGCGCCGAAAAACGCGGCGAAGAACATGACTTCCGAGAAGATGAACCACATCATCGCCAGGCGGAACGAGGAGTCTACCTGCCCGTTATAGGTACCCGACTCACTCTCCCTGGCCACCAGTCCGAACCAGCCGAACATCATGAATATCAGGACACCCGCGCCCAGAATGAACATCTCCCTGCCGAACGGCCCCTGGTTCAGCCAGGTGGCGAAGCCATAGAAAAAGATGAACAAGCCGATCGACCCGACGATCGGCCAACGAGCTGCATGGGGTATGTAATAGCCAGTGGCACTACTCATGTCTTGATCCTGTGCGAGCGGGCCAGCGCCCGGATAGTCGTTGAACAATGAAATCAGCTTTGATCGGGCGAACGGAAAAACGTGTACGACAAGGTCACGCGATCGACATTGATCGGAATGTCTTCGTCGATGACAAAGCTTAGCGGCATATCCATCGAGCCCCCTGGCTCGAAGGACTGGCGGGTAAAACAGAAACATTCGGTCTTGTTAAAATACCTGGCGGCAGAAAACGGCGTGACGCTGGGGGTTGCCTGGGCCACCACGGCACTGCTGGACAGGTTTTTTGCATGGTAACTGGCGTGATACAGGATCCCGGGCTTGACGATCATGGTTTTTGCGTTGGGTCTGAACTCCCAGGATCCACTTTGATTAACACTGGCCGTAAACTCCACGATTATTTCGCGATCTTCCGCAACCGGGGCTGCCACGATTGCACTGGCACTGACTCTTCCCGTCTTGCCATTCAGCCCCGTTACCTCACAGATGATGTTGTACAACGGGACCATCAGGTATCCAAAGCCGAACATCGCGCAGGCAAGCAACAGCATCTTGCCGGCCACCCGGCCGTGCGAAGGGGGTTTTCGTGCCGCTTCAACTCCCTGACTCATGAAACCTGCCCCCGGCCGAACAGGATATAGAGAATGCTGCCGGCATACAGGCAGATAGCCACCAGTGCCAGTAATATCGGCAGTCGATATCGTCGAATGAAACCGGGAGACTCCTCTGTCTCCCGGCTCATTGAATCGACTGGCCGTTTCTCACTCATTGCCTGAGCTGCTCTCATATGACGATCTCAACCCTACACTATCGGGTTATGGTCGCCGGCTGAATCGTCGGAGCCGTCTCGAAGGTGTGGTAAGGCGCCGGGGAGTCGACTGTCCATTCCAATCCACGTGCACCTTCCCAGACTTCAGCAGTGGCCTTTTCTCCGCCACGAATACACTTGACGATGATATAGACGAACATCAGCTGACTGAAGCCGAAACCGAAAGCACCTATGGTGGCGATCATGTTCCAGTCGGCGAACTGAAGGCTGTAATCCGGAATCCGTCGCGGCATTCCCGCCAGGCCGACGAAGTGCATGGGGAAGAACAGGACGTTGACGAATACCGTGGAGATCCAGAAATGCAGCTTGCCCAGTTTCTCGTCATACATGTTGCCGGTCCACTTGGGCAACCAGTAGTAGGTTGCCGCCATCAGCGAGTAGATGGCACCAGGCACCAGCACGTAATGAAAGTGCGCCACCACGAAATACGTGTCGTGATACTGGATGTCAGCCGGTGTGATGGCCAGCATCAATCCGGAAAGTCCACCGATCGTAAACATGATGACGAAACCGATCGCAAACAGCATCGGTGTTTCGAAGCTCATGGATCCACGCCACATGGTGGCCACCCAATTGAACACCTTAACGCCGGTGGGAACCGAGATCATCATCGTGGAGAACATGAAGAACAGTTCGCCAGCCAACGGCATACCGGTGGTGAACATATGATGCGCCCACACGATGAATGACAGAAACGCGATGGATGCCGTCGCGTACACCATTGAGTCATAGCCAAACAGCGGCTTACGGGCAAACGTCGGGATGATCGACGACACGATACCGAAAGCAGGCAGAATCAGGATGTACACCTCGGGGTGACCGAAAAACCAGAATATGTGCTGGAACATGACCGGATCCCCGCCACCGGCCGCGCTGAAGAAACTGGTGCCGAAGAAACGGTCGGTAAGCAGCATGGTGACTGCGCCGGCGAATACCGGAATGGTGGCGATCAGCAGATAGGCCGTGATCAGCCATGTCCACACGAACATGGGCATCTTCATGAACGTCATACCCGGCGGACGCATATTGAAGATAGTCGCCACGATATTGATGGAGCCCATGACCGAAGAGATTCCCAGGAAATGGATAGCGAAGATGACAAAGGCAAAGCTGTCACCCATCTGCAGGACCAGTGGTGGATACAGCGTCCAGCCGCCTGCCGGGCCACCACTGTCCATGAACAGCGTGGACAGCATGATGGTGAAGGCAAACGGCATGATCCAGAACGACCAGTTGTTCAGTCGTGGCAGCGCCATGTCCGGTGCGCCGATCATCATCGGAATCATCCAGTTCGCCAGGCCCACGAAAGCGGGCATGACCACGCCGAAAATCATCACGATGGCGTGCATGGTGGTCATCGAGTTGAAGAACATCGGGTCGACGATCTGTATGCCCGGCTGGAACAGCTCTGCACGGATGATCAGCGCCATGGCACCGCCGATGAAAAACATGATCAATGAGAACCACAGGTACAGTGTGCCGATGTCCTTGTGGTTGGTAGTCGTTACCCAGCGCATGAGGCCTTTGGCCGGACCGTGTTCGCCATGATCATGATCGTGGCCATGCTCCTCCGGCGCGTGGTGAGTGACGTCCGTAGAACTCATCAGTTGACTCCTGTATTAGAATTCAGTGCTGGCATTGAAGCCACCTTGCCGGGCAGGTCTGCTCCCTTGTCGGTACTCAGCCCCATGCGCAAAGACTTGATGTGCAATGGCTGCACGGTGTCACCCGTGTCGTTGCCGAAGGCATTTCGCTGGTAGGTAATGACCGCCGCTATATCGGCATCGGACAGCACCTGGCTGAACTTCGACATCATGGTGCCGGCAACACCATTCATCACTGTATCAACATGCGTATCGATGTTACCGGTGGCAACATCACTGCCTGCGATGGCTGGAAACATACCGGGTATGCCCTGGCCTTCGGCCTGGTGGCAACTCATGCAATTGGCCTCATACACCTGCTTGCCGTTGGCGACCAGTTGCTGGTGCGCCCACTGGCGATCCGCTTGTGCGGCATTGGCAGCCATGGCCACCTTCTTGTCGGCAATCCAGGTGTCGAACTCTTCCTGTGGGACTGCGCGTACCACGATGGGCATGAAACCGTGGTCGCGTCCGCACAGCTCTGCACATTTGCCGCGGTATATACCCGGCTTCTCGATCAGTGCCCAGTTCTCGTTGATGAATCCCGGAATGGCATCTTTCTTGACGGCAAGGTCCTCCACCCACCAGGAGTGAATGACATCGGCTGCGGTGTGCAGGAAACGAATTTTCTTACCGACAGGCACCACCAGCTCGTTGTCGACCTGGCGCAGGTAGACATCTTCCTCGCCGTGGAATGAGGTACCGGGGAAGGCCTTGGCGAGGTCGACATCGGCCCCCTGCTGGCGGGCCTGATTGTGGGCGGCATCCAGTTGGCTGTAAAAAGAGACACCGCTGTCCAGGTACTCGTATTGCCAGCGCCACTGGTAGCCGGTGACCTTGATGGACATTTCAGAATCGCTGAAATCTTCCATCTTGATCAGCACTCGCGCTGCCGGAATGGCCATGGCAATCAGGATGATCAGCGGTACTACCGTCCAGACGATCTCCACCGTCGTGCTTTCATGAAAATCAGCCGGTTTGACACCACGCGATTTCCGGTGCAGGTACATGGAGACGATCATCACGCCAAAGACAGCGACACCGATGGCGACGCAGACGTAGAAAATCCGCATGTGGAGCGTATACACCTCGTTGCTGATTTGCGTAACGCCTCTCGGCATGTTGAGCGCTCCCCAGTCAGCCCAGGCGCCCAGCGGCAGCATGAGCAGGACCAACGATAGAAGCGCCCAACGACTAACGCTAGACGTCATAACCATTCTCCACATGAATAACTCTTGATTATCAACTTAAAAAAACTTTCAATGCAAGCGATTGCAGCTGACTCGCACTGCATCGGGCAACAGCAGAGATGTGCACCGCCGGCCCATCCCTGCGGTCAGACATGCCACAGGTACACGCAATTCTAACGTCCGAGCACCGCTTTCAATTCTGTGTAAAGTGCCTTTTTTTCTTCCCGGTTGAGACTACGCCCCAGCGTATAACGTCTGCCGTGGGCGGCGACGCTCAAGTCGCCTGTTTCGAACGAGCTGTCAGCACAGCTGTATGACAAGCGACTCCAGCGGCGAGGCAAGTTTACCGTGACTTCGGGGTGATTGTAGCCCCACTCGAGACGAATCGCCTCTTTGTCGACGGTTATCACCTCTTTTCTGGACAATCTCCTGAGTGTCAGGTAGAGACACACCAGGATCAGGATGAATTCCGCACCGGCAAACGGTATGACCAGCCACAGGCCAAAGCTGGCCAGCGCCAGGGCGATTCCCATGCAAATGCACCCGAGGCTGGCGGCCAGGTAAACGTTGGCGCGCCAGCTCATCGACCGATTGGCTCGCACCACCAGGCGTGTGACCTTACCGTTCTCATCGTGGATTTCAATCATGTGATACCCCACTTCGCCACGATCCACGCAGACTGTCAACCGGTACGCTGAACGCATTCTCCGAGCGGCGTCCCCTGGTGCGCAATTCGCCCTTCCACCCGTGCCCCTGGATCAATTCCAGTGTAACTGCGAATCGGTCGCAGTCTGCAGTGGCCGCCTGCAGAGCCCTGCGCACACTGCTGCCCATGAGGCCCGGACGTCGACCATTGGCGACATTGACAGCACCGACCTGACGCAATTCTGCCTGCAGGGCGGACACATCAGGATAGTCGACCAGCAGGTTTTCCCTATCCAGCACCGGCGCTGAAAAGCCTGACGCCAACAGCATATCCCCCAGGTCGTGCATGTCAATCAGCCCGAAACTGTGAATGTGCCTGTCTATCCCGGCCCAGGCACTACGGTACTCCATCAGTGTGTCAGGACCTGCACTGGTAAACAGGAATGCACCTTCAGTCGACAGCACCCTGGCCACTTCCTCGAAGACCCTGTGCGGCGAGTGGCACCACGGTAGCAACAGGTTGGAGACCACCAGATCGAAACTGCCATCTGCAAATGGCAATCCGTGGGGATCACAGGCGAGCCGGGCTGGCGTCGGTGCCTGCCGGCGCAGCCAGTTCGGCCACGAGCGCGGTAGCCTTGCCGGTATGCCGGGTGCCGGATCTGCCCCTATGACCAGAGCGTCAGGGTATCTGTGCTGCAGCGCCGCCAGCTGGTAACCGCTCCGGCAACCGAGCTCGAGAACTCGTGCAGGCTTAATGGCCAGCAGGCCCAGCCGTTCGCGCAGCCGATCACCCACGGTCTCGAAGACGGCTGCATGCTTGTCGAAGCTGGTAGCTGTACGCAGAAAATGGCGACGTACCAGTGCCATGTTCCCTGCCTGGAGCGGTGCTCTCATGGGCGATGAACTACACAGTCGCCTGCCGGAACAGGGGCTGCCGGACGGCTTGCATACCTTTTTCCATCATGGATCGTTCATTATCAGGTCAAGATTCTTATATAGTGCCCGCATTCCCGTCATCGACACCAGCTCCCAGTGTTCAGTGCTGATCTTGCCATACCCGCCCTGCTCGTGGCGGTGCTTTCCTACTTAGCAGGCTCGGTTTCCACGGCCATTCTCGTTTGCCGTGCGATGGGTCTGGAGGATCCGCGCTCCACAGGCTCCGGCAACCCCGGTGCGACCAACGTGCTGCGCGTCGGCGGCAAGCTGCCTGCAGCGCTGACTCTGCTGGGCGACGCCCTGAAAGGCTTTTTGCCGGTCATTATCACCACCGTGCTGGTGGATCACCCGCCCACCATCGCCCTGGCGGCACTTGCTGCCTTCATGGGTCACCTGTATCCGATTTTCTTCAATATGCAGGGTGGCAAAGGTGTGGCGACGGCTCTGGGCACGCTGCTGGGCCTGGACATGACCGTCGGGGCACTGGCCCTGCTGACGTGGCTGGCGGTCAGTCTGGCATTCAGGCGCTCCTCGCTGGCGGCACTGGCAACCTTTGCCCTGGTACCCGTGTATTTGCTGTTCGAAGGACAGCAGGTGTTTGCCGTCTGTTTCGTGTTCATCGGTGGGTTCCTGTATTACACACACCGTGGAAACATCCGACGCCTGATCGCCGGAACCGAGCCTGTCATCGGCAAACGCTGACCGGTCACCACAGGACATTCAAGCCGACAGCGACTCCAGTGGCCAGCGGGGCTTGACCCTGACCGCGAGCCCTGTGTGTTCTCCGTGCTGCAGGCGCAAAGCCCCGGCCAGCGCGATCATCGCGCCATTGTCCGTGCAGAAGGCCAGTCTGGGATAGAAGACCTGGTAGCCGTCAGCTTCCAGACGATCTGCCGCCTTGCGTAATTGCCGGTTGGCGCTGACTCCACCGGAGACCACGAGCCGCGTCAGACCGGTCTGCTCCAGGGCACGACGACTCTTGCCCATGAGCACATCGACTACCGCCATTTCGAAGCTGGCCGCCAGATCTGCCTCGAACTGCCGCCGGTCGGACCTGGAGACGGTCGTTTGCTGGGAAAACGCCTTGATGCGTGTGACCGCCGCGGTCTTCAACCCGCTGAAGCTGAAATCCAGGCCGGCGCGATCGAGCATCGGCCTGGGTAACCTGACCTTCGACGGGTCCCCGTCTTCCGCCAGGCGGGACAGCGCGGGTCCGCCGGGATAGGACAAACCCAGCATCTTGGCCGTCTTGTCGAATGCCTCGCCGGCGGCATCATCGATAGTTTCGCCCAGCAGCCGGTAGTCACCCCAGGCGGCCACCTGAATCAACTGTGTGTGCCCACCCGATACCAGCAGGCAGAGGAATGGAAACGCAGGGGTTTGC
>JABDKN010000241.1 GCA_013002205.1 Granulosicoccus sp.
GGGCAGCCAACTGAATATCCGGGAGCTGTCAGCCCGATACCAGTCGTATACCGCCGCGTTGGAGGGTGATATCACCCTTGAAGGCGACTACCCCTTGCAGTTAGGGCTGACAGTCGACGCAGCGGACTTGCTGCCGGACACACTGCCCGAAGGTTCCGGCGATCAGGCTGCCACCGTCAGGCTGCAGCTGGCGAACTCGCTGAAAGACCTCTCCATCGATATGGCGGTGACCGGCCCGGTAGTGGCGTCGCTGACCGGCAAGGTCCAGCCACTGGAAAAGGATCTACCGGCATCTCTCGAAATCGACAGTGAATCACTGGGATGGCCGCTCATTTCTCACCAACAGCTACAAGCGCGCGATACCGTCGTCCGGATCGATGGGACGCTGGATGATTACCAGCTATCCCTGAGCACCCGGGTAAGCGGTGAGCAGGTACCCGAAACGACGCTGTCCATTGCCGGCTTGGCCAATACCGAGCGTGTGATCCTGCCCGAGATCGAGGTTGGCACCCTGGGCGGCACGGCAGCAGCCACCGCCCAGGTCTCGTGGATCGATCTGCTGCAATGGCGAACGACGTGGAACATCGCCAACATCGACCCGTCCCTGCAGTTACCGGAAGTAACAGGCAAGCTCGATGCGATGCTCCGGGCCTCAGGCCGGGTAGAAAATGGCAACTGGACGCTGGATGTGCCAGCCGCCACGGTGAGTGGTACGTTGCGGGAGTACCCGTTCAAACTCGATGCAAAAGTGTCCAAGGGCCTGGATAACCTCTGGAACATCGACAAGGTCATTCTGGATAACGGCAGTAACAGGGTCAATGTCAACGGCACGGTCAGCGATGTCTGGAAGCTGGACGCGAAGATTACGTTACCTCAATTGCAAAACCTCCTGCCCGAACTGGCTGGCGGATTTGACGCCACGCTCGGACTGAGAGGGCCGCTGGCCACACCGGATGTCGATCTGAATGCCAGCTCCTCGGTCATCAAGTACAACGATATCCTGGTGCAGGGTGTCAGCATCGAAGCGGACATCGATGAATTGTTCGTCAGGGACAGCAAGCTGAGTGTTGCAGTCGGCACCGTGCAGAGCGGCGAGCAGATCATTCGTAACACAAGAGTGAATCTGGCCGGCAAGCGTAATGAGCACGTTCTTACCGTGTTCGCCGACGGGCCGGACGCCACAGCCATCGACCTGACAGCCAGTGGTGCTCTGGGTGACACATTCGACTGGCTGGGCAGCCTGGACAAGGTTGAACTGGAAGCCCCCGCTCACCGGATCACGCTGAATCAGCCGACTGAACTTGCCTGGGACCATACACAAAAGAAGTTCTCTGTGGATGCGCACTGCTGGGTAACCGAAGGCAGTCAACTGTGCCTGCAAAACAAGGTACTTGCCGAAGCCAGCGGTACTGCCGACATAACACTGAACGATTATGCGCTCAACCGTCTCAATCCCTTCCTGCCTGCAGAGACCACCCTCAAGGGCTCACTGGCGATGGACGCAACGATCAACTGGGGGGACACGCTACCTGGCGGATTTGCCGCGACGGTGAACAGCAGGATCATCGATGGCGGCGCCGAGGTGGTGGATGCCAGCGACAACGTGGTGAACTTTACCTACGACGAACTGACACTGAACACCCAACTCGATCCTACCTCGGTCAGCGCTGATCTGAACCTGGTCTCAAAAAACCTGGGACAGGCGGATATTTCCATACAACTGGATCCTTCCGGCGAGGAAAAACCGATAGAAGGAACGCTCTCACTCGACGGACTGGACGTTGGCGTGGCCAAGGCCTTCCTGCCCGATTTCGACGAAGTTGCCGGCACACTGAATGTCAGCGGAGATGTATCCGGTCTATTGACCGATCCGCGCTTCGACGGTGAGATTGTGCTGGATAACCCGAGACTGCGAGCCGAGATGCTGCCACTGGCCGTTACCGGCGGACGCATCATTACTACCGTTAAGGGAAAGCGGGCAGTGATCGGTGGCAGACTGGACAGCGGCGACGGGACAGTCGACATCGATGGCAGCGCCAACTGGCAACAACCTGGTGCCTGGCGTGCGGATGTGACCCTCGATGGCGAGAAACTCAATGTGCAAAGTGATCCTGTGCAGGAATCGCGCATCGATCACGTGGTCAAAATCGGTGCACGACCTGGCATCATCCGCATCAATGGTGACATCAACATTCCGATGGCCGTCATCGATGTGGAAGATCTTCCGCAGGGTGCTGCCAGTGTGTCAACCGATGTCGTGGTCATCGAAGATATCGAGGCGGAGACTGTCGTTGAGAAGGCTGCAACCACCCCGGGCGGCACCAAACTGGTGGTAGCACTGAATGTGGAACTGGGCGATGAAGTCACCCTGTCCGCCTATGGCCTGAATGCCAGACTGACCGGGGACATGACCGTCCGTGTCACCAGCCCCAACCCACCGCAGCTGGGCGGTGAGATCGAGGTGGTCGATGGAATCTATAAACAATACGGGCAGAACCTCAAGGCCAACGGACAGATTCTCTTCGTCGGTCCGGTCAACCAGTCGCGCCTGGACATCGATGCGATCCGCGAAATCGATTCGGAGGATCGCGTCGCGGGTCTCAACATCGGTGGCACGGTTGCCAGTCCCGAAATAACCTTGTTCACGGAACCGGGTGACAAATCCCAGGATGCCATTCTTTCCTACATCGTACTGGGCCGGGATATCAACGAAGCGAGCGATCAGGAGGCCAACCTGCTGGCCACCGCGGCGCTGGCCCTGACGGTCAAGGGCGGACGCAACATTGCCGGCGGCATAGCCAGTGCCATCGGCGTCGAAGACTTTGCCCTGGAGACACGTGGCAGTGGTGACAGTACGGAGCTGGTCGTCAGTGGCAGGCTCAACGACCGCCTGTTGCTGCGCTATGGCCGCAGTGTGTTCGAACCGGAAAGTACCCTCTACCTGCGCTACGACCTGACCAAGAAACTGTATCTGGAAGCCGCCCAGGGCGTCGACAGCGCGGTCGATCTGTTCTATTCGTTTTCCTTCTGATCCGGTTTGGTACAGGATTGCGGGCATGATGAGAATCATGCACTAAATTGGTTGCGGCTTGCGCCTTACTGGCGTCAGCAGGAAATCAACGGTGGTGTGGACACATTGCGATACACTGATTGCCACTCAACACTGTGCAGTCATCATGGTCGACGTTTCCGTCCTGCCAACCAAGGATACTTATACCCAGGCACTGTACATAGACGACCCTGCAGCACTCACCCGACTGTGTGCAGATCTTCGCCAGCGTCCCTACGTGGCGGTGGATACGGAATTCCTGCGAGAGCGCACCTACCGGCCGGAACTTTGCCTGGTTCAGGTCAAGCACGAGGAACTTCTCGCCTGCATCGATACGATCGCGATCAAGGACCTGAGCGCGCTGTCTGAATTGTTGCTCGACGAGTCGGTGACCAAGGTGTTTCACGCCGCATCGCAGGATCTCGAGATTTTCTACCTGCTCACCGGGAAAGTCCCCACCCCGCTCTTCGATACGCAAGTGGCCGCACCGCTTCTCGGGTACAACGAACAGATCGGATACGCCAACCTCGTCAGGGAATACCTGGGGGTCGAGCTGGCCAAGACGCATACCCGGGCCGACTGGACTCGACGCCCGCTGCCCGAAAAGCAGATCACCTATGCACTGGACGATGTCATTTACCTCGAGGCCCTGTATGTCGACATGCATCGCCAGCTCGTCGAGCTTGGCAGGCTTGCCTGGCTCGAACCGGAGTTCGCCGATGCGGCTCGGCCCGAGAAGTATTCTCGGCCAGCTGGAGAACGGTGGAAGAAAATTCGCAACGTCCAGCGCTACAAGGGACCCGCGCTGTCGATCATTCAGGCGCTTGCCAGGTGGCGCGAAATCAAGGCACGGGAAATCAACCAGCCCCGCAACTGGTTGTTGAAGGATGACGTACTACTGAACATTGCACAGCAACAACCGCACTCGGAACAGGAATTGACCCATATCCGCAGCCTGGAACGCAAAACGCGTGATCGTTTTGGCAGCGAAATACTGGCCATCGTGGATGCCGCCAGGAAGGAGACACCGGAACCACACCCTGATTTCACGAAGAAACAGAAATTGAACGCTGCCAATCTGGCACGCCTGCAATTACTGAGTGCCTGGGTGTGTCAACGCGGTCATGAACTGGGCATTGCGCCAGCCTTGCTGGCACCACAGAAAGTGCTGGAAAGAATGGTCACCGGGAGAGGTCGCGACGCCTTGCACGGGTGGCGCGATCCCCTGCTCGGCGAGGAACTGAGCGCATTGCTGGACGGCCGCGCGGCGCTGTCATGTGCTGAAGATGGTCTGCACATCGAACTGCAGTGAGAATTCATGGCGCGCTGCCTGCGCGCAAGGTGTACGTGACGAATCCGCTGGTGTAACCTTGTAGAACTGTGCTTCAGCATGCACCCCGTTACACGAGACCTGTTTTATCAATGAGTCCTACAGCTTCGGCCACCACTCTCAATCGACCGCTTTCGAATACCAATATCCTGGCAGAGAAGACGCTGATCTCCCCGGATGAACTGCGCGCACGTTTTCCGCGCTCCGAGAAAGCCAGCCAGACCATCGAGCTTGGTCGCGCCAGTGTCGAAGCGATTCTCGACGGACGTGACAAACGCCTGCTGGCAGTGGTCGGACCATGCTCCATCCATGACGTGGACACCGCCAGAGACTACGCCCTGCGCCTGTTGAAGCTGCGCGAGCGGGTAGCCGATCGTATCGAACTGGTGATGCGCGTCTATTTCGAAAAACCACGGACGACTGTCGGCTGGAAAGGACTGATCAACGATCCGCACCTGGATGACTCCTTCGATATCGAAACCGGCCTGTCGCGTGCCCGAGACCTGCTGGTGTGGCTGGCAGATCACGGCATGCCGACCGGTACCGAAGCGCTGGATCCGATCAGCCCACAGTACCTGTCAGACCTGTTTACCTGGTCCGCCATCGGTGCACGAACTACCGAATCCCAAACGCACCGCGAGATGTCCAGTGGCCTGTCTACTGCCGTGGGTTTCAAGAACGGCACCGACGGCAGCCTGGATGTGGCCGTCAATGCCATGCAGTCGGCGGCCAATCCACACAGCTTCCTCGGTATTGATTCCAAAGGCCAGGCCACCGTTTTGAAAACCCGTGGCAATGCCTACGGCCATATCATCCTGCGCGGTGGCAATCAGGGTCCAAACTACGATTCGGTCAATGTCTCTCTGACTGAGGAAGCCCTGGATGCAGCCAATCTGCCACGCCGCATCATGATCGACTGCTCTCACGCCAACGCCAACAAGGATCACAAGCGACAGGCACTGGTCGCGCACAACGTGGCCGAGCAACTGGCACGCGGCAACCAGTCGATCATCGGAATTATGCTTGAATCCCATATCAATGCCGGTAACCAGTCGCTGAAAGATCCAAAGGATCTCGAATACGGTGTGTCCATAACCGATGCCTGCATCGACTGGGACACTACTGAAAGACTGATGCTGGAACTGCACGACGTCCTGGGCGCCCGTCTCGGGCAGTAGTTCGCTGCCGCCGACAGCCACACGTGTTCCGTGAACAGCAAGCGAGATTCCCTGTTTTCCGCGCCACTGGGTGACATCGAAGGCTTTCGGTTCAACCAGGCAGTGGTTGATGTGTTTCCGGACATGTTGCGCCGCTCGGTGCCCGGATACGAGGCCATCATTGCGCAGTCGGCACTGCTGGCCAGCCGCTTCGTGCAACCAGGTTCCCGCCTCTACGATCTGGGTTCCTCCCTGGGCGCAACCTCGATTGCGATGCGCGATGCATTGCGGAACAACCCGGCAGCGAGCGCCGGCAGCGAAATTCACGCTATCGACAACGCACCGGCCATGATCGAGGCCAGTCGCTCGTTGATCCGTGCGGGCGACCGGCAACGAACGCGCAGTCAGCTGGCGGACATACCCATCATTCTGCACGAGGCCAACCTGGAAGATCATCCGCTGAGCCAGGCCTCGGTGGTGGCCATGAACTTCACCCTGCAGTTCGTCAAACCCGCAGCTCGCGCCAGGCTGATGCAGCGCATCGCGGATTCGCTGACGCCAGGTGGTGTGCTGATATTGAGCGAAAAAGTACGGTTTGACGACCCGGTGGTCGATGCACTGCACATCGACATGTATCACGCGTTCAAGCGCAGCAACGGTTATTCGGACCTTGAGATCAGCCAGAAGCGTACTGCACTGGAGAATGTACTGGTCCCCGATACGCTCGAACATCACCAGGCACGCCTGCTGGACAGTGGATTCAGTCGCTGTACGGTCTGGTTCCAGTGCTTCAATTTTGCCTCCCTGATAGCGATCCGTTAGGACCATGGATTACAGGACCACCTGAGACCACCATGTCCACGCTTGCATTCGACCCCGCAGCGCTAGTCGGATTGCTCGATGGCACCTCGCTGGCGGGCTGGTCGCGAGCACTAGGACAGGCGGTGATGGATCAGGGACATGCGCTCAAACACGGTCACCTGCCCGGCTGGGAGAATGCCGTGACTGCGCTTCCTGCCGTCCCCGATGCCACTCTCACGATCAGCGAGGGCGCCGTGCAGGTCTGCGGCTCATTCAGCGAAGCGCAGTGTCAGTTGATTCGCCAGTCACTGACCAGTCTGATGCCCTGGCGAAAGGGCCCTTACGCCTTTGCCGACCTCGCTGTGGACAGCGAATGGCGTTCTGACTGGAAGTGGGATCGGATAGCGCCGTTCCTCCAGTCCCTGGATGGGCGGATCGTGCTGGACGTCGGCTGTGGCAACGGCTATCACCTGTGGCGGATGCGCCAGGCCGGTGCGCGGCAGGTGCTGGGGATCGATCCGAGCCTCCTCTACCTCAAACAGTTCGAAGCCATACAGCACTTTGCGCGTGATGAGGCCGTTCAGTTCCTGCCCTTGCCGATGGCAGCCTTGCCGGCGGATATGCATATCTTCGACACGGTATTTTCCATGGGTGTGCTCTATCACCGGCGCGATCCCCTGGAACACCTGGTCCAGTTACACCGGTCGATGCGTCCCGGTGGAGAGCTGGTCCTGGAAACACTGGTCATTCCCGATGAGGGCAACTGCTCGCTGAAGATCGATGGTCGCTATGCGAACATGCGTAATATCTACGAGTTGCCCTCCGTCCGGCGACTCGAGCAATGGGTGGGCGAATCCGGATTCAGCGATTGCCGGACGGTGTCCGTGGAAACCACCAGCCGCCGTGAACAACGCCGGACGGACTGGATGCCCTCGCATTCTCTTGACCAGGCGCTGGATAAGTCGGACCCGTCCAGAACCATTGAAGGGTTCGCGCGTCCCATGCGCGCGGTCGTACTGGCCTCGATGAGGCAGTAGCAGACATCTGTATATCGCCAGTTATCGTCTCATTCAGGCAAGGTCGCACCCGAATCGGGAACCGCTCCCGGCGGTAATAGTACAGATCTATCCACACCGCTTCGGCTAACTATCATTCTCAATGATATCAATTACATGAAAAGCAATTCACAGGTAATGTCGGCAGAATTCTGCGGGAACTACCAGCATTAAACTGTGTACTGAGAGTGAAATCAATTCTTTGACTGCATGCATTTCCTTTCCATCTCGTTATACTGCCGGCTGGAGAGTTGTTACCCCGGTGTTACATGCCAACAGTCCAGTCAGCGCAAAGTTCAGTGGTGTCAGCCAGACCCGCAATGCTCGCCCAGCCCGGCGAGCCGGAAAACGGGGAACGTCGAACCGTGGACGGTACGGACTACATCTATTACCACGGTTACTGGGTGCGTTATTACCCACCACTGGAAGAGTCACTGGCGTCACGCAAGACGCTGATAGATCACCTGACCCGCCGGGCATTCCACCACACGGAACCCGGTATCAATACCCCGGGTGAACGGCTGGATACAGCCCGAGCCTTCTACCTCAGGCAGACCGATCCGGCCATGAAGCGTGTCAACGCGGCCATGCTTGCCGGCGCACTATTCAATCGTGCGACCGATATTTTCACCGCCATCGTGGAGCTGGAAGAAAAAGGGGTACGAATAAGCCGCGACAATGAACTGATGAAATCCTGTGGTAACTATTTCAAGGAAGCGCTCGAACTGGGTCACGATGTACGGCACTTCAGCGGCGAAGAAGGGATTGACGAGTTGTGGGGCGAACCCTTCAGGGCGTTTACACTGCCCATTACAGCCTACTACGAATCCCGTTTCATCAAGGTTGCACAGACAATGGCCAACATTGACAAATTGGCCAATCACATGCGCAAGATCTTCTGCGAGCGGCCGGAATTCAAGGACATCGAGGAGCTGCTCGACAACTATGCCAAAGCAGCCAAGCACGAATGCGAGACCATGAAATCCGACGTCTGCATCTTTGAAATCTGGCCGCGCTTCATCGCCACAGGCGAAGCGCTGGGCCAGGTACAACCACGCATCCAGCCTAATTGTTCGAAGGAGTGCCGGTACGTGATGGAAGAGGCGCAGAAAACCCTGATAGCGGGACGAAACCTGATCAACTGGGTGGCAAGAGCTCGAGTACCGATGCCGCGCAGCACTGCTGCCTACTTCGCGCGTTGCGAATCGTTGAAAGAGCGTTTCCAGGTTTGCTGAATTAGCTCGGAAGGACGCTTTAACCTGTTAGGTGCCTGGTCTTGTTCACCAGCCAACCGCCCAATTACTGTCGGCTGCGTAAGCAGACTGCATTGGTTCGGGCCGTCTGTTTTGGCGGATGACCGACAAGATGAACATCATTGAAACCTCAGACGGTTCCCGCACCCTGCACAGCGAGCGCTACCGGGAGACCTACCATTCCGTCAATGGGGCCACCACGGAATCCCGGCACGTCTACCTGGGAGCGTCAGGGGTCGCCAGCCGTCTGGAACGACATCTGCCTACCAGAGTGCTCGAAATCGGTTTCGGTCTGGGACTCAATTGCCTGCTGACGTTTGATCAGGCCCTGCAATGCGGCACCGTTCTGGAATACCACGCCGTTGAACACGATCTCCAGGGTGCCAACGCTTTCAAGGATATGCACTATCACCGGCATCTGCTCAATCCTGACCTGGAAAGCTGGTTGCTGCAGGGCATCCAGCACGTGCATGGCAAGGTCTCGCCGGCAACACACGCAAAAGGGGCTTCAGAGGCTTCAGAGGCTTCAGAGGCAACAGAGACAATAAAGGACAGGGACAAATGGCAGATCCGCTACCTTCTGGCCCTGGATACTGCCTTTCCTGCATCGGCTGGAGAACACTACTCAGGTGACAGGACTCAACCGTCATTCGACAATGGCGGCGGGTTGACACTGTACCTCGGCGACACCACCCGGCTGCCACTGCCTGTCGGCCCGTTTGATGCGATCTACCTGGATGCATTCAGCCCCAGCGCCAACCCCGAGTGCTGGACGACAGAGTTGTTCCGTCGCTTGCACGCCAGCCTGGAGACAGGTGGCGTTCTGACCACCTATTGCTCGAAGGGTTCGGTCAGGCGAGGCCTGGCGTCAGCCGGGTTTTCCGTCAACAGATTGGCTGGACCACCCGGAAAGCGGGAAATACTGCAGGCGTTCGCCTGAAATTGAGTTGATGTCACCTATTCACACCGCCCTTTCCATCAGTCTGACAGGTTATTGACTTCTGCTCACAAACGTCCGTGGTCTTTGCGCCTATAATCCGCGCTGCGATGAAATTGCACACGCGCTTCAGGAACCGTGTGCGCGGCTACTCACAATGGCACGCTTTACGCTGTACTAACGACTGACATCCAGGTGCTGCATCAGGACAACCATCGGCTACCTGTTCAGCCTGGCCATGACAGCCTCGACAGACGGCCAGTTCCGTCACAATTCAGGATAGACAATGAAAGTAACGATTTACGGGTCCGGCTATGTAGGGCTGGTGACAGGCGCACTGATCGCGGATGTCGGCAATGAGGTTCTGTGTGTTGACGTGGACGAGACCAAAGTCGCCAACCTGAGAAAAGGCATCATCCCGATTTTCGAGCCGGGTCTTGACGACGTCATCAAACGCAACGTCGAGGCAGAGAGACTTGATTTCACCACCGATATGGATCAGGCCGTTGCCCACAGCGAAGTCCAGTTCATTGCAGTGGGTACGCCACCGGGGGAAGACGGCTCCGCGGACATGCAGTACGTGGCCGCCGTGGCGAAAACCATTGCTGAGCGCATGACCGGACGCAAGCTCGTCGTCAACAAGTCTACCGTCCCCGTCGGCACCGGCGACATGGTGGAAAAGGTCATTTCCGAGGGCCTGGCCGCACGTGGCGAAAACATCGCATATGCCGTCATATCCAACCCCGAATTCCTGAAGGAAGGTGCGGCCATCGAGGACTTCATGAAGCCTGATCGCATCGTCATCGGTACAGATGACGAGCATGCGACCGAAGTCATGCGGGAGCTGTACGCCCCGTTCTGTCGAAATCGTCGTGATCGTCTCATTTTCATGAGCCGTAAATCCTCCGAGCTCACCAAGTACGCTGCCAACTCGCTGCTGGCCACCAAGATCAGTTTCATGAACGAACTGTCCAATATCGCCGATCGCCTGGGCGCCGACATCGAAGATGTACGCGTGGGCATCGGTTCCGATCCACGAATTGGCTATCACTTCATCTACCCGGGCTGTGGTTATGGTGGATCCTGTTTTCCCAAGGACGTCAAGGCGCTGATCGCCACATCGCGTGAAAACGATTTTGAAGCGACCTTGCTACAGGCGGTCGAGAGCGTCAATGATCGCCAGAAGCTCGTGCTGTTCGAAAAGCTCATGAAGCACTTCGACAATAATATCGAAGGCAGGAAATTTGCCGTCTGGGGCCTGTCTTTCAAGCCCAATACCGATGATCTGCGGGAAGCACCCAGCCGTGTACTGATTGAATCTATATTCGAACACGGTGGCACCGTGCGCGCCTACGATCCGGTGGCCATGAAAGAGATGCGTCATTATTATCCGGATGAGAAACGCCTGGAACTGGTGGGTACTCCGCAGGATACCGTTGATGGAACCGACGCCCTGTTGATCAATACCGAATGGCGCGAATTCCGTAGTCCCAACCTGGATATTCTGAAACGCAGTCTCAAGACGCCACTGATCATCGACGGTCGAAACCTGTACGATCCAGCGCA
>JABDKN010000243.1 GCA_013002205.1 Granulosicoccus sp.
CAGCAGGGAGCCGAACAGCAGAACGAGAAACAGATTGGCCAGACTCACCCTGCCGGCCGGTGCGGAAGGATTGACGCCACCCCTTGCAGAATCATCAGTACACAACTGAGCGGAAACAGGGTCTTGACCAGGTACACTCCGGCGAGCCCACCGCTCTCCCGTGACCCTTCGCGAATCCGCCAGGCGTAAGCAATATCCGGATACACCAGATATAGTGACAGCAGAAAAACCGGCACCAGTAACAACCACACTGCAAATCTGTCGCAGAGTGACTGTTGCGACCGGGTTTGGCGTTCACGCCACACGTCCACGCGAACGTGACGTTCGAGCACCAGTGCCACCGGAATGCTCAGGGTGACCAGGCTTGCAAATACGTAAGCGGTAAGATCCTGCAGTTCCAGGAATCCCACCCCAAAACAGTAGCGTAAAATGACCACGCTCACCTGCAGGAGGAGCAACAGCAATACCAGGGCCTGACAGATGCCCAGGGTCAGGCGGTGCAGCAGGTGACACAAATGGTAGTAGCGGGTACTCATGCCGAACCTTCTCCCCCCAATCACTGGATTCGGATAACCCTGGAAGAGAGTAACCGTATTCGTGCTGAGAGAGCCACCATCAGTACACATGCTGATGGCTCTCGTATACTGACTGACCAATGCAACCGGAGTTAGTCATGATGGCTGCCATCAACGCAAAGTCCACAGCGACAGGTGGAACGGCGATGACCGCACTGATCCTTTTCGTGCTGGCTCTGGCCCCGAGTCCGGGGCTGTCCCAGAGCGTGGACACCGAAGCGCCCGTCATCGTACTGGAAGAGCTTGCCCAAGGTGCCGCTGATCGCTCCCAGGTATTCACGGCCCAGGTCACCGACGACGGCACCCTGCAGGATGTCTTGCTCTACTACCGGCGCGAAGGCCAGCTGCCGTTTACTCCGTATCCGATGCAGGCAACCGGCAGCAATAATGCCTACAGCGTATCGGTTCCCACAGATGAGACGGACCTGCGCAGTATCGAGTATTATGTCCAGGCGCGTGATAGTTCCGGCAACCGGACGGTGAGCGGCTTTGCGTTCGATCCGTATCGACGTACGCTGGATTCGGGTCAGAATACCCTGGATCAGGCCTCTGCCAACGCCGGTGTGGGCACGCAGACATCCGCAACCGATTCACCGCTGCTGCAACGCCGCTGGGTGCAGATAACGCTTGGTGTCCTGGCGGTTGGCGTGATCGCCGCAGTGGCCGGCGATGATGGCACCGAAACGCGGATCGTACCCCTGACATTCAATGTCCAGTAAGATTTCAGATGATGAAGAGAACACCAAAGTCGTGTGCCCTGCTGGCGATCATCCTTGCAGCTCTGGCGAACGCTGCCTGCTCCGAAAGCGACACCACCATCATGTTGGATGCCAGGCCGACAGTGTCTATTCGCCTGCCCCAGGAACTGCTTGATTCACAGGTGATGAGTGAATCGCTGCAACAGAACAACCTGTACCCGACGATCCGGTTGTCCAACGGCGCAGCGGTCAGTATGACCCGCGGTGAGGGAAACCAGTGGAGCGGCAGTATCAATGTAACCGCTGGCGGCACCTATACGGCCACGACTATCTGGATAGAAAACTACGAGGGGCAGAATCTGCCACTGGCGCAGATGAGCCAGCAAATTGAAGTGGCTGCTGATGGAACCATCGAGCGGATCGAGTCCACTGACTACTCTACCCGGATCGACTCGGATTCAGACGGCAAGACAAACCTTGAAGAGCGCGACGACGGTACCAACCCGTTCGATGCGGATGACCAATCGAGTCCGGATTCTCTAGATGACGGGCAACCGTCGGGGGCGGGATTGCCCACGGTTCCAGATTCTCCATTTGCGCCTGAACCAGCAACTGAACCAGAACCCGCGCCAGAACCAGAACCTGCACCAGAACCAGAACCAGAACCCGCACCAGAACCAGAACCTGCACCAGAACCAGAACCTGAACCTGAACCTGAATCTGAACCAGAACCTGAACC
>JABDKN010000251.1 GCA_013002205.1 Granulosicoccus sp.
CGTCAAGCGCTACACCACCCTGGGCATGGCAACCGATCAGGGCAAGACCTCCAATGTCATCGGACTCGGCATTCTGGCTGCTGCAACCGGCCGCAGCATCCCTGAGACAGGCACTACGATCTTCCGCCCACCGTGGACACCTGTCCCCATTGCAGCCATTGCAGGACCCGCCCGTGGCAAGGCCTACCGTCCGGTGCGTCACTCCCCCAGCCACAACTGGGCAACAGAACAATCCGCTACGTTCGTCGAGACAGGTGCCTGGTTGCGGGCGCAATGGTTTTCCAGACCCGGTGAGAGGACATGGCGCCAGACGGTGGATCGTGAAGTTCAGCAAACGAGATCGGCCGTTGGTGTCTGCGACGTCACGACGCTGGGCAAGATAGATATCCAGGGACGGAACGCCGGTGCATTTCTCGACCGAATCTACGCCAACACGTTCTCGACACTGGCCGTTGGCAAGGTTCGCTATGGATTGATGCTGCGAGAGGATGGCTTCGTGATGGACGATGGAACAAGCGCTCGACTGGGTGACAATCGATTCGTCATGACGACCACGACAGCCAATGCAGTCGGCGTATTCAGGCACCTGGAATTCTGCCGCCAGTGCCTGTGGCCGGAACTTGACGTACACGTTGTGTCAACGACTGAGGCCTGGGCACAGTATGCGATTGCGGGCCCGCACGCACGCAAACTCATTGAACGCGTGATCGACGATCTCGATGTGTCAAATGGTGCATTCCCCTACATGGCTTGTGCGGACACCACTGTCTGCGATGGTGTGCCCGCTCGCTTGTTCCGGATTTCGTTTTCCGGCGAACTTGCCTACGAGCTGGCGGTACCCACGCGCTATGGTGATGCGATGATCCGACGTCTGATGAGCGAGGGTAGAACGCTCGGTGTCGTTCCCTATGGGACTGAAGCTCTTGGCGTAATGCGTGTCGAGAAAGGTCATGCAGCAGGCAATGAACTTAATGGCCAGACCACTGCAGCGGACCTGGGACTTGGGCGCATGGTATCCAGGAAGAAGGACTGCATAGGCAATGTATTGTCACAACGTCCCGGCCTGGTTGACCCTGAGCGACCCAGGCTGGTCGGATTCCGGCCGGTTGAGCGTTCAGTGCCGCTGCGTGCAGGTGCCCATTTCATCTCAGCCGGTCGCGATGTCATCACACGCAATGATGAAGGCTGGATGAGTTCGGTCGCGTATTCACCCACGCTGGGTCATTCTATCGGACTCGGATTCATCAGGCGAGGCGCAGAGCGCATGGGTGAGATCGTGCGGGCGTGTGATCCTCTGCGTGGACAGGAACATGAGGTTCAGATCTGTTCCCCGCATTTTGTTGATCCTGACGGAGAGCGACTGCGTGTCTAGTTCAACCATGACTCTGGAAACAACAACCGCCTATACCGGATTGCCGCGAACTGTGGGCGAAGTGACGCTACGTGAAGTGGGCAACCGCTCGATAGTCTGCATGGCATTTGCAGTTGCTGCCCGCGATGCCGTTGACACCTTGTGTGAATCAGCACTCGGTGCCAACTTGCCAGCCGTGGGCAAAGTCTCACGTGCACAGGACGGGCTGACCTTGCTCGGTCTGCAGCACGATCAGATCTGGTGCACAAGGGATGGTGCCGACCGTGTTGACGAGAAATGTCTTCTGGTGAAATTGGGCTATCCCGACGGAATATACCTGACGAATCAGGGTGATGGCTGGTCGACACTGGTGCTCGACGGTGGCAACGTTACAGCAGTACTGGAACGACTGTGTCTGCTGGATCTCGACTTGCGCAGTTTTCCTGTCGGTATGGTGGCACGGACAGTAATGGACCACATGAGCACAGTGATCGTACGAACAGGCGAATCTACATTCGACATCATGACGCCGCGCTCCTTCGCCAGCTCGTTATTGCATGCCATTGAGAACGTGGCATTGCACATCCACAATGAAAGTCGGCTCTAGACAGGATTACGCATTAAGGCAGCACAGTCTCACGTGTCCCCTTAACCCGGACTATTCATGAAATCACCAAATCCTTCCGCATCCCCTTCGTCCGTAGCGAATTTCGT
>JABDKN010000086.1 GCA_013002205.1 Granulosicoccus sp.
AGGATCTTCTCAAACACAATTGCCTGACCCACTCGTCGATTCAGCATTTCAACGACTGGGAATTCGCCACCAGTGACGGTGTGCGTGTCCAGCGGGTGAAGGGTAATTTCCACACCAACAGTGCCTCCGCACTGCATGAAGCGGTCAAGGCCGGTATCGGAATTGCCCGTCTGGCGACTTACGTGGTCCAGCCCTCACTGGAAGCCGGGCTGGTGATACCGTTGCTCAAGGAACACGCCGTGGACAGCTCGACGATTCAACTGGTCTATCCACATCGGCGGCACCTCAGCAACAAGGTGCGAGTGTTCACTGATTTCATGGTCGGGAAATTCACACCGAACCCACCGTGGGAACGGGCTGGCTGACACTACAGGGCCTGCTCACCCTCTTCGCCCGTGCGAATGCGGATGACACGTTCGACCGAGTCGACGAAAATCTTGCCATCGCCGATCTTGCCGGTATTGGCAGCGCGAATGATGCCTTCGATGCACGCATCGAGAATGCTTTCAGCAACCACCACCTCGATTTTCATTTTGGGGATGAAGTCGATGACGTACTCCGCACCGCGATACAACTCCGTGTGACCTTTCTGGCGGCCGAAGCCCTTGACTTCGGTCACCGTGATACCTGCGACGCCTGCTGCTGCCAGTTCCTCGCGGACCGCGTCCAGCTTGAACGGCTTGATGATCGCTGTGATTCTTTTCATGCCTTAGGCCTTTGTTGACACTGTTGCCGACATCGCTCAGTGCGTAGTCGACGATATCTTGTGTATGCTGATGTCTGCACCATTGAATTCCTCCTCTTCCGACAGGCGAATGCCAATCAGTGCTTTCAGCACCCCGTATACAACAAATCCACCTGCCGTTGCCACTGCTATGCCCAACAGGGTACCAATCGTTTGACTGACAAGGCTGACACCACCGAGGCCACCGAGTGCCTTGGCGCCGAAGATACCGGCAGCAATACCGCCCCACGCACCACATAATCCGTGCAGGGGCCACACACCCAGCACGTCGTCCACGCGCAGGCGATTCTGGGCAAACGTGAAAGCACCGACAAACAGCAGCCCTGCCACACCACCGACGATCAGCGATCCGATTGGATGCATGATATCGGACCCGGCACAGACTGCCACCAGCCCGGCCAGCGGACCGTTATGCAGAAAGCCCGGATCTGCCCGTCCTGCCAGTAGGGCGGCAATGGCTCCACCGGCCATGGCCATCAGGGAATTCATCGCCACCAGCCCGCTTACACCTGCCACGCTTTGCGCGGACATGACGTTGAAGCCGAACCATCCGACGGTCAGTATCCAGGCGCCCAGTGCCAGGAACGGGATGCTGCTCGGGGCAAACGTGCTTCCTCCGCCGCCCTGTCGGTTGTAGCGCCCCTGGCGCGGACCCAGCAGAATGACAGCGCCCAGTGCCAGCCATCCGCCCATGGCATGCACGACGATCGATCCTGCGAAATCATGGAAGCTGGCACCGGTCAGGGCTTGCAGCCAGTCCTGGAAACCCAGGTTGCCATTCCAGACGATCCCTTCAAAAAACGGATAGATGAACGCCACGATGATGATCGATGCCACCAGTTGCGGATAGAAGCGAGCACGCTCTGCAATGCCGCCGGAGATAATGGCCGGTATGGCGGCCGCGAATGTCAGCAGGAAGAAAAATTTAACCAGCTCATAACCATTATTGATCGCCAGTTCGGAGGCCGGCGCCAGAAAGTCCAGGCCGTAGGCCAGGGGGTAGCCGATAAAGAAGTACGCAACCGTGCAGACAGCAAAATCCGAAAAGATCTTGACCAGGGCATTGACCTGGTTCTTCTCGCGAACGGTGCCCACTTCCAGAAATGCAAAACCCGAGTGCATGAACAGCACCAGGATCGCCCCCAATAGTACGAACACGACATCGCTGCCCGCTTGCAATGATTCCATCTGACCCTCTGACAGGTGTAAAAACCTTCAATCATATCAAGCACGCAAGTAAAACGCTTGAGCCGACACCAAGTTTCAATGGCCAGGGTGTTTATCTGCAGTAGCAGTAGCGGAGGCAGTGGCCGGGGCATCGACCAGTATCTGCCTCTCCAATGCATGGAGCAGGCTGATCAGGCGGTCTATCTGCTGGTCGATACCGGCGAGTGCCTGATCCTGGTCGACGGTTGAACTGCGATCATCAAGCTGCTGCAGGAATGCTATACCGCTGGCGTGCACGAGTCGCAGCGGTGCTTCGATCTGGCGAAAGACCTCATAGTCCAGGAGGCGCTGACCAATACCAAAGTACCAGAGACCCAGTCGGGATCGAGCCACTTCGGTTTGCAGACCGGGGTCGGCCACGGACTGCAGGGCGATCCCGTCTCCTACCCTGCTGCAAAAAGCCGCGTCGACCAGCGTCTTGCGAAACCGCAACAGGTTGAGGCTCGCCTGATGGACCCGGCCGATCTGCGACCCTTCGAAATCGTGCTCGATGGCGACGAAGTCCATGAATTCGGATAATGACATGGGTCGCCCCAGAAAATATCCCTGACCCTCTTCACAGCCGTGCGCAATCAGGAAATTATAGACAGCCGCAGATTCGATTCCCTCGGCAACTGAGGTCATGCCGAGTTCACGAGCCATGGATATGGCGGATCGCACGACATCCAGATTCTGCCGCGATGTGCCCATACGCTTGACCACGCCCTGATCCAGTTTCAGCGCATCGAATGGCAACTGGCTGAGGCGGTCGATTGAGGAGTGCCCTGTCCCGAAATCATCCATGAGGATCCTGATGCCCATCTGCTTGAGCCGGAGCAGATCGTCGTAGACACGATCGACATTACCCATGACGGCACTTTCAGTTATCTCTATCTGCAGATCCGTCGGCACAATGGTGCCAGCCTTCAGCAACTGCTCGATGCGATTGCTGATGATGTGTGATGCAAGGTCGTCGGGAGCGACGTTGATCGACAGTGACAGTGAATTGCCGGACTGATCCTCGACCAGCGGCAATGCATGGGTCGGCGGCCTGCCAGCCGGCCTGTCGGCTGTGCGCAGAGTCCTGCTGGCATCAACCAGCTGATCCAGCAATTGAACTGTCAGGTCATGCAGCAGGCCACTGCTTTGCACGAGCGGGAGAAATTCATCGGGCGAGAGAACTTCATTGCTGCCGTTGGTCCAGCGTACCAGTGCCTCCGCCCCGATAACATCCCCACTGAGCAAACTCACCTTGGGCTGATAGAACAGCACCAGCTTATCATCCCGCATTGCCTGTTCAAGCGCCTCGCGCGTCACTGGCGATTTCATCCAGGGCTGATCGTTCATCAACGCAACTCTGTCACCAGGCTAGCGCTGGAAAGCTTTCAGATAACGCGAATTCAGGGCGTCATGAACGGACCGACGGACGGGACCCGTGGTCATCCACTCCTGCTCGAGTTGCTCGAGCACCTGACGTGAATCACCCAGCCCGGCCGAGGTCATACCTTCCTGTAAATGCTGCAACTGATATTGCATACGTCGTGCTTTGTCCTCTGCTGGCGTATCGATACCTGCTGCCACTTCCATCCGGATCAGCAAATCACGCCTCAGTGATTCATTGGCTGCATAGTCCGGTTGTGTACCATTGTTCAGGTGATGCAGCGCAGCATCGCGGCGTTTCTGCAATAGTGTCCCCAGCTCCGGAGATACCCGCGTATCGCTGGCCTCCCAGGCATGCGTCACATCATCGACCAGGGTGTCGCTGAGCGTATCGGGATGCTCCACTGCCTGCTCGAGTTGCTCGCATAGACCCACCAGGCGCCGCCGCTCTTCCAGCTCGGCCTGAATGCGTCGACGAGAGGCGTTGTCCTGCACTCGGGAACAGGCATCCAGGGCCTGTCGGAAATCTCGCAGGAGAAATTTCCTGTCGCGTTCCGGAAATTCAGCCAGGGCCTGAAACTCGGTACTCAGCGACTGCACTTCGGACTCGTCCAGCGAATCACCCCGGGCAAGCTTTTTCAGCTGTTTGATGATGTCCTTGGCCCGGAATACGTGCTCCAGACCGGCACGCTGTTTCTGCCGCTCGACCTGGTGCTGATGCTTGAAGATACTGCCCAGGTGCCCATTGAATACCTCCCAGAGGGCTTGATCTTCCTTGCGCCGCATGATGCCCACCAGCTTCCAGGTACTCAGCAGGCTCTTGGCCTGATTGGCCGTGTGTTGAGTAATGTCACCACTGGCCAGTGCGGCCGCCTTGTCGACCAGTATCTCCTTCTCTTTGGTGTTGCGGTCGTACTGTTCGGCCAGCGCTGTCTCAAACGGCTTGAGGGCGTCCGAGAATCGAGCCTCCAGCGATTTGTCAGGTTTTCTGTCGGGTACCCGGTTGCGCGACCACTCACGCTTGGCATGGTTCACCTGGCGCGCGACAGCCTTCCAGTCCGGCTCTGCACCGGGCGCCGCGTCCAGGGTGGCACGGGCAGCTTCCAGCTCATCACACAATCGTGCCTTGGCATCCAGTTTTTCCTGCCGTTCTTTCTGCTTGCTGTCAAACCAGGCTTTGCAGGGTTCGTACGCCGCATCACCCGCGCTCTTGAATCGTGTCCAGAGTTCATTGGAAGCACGACTCACACCCATCGCTTTCCAGGCACTCTGCAGCTCACGCACTTCCCTGGCCAGTTCTTCAGGGGGGGAATTCTTGCCTGGTAGCGCTTCCATGGATACGCACAAGGCTTCCAGCTTGGGTCGCGCAGCAAAATCCTGCCAGTCGGCCATCTCTGCCAGTTGCTGTTCTGCACGGGTCAACTTGTCATCCAGACTGACACGTTCCTCTGCTTCCATGGCGCCCAGCTTTTTCTGCAGGCGACGCAACATGCTGTTGGCAGGGCCCCATTTGCCCTCCTTGATGATGCCTGACAACGCAGCGAACTGTCGATGCGTTGCCTTGATCCGGTCGCTCGATTCCTGTCGGGCCTTGCCCAGACGATCCTGCAGTTGATCCAGATGAGACTGCAACTCCTGCACGTAGGTATGGTCTGACAGATCCATTCCTGGCAGCAGTCGAGGGATGTCCAGCAACGAGGCAACCCGCCTGATCCGGTTCTGCAGGGCAGTCGGACGAGCCTTGTTGATCTCATAAGGTGGATCGAACAGTACAGCCACCGAATGAGCATGCGCAAGAACGCTCCTGACATGCGGGGAAGCGGCCAGGGTTTCGTCCCCGTCCACATCGCTCTGCAGTCTTTCCACGCAGGCCGGCAGTTCTGCAATGGTCGTGGTCGAGAGAACCTCCTGAATGCCCGTCAGCGCCGGGTCTTCCACTTTGGCGACCGGTGCAGCCGCCGGTGTTTCGACAACGGCTGAACCGGCCCCGGACGCGGCACCGGATGCGGCCCCGGACGTGGATGTGGCGAGTGCACCTGTCGCAGCCTCCGCACCCGTCTGCGCCGTCGTCTCCGACGCCTGTGCCGCGAGATAGTCCTGCAAGCGCTGTTCAGCCTCGGCTATGGCCTGGGTGAAAGCCGCGTCCGAGGATGAGCGGTCCTGTGCGTCCAGGGCATGCCATCGTTCGCGAACCGCCTGCAGCCGACCACCATGCTGCGGTGTCCAGACACCTTCGTTGAGAGCCTGCGCCTGCTTCAGCGTGCTCGTCACTGCATGGCGTCTTGCAATCAGTGCAGCTTCTTCGGCGGCGGCCGCGTCCAGTTTATGCTGCAGCTGCTTGGCCACGACCTTGTCCCTGGAGCGCACCGCACCCAGGGCCGCCCGCATGGAATCGTGCTGGGAAAGTCGCAGGGCGGCAGCCAGGCGCGTATCGTGGAACCGTGACTGCTGCACCACGGTCACCAGCGTGGCCTCGTCTTCGATTGCCTGCAGTGCTGATTCGCGCTGTCCGGGGATGGCACTGTGCGCGGCGATGGGCATAGCCAGCCGCGCCGCATGTGAGGCCAGCAATGCCCGCACGGCAATATCGCTGACAGCGCCGTTGCTGAACCTGTCGGCCAGCCGGGCTTCCGCGGCAGATGCCACCGCACTGGCATCATCGCCATTTGCATCGAGAAGCTCACGCAGCGTATTCAGTTCATCGAGTTTGCCGATGGCGGCGACACGTACGGCCACATCCTCATCATTTCTGGCCAGCTCCGTCAGGGTCTCCTGAGCATCGGGTGCATCAGGTTCTACGTCATTGACAAACCCAAGTCGAACCTGGGGGTCCTTGTGCTGGTGTGCAGCAGATTTCAGGAAGTTTTTCACACTGGATACACGCAAAGACACTCAAGGCCGGGTGGCAGTCTGCAGTATAACAACTCAGCTCGTCGGCACGGCCGTGGCAACAGGCACCTGCTGCGCACCTGGCCCCAGGCGGATGACCACCCGCCGCTGGCCATGCTCGGGAAAACTGACGATATTACTGTGAACGGGGACACCGTCAACCACGATCATCGCGACACCCGAGCCTGTCCTTTCAGGATTCTCGATACACAGCGAGATGCTTGAATCTGCAGAACACAAGGTGACCTCGACCATCTCCCAGGCCGCAGGAATCGCAGGTTCCAGTCGTACGGCGCCAGGCAGGTAATCGATGCCCAGAATCCCATGGACACCCAGCTGCCAGGTCCAGCTGGCAGCGCCGGTATACCAGCTCCACCCGCCCCGTGCCTCGTGCAGACCACTGCCTCCAATATCTGCGGCGAGTACGTACGGTTCCCTGGCATACCGAATGGCGGACTCACGATCACTGGTGCGATACACCGGGCTGATCATGCTGAATACCTCGTGAGCCTTGTCCGCCTTGCCCAGTGCTGCAAACGCCAGCCCCATCCACGCGGCGGCGTGGGTGTACTGGCCTCCGTTCTCACGAATGCCCGGTGGATAGGCCTTGATGTACCCGGGGTCACGAGGAGTGTCATGGAAAGGCGGCGTCAGCAGCCGCACGATTTGCAGTGTTCGATCAATCAGCATTCTGTCGGCTTCCCGGACTGCGCCGAGTACCCTCTGTTCATCCGCAAAACCTGCCAGCACACCCCAGGACTGCGCCAGCAAGTCGATGCGACATTCATCGTTGACAATCGATCCCCACGGCTCACCATCGTCATCGAATGCCCTGACAAACCAGCGACCATCCCAGCCATGAGCGTCAATAGCCTGTTTCAACTGCTCTGCATGGTGCTGCCATCGCCCTGCCAGCGATGTCTCATCGCGCTCGCGAGCAATCGGCATCATCAGGTCGATGGTGGCAATACGGAACCAGGCCAGCCAGACACTTTCACCACGCCCCAGGTGCCCGATCCGGTCCATCCCATCGTTCCAGTCGCCTGAACCCATCAACGGTAATCCGTGTACACCTGTCCGCATCCCATGATCGATCGCACGCCGACAATGCTCAAACAGCGTTCCACTCTCACCATGCTCATAGGTGGAGTAACGATCCTCTTCATCATCTTTCAACAGAGGCGCTCGCAGGAAAGGTGCAGAGACCTCGAGCACCGCTGAATCTCCAGTGGCTTTGACATAGCGGGCGGTCACATAGGCCAGCCATAGAAAGTCGTCGGAAATTCGCGTTCGTACACCCTTACCTTCGGGTGGGTGCCACCAGTGAAGAACATCGCCCTCTTCGAACTGATGGGCTGCGGCCAGCAGCAACTGGCGACGTACGCGTTGCGGATCCGATCCGATACACGCCAGTACGTCCTGAAGCTGGTCACGAAATCCGAAAGCACCACCTGCCTGGTAGAAACCGGCACGGGCATGCAAGCGGGACGAAATGCTCTGGTACTGGAGCCAGCCATTGATCATCAGGTCGAAACCGGCGTCCGGACTACTGACCTGCAGCGAGCCGCAGCTGCGTTTCCAGAAATCGGCTACAGCGACCAGGCCACTGCGAATCCTCTCTGGCGATTTCCACCGTCGTATCAGCTGTTCTGCATGGGCTCGGTCATTCCCCTCACCCAGGATGAAGGTAACGTCGAGCGCCGAGTTTTCCGCCATGTCGAGATGCACCTGGTAGGCTGCGCAGCTGTCACCACCCGGGGTGAACCTGCCACCCAGGTCCGAGCGCAGCAAACCCTCCGGAATACTCGACTCATTCATTTCATCCAGAAAATCCGCACGGTCGCCGCAGACACTGTGCGCAGGCAGGGTGGCCGTGACGAATGCCACCCGCGATGCAAATTCGCTGTTCCAGCGATTGCCGGCCAGTATGGCTTCACTGCTGGCATCGTAACCGCAGACCACATGCGTCCTGGACTTACCGGCCATGGCTTCCATCACCCACTCGGCATAGAAGGTCACCGTAATCCGCCGGCTCTGGCCACTGCGATTGTCGAGTCGTACTGTCACCAGTTTGACCGGATCATCGACAGGGACGAACACTTCCTGACACTGCTCCAGACCATGACTGTTGCGCAGCCATTGCGTCCGGCCGAAACCGTGTCGGACCTGCACAGGACACTCTATCTGCCTGCCTGTCGGGGAAATGGTCCAGAGCTCTCCGCTGACTTCATCACGCAGCCATAGCTGCTCACCCTGGCGGTTGCGGACCGGGTCGTTGGACCAGGGAGTCAGGCGATGTTCACCACTGTTCTGTGCCCAGGTACAGCCGAGTCCGGCCTCACTGACAATGGCACCGAACTGCTCGTTCGCCAGGATATTGCACCAGGGAGCCGGTGTTGAAACTCCCGGTTCCAGGTGTATCACGTAGTCTCCGCCGGATCCGTCGAAACCACCGATACCGTTATCGAACAGCAGTCCTTCCGGACGGACAACGGATTCGAGCTCAGACGCGGCGACATTGCCGGGTGCCACGAAGTGCGGTGGCCGGGGTGGCGTGCTCAACACATCTGCCAGGCGTTCACCCAGGGGTCGGTCCGAATCGAGTACCACGGTGGCGGCCATGAGTATGTTTTCCCGGCTCAGCCGTGACAAATGAGCAACGGCAAGCAGATGCACCCCACCTTGCCGCCCGAGCCAATCGCTACCGTGCATATCCCTCAGCAGCTCCATCACTTTCTCGCGCAACGGGTTCTCATAACCGGTTTCGGTGAGCTGGAACACGCAAAGGTCGATCTCCAGCCCCCTGATTCTCCAGAGAAACTGCGCGCGCACCAGTCTTTCGAGAAGCTCTGTCCGAGTGACGTCATGGATGCGCAACAGTACTATCGGCAGATCACCTGAGATACCCACTCGCCAGAGCTCGGACTGTTCAGGCAGTCTCACTTCCGCCAGTGGCGGAACGGCACGCAGTGCTGCGTCCGGGTACTGCAGCAATGAGGCCATGAACTGCAACTGTGGTAACTCCGAGTTGTCCAGGCCCAGGCGATGCACTTCCTGGGCAGCAGACCATGGAGCGTCACCAATCAGGCGATCGATGGCAGGGCTGGCATATCGTTGCGCCTTGGTCCGAACATCCTGGCGCGACATCCCCACGCTGGTAACGAAGTTCAGGCTGCGAGTTTCACCCGCCGGTACCGTCACGCTGGCACGTAGTGCCATTATCGGATCCAGTGTCCAACCGCTGGTGCCGGACAGATGCCTGGGCACACCTCCCGGTGCAAGCGACCTGTCCCGGCGACCGGTCCAGTGATGACGATCCGTCTCCAGCCCCTCGAAACGGATTCCCGGATCATCGCTGACGATCCGATGCAGAAGAACCGGCGTCGCTCTCTGCGCATGCCGGTGTCGACGTTCGAACGACACGCCCAGCAGCGGCGCTTCCTCCTGGCTGCCGATGAACATCTTGTTGAATGCCGGATGTCGTTCATCATCAGCAGCGGGCGAGAGCACCACCTCGGCATAACTGGTCAGAGTCAACTGCCGGGTGAACTGCCCTTCATTGACAATGGATACACGCCTGATATCCAGATCATCCGATGCAGCGACGATGGCTTCCAGTCGAACCGCCATGTCACCTACATGCTGCACGATCTCGACACCATGCTGAGAATAGGTGGTTCGGGCTTGTGAACCAGGTCTTGAAACGATCGTCGAGCCGATCCACCAGTCATTGCTCTCTGCAAGATCACTCACATGAATGCGATACCCGGAGTGAGCCCGTGCCTTGTCGCTGGACACGCGCGTCAACTGGATGCCCTTGTAGCTCAGACCACCACCGCCACACCGAGATACCTGTGCAGACAGTGCGCCGTTACCCAGCAGATGCATCTGCGGCAGTCCTGCCGAAATGGCGGGATTCCACGCAGTGAGCAGGTCCGGACGAACGGCTGCCTGCCTGTCTGCGCGTGCATCCTCGGCGTTTGCAAGCTCTTCCGGCGCTCCCCAGGGAATACGCTCCTGAAGCAACAACTCGACAGCCTTGAGCGAAGGCTCCCGAAGCACACGCTGTGGCATGAGGTCCCTGGCCAGCACGTTGCACATGGCGATTAGGGACATTCCCTGATGATGTGCCATCACGGTGTCAACCGGATGGAACCTGGTCGAGTGAGCCACCCTCGAACGGGTGAAGTCCAGTGCATCGATGAATCCGTAGGGACCGAGGCAGCCCAGCGATTCCAGCTCCCGCAAGTTACCCACGGCAGCCTTGGGCCATACTCCCAGTGCCAGCATGCTGGCGTAGGGAGCGACGACCGAATCGTCCACCAGACCTCGACGTATTCCGAGCCGGGGAATACCAAATGCCTTGTACTGGTAGACCCCCCGGGCATCTGTGATGGCAAATGCCGATTCGGAAACTCCCCAGGGCAGGTCGAGCCGCTGCGCATAACGCTGCTGTGCAATGACCGCAAGCGATTCACTCTCGCCGATCAGGGTATCCCGTTTGCCCGGCAGGAACAGCGTCGGCATCAGGTACTCGAACATCGAACCGCTCCATGATTGCAGGACCGGGTGTCCGTCCTCACGCGCCACTGGACGGCCAAGATGAAACCAGTGTTCCAGTGGCACATCATGTTTGGCGATGGCAAAGAAACTGGCAAGACGTGCTTCGGAGGCCAGCAGATCGTAGTGGTTGGAATCGAGCATACTCGTACTGACGTTGTAACCGATGTGGAACAAGCGGCTGCGCTTGTCATAGAGCCAGCTGAAGTCCATGGACCAGGCTATCGACTCTGCCCGTGAGGCCACCTCACGCAATCGTTTCGACAGAGCGCTCTGGCGCTCTCGGGCGGCGTCGACTGCACGCAGAAAACGCTCTGCCCAGTCATTGGCAGGACCATCATGGGTCCCTGCAGCCCGAAGGTCATGGCAGGCTCGTCGCAGGGCAAGGTCGGATTCGACGAGCGTTGACAGCGGATAGCCCTGGCGCAACAGTTCATCGATGACCGCGGACAGCTGTGTGTATTCCGAGGGCATGTCATCGAGCAACGTCAACCATGGAAGCAAGTCATGAACATCGCGAAACTGAGTGGTCAGCTGATGATCGAATCGTTCCACCCAGACTCGAATCTGTTCTACCTGTTCAACACCTGCAGTGCCCCGGTCGATGAGCTCACGCATCAGCTGTTGATGGGTCTCGGTCCAGTGAGCCAGAGAATGCGATCGGAAGACATTCCGGTTCGCGATGCCCTCATCACGACACAGTCCTGCCAGGTGGGCGTCAAGTCTTTCGAGCTGGCCGGACAATTCCGCACTCAGTGACAGCCCGCCTGCCTGTATCGATGTCATGATGAGATGCAGGGTATCGTCCAGTCCTTGCCAGCGGGATGCCCGCAACAGCGGCGCTGAATCCAGCTCCAGACAGCCCTGCTTCATCGCCACCAGGCTGATCGCAAAGTTACCGTTGTCGACCGTAGACACATAACGTGGCTCCAGAGGCACCAGTGTTTCCGTGTCGTACCAGTTCAGAATCTGACCGCGATGCGCCGGCAGGCGCTCGACCGTCTCCAGCAGGTTCTCTGCACGCACCACCAGCTCAGGGACGCCGATGAAACCCAGGTCACAGGCAGCCAGTACCGAGTTCAAATACAGGCCGATGTTCGTCGGAGAGGTCCGGTGAGCTATGCCAACTTCTGCATGAGACTGGACGTTGTCCGGTGGCAGCCAGTTGTCATCGGGGCCGGCGAAGGTCTCGAAATAGTGCCATGTGGACCGTGCGATACGCCGCAGGAACAGTTGATCGTCGGCGTTCAGCGAATCCCGCCGGAAAGCCCTTGGCTCGCTGAGCCAGAAAACCAGTGGCGGAGCCAGGAGCCAGGCCAGAAGTACGGGTGCAGCAACCGGCAATGCCATCGGGTTGCTCATCAGCAACAGGCCCGCCGTGCCCAGGGCTACCAGCGGGGATACCCAGACCAGCTGTGACAGCATGCTCCTGCACGACGATCCGCTGCGCCGCGAATGGGCTGCGCTGCGCCACTGAAGCAGGTGCCGTCCGGACACATAACGCCGCCACAGAGTCCTGCCGATCGCATCGATCGATATCAGGGCATCAGGGACGATCACTGTAATGGACACTGCCCATCTGGACGCCTGCTCCCGGAGTGCATGCAGGTAGCCTCTGGCTGGCAGTCGACTTGACACCAGTACCAGACCGGTCAGTGTTTCATTGGCCAGGTAAGGGGCAAACGCACCCATGGCCAATACTGTCCAGACTATCGGACTACCGGGGAACCAGGTCCAGGCACCCAGGATGTACAACAGCAGGACCGGGGGTACGATGCTGCGTCGCAGGTTGTCCACAAGCTTCCAACGATCCATGAATGAGAAGCGGTTTTGCGACAGTTGACCTGATCCATCGGGCACCTTGCGCCTCAGCCAGGACAATAACTGCCAGTCGCCCCTGATCCAGCGATGACGTCGCTCGCAGTGTTCCGACCAGGTCTCCGGAAAGCTTTCGTACAGCACGATGGTCGAGGCCAGCGCCACCCGACCGTGCAGGCCCTCGAACAGGTCATGACTGAGTATGCGATTTTCGGGTACACGTCCAGCCATACTCTGGTGGAAGCCTTGCAAGTGATAGATTCCCTTTCCCACATAGCTGCCTGATCCGAACCAGTCATGATGGAAATCGGAGACCGCATGGGAATAGATATCGATGGCACAATCACCGGAGTACAGCCTGGCAAAGCGTGAACTGGATTCACGTGACTCCAGCGTCTCGATTCTGGGTTGGAGAATCGTGTACCCGGACTGCACGGCACCGGATACCGGATCAAATACCGGTTGATTGAGCGGATGCTCGAACATGCTGACCAGAGCAGCAGCAGTGCCGGGAGGCAGCATGGTGTCGCCGTCCAGACTGATGACGTACTTGACGCCTGTCAACTGATCGACGCTACCCTCTGTGAGGGTGAATGGCTCACTGTTGCCCTCTGTCAGAAACGCATTGAATTGCTCGATCTTGCCACGCTTGCGCTCCCAGGCCATCCAGCAAGCTTCACCAGGGTTGTACTCCCGTGATCGATGCAGCAGCATGAACCGGTCAGCGTGTGCCGCTTCGAGTCGCTGTCGTGGGTATCGCCTGTTGAGTCGCCTGATGCCTTCCACCAGGGCCTTTTCTATGTGCTTGTCAAGCGCAAGAGATTCAACGTCGGCATCAACCGGATCAGAGAGCAGGACGTACCGTAGATAGTCTTCGGTATTGGCCAGATACCGTAATTCCAGTTTTTCGATCAGGCTGTCCACTTCTTCAACGCTGGCAACGATCACGGGCACCGCGACAACGCACAGGAAATTTTCGGCCTCCAGTTGGTGACGATCCAGAGAATACAGGTGGCGCCTGGCAATCAACTGTGGTGCCCACCAATTAACGAACTGTACGGCGATATCACTGGCCGGTATCACGGACAGCATGAGTACGCCGATGACACTCCAGGGCGTGGCTTCCACCGCAGAGAGGTAGAGGAACGGCACGCTCATTCCCATGATCGTAACCAGGCATAACAGCAAGACATACAGGCCACTGGCATGACGCTGCGCGAACCTCAGGATCTTTTCACGCCCGGGTGCCTGGAAGCCGAGTTTGCGTTCCAGCCTGTGCACACCGGCATCACTCAGCCAGTAGCCGACATGCGAGCTTCTATCGCCATCCGCCTCACTGGCGAGCTGCAGTGCCTCTTGTGCCACTTCCTGTTCTGAATACCGGCAATGTCGGGCGAGAGTTTCAACTGCCCGTCGATATTCGATTCGGGATGTCTGCCGCATCCGGGCGTAGACGCCAGCCGGATCCAGAGCCAGAATACTCTCCACCCCACTCATCTCATCCACGAAATCCGGCCAGTTGATCTCTGCGATGATCCGCAGACTGGCAATGGCCCCACTGACCCGTTCAATGGAGCCTTCGCAGGCGTTGTCTTCAACGATCCTGTTGCTGGCAAAGGGCATGTACTGATCGGACAACAGGGCGCAAACGCCTTGCACCAGGTTTTCCATGCAGGCAATACGCAGTAATGCAGGTATGGCCCAGAGCTCAGCCTCTGACAGCGCGGCATGATGTTGATAGGCAGCGGTAAACCGCACCAGCCGTGCACGTGTCAATTGCAGGCGTGTCTTACCGAGCAAACCGTGAACGAGCAGGTAGGCGCGTGGCAGATTCTGATAAGTGCTATCGCTGAGCCGTGGCAACCGTCGGAAAAATTCCACGGGAAGATCTTCCGACATGAGCCGCAAGGCACGAACCACCAGGTAATCATTGTCGAGAATCCAGTTAGCTGCAAGATCGAACCCTGCAGGAGGCTCGGCGCTGATGCGATGAACATCGTCGAACCATGCCTTTACTTCATCTAGGTGCTGCAGGATATCCGGCCTGGCTGGCGATGCCGCATCCCAGGTGCAGGAAATGGCAATACGCTCGACCTGAGTCTCCAGTGGAACCTGGGCATCTGGATTGATCGACGCCATGACTCAGGCCATAGTTGAATTTGCCCGGAGTCCGGCTGATGCTTTGACGTCAGAGTACAGGCGGGCGTCAGTCTTCTCATATTCCCGGCCGATCATCAGCACGGGTACCTGCGCATTCTCGAGGACAAACCGGGCAACGGTGCCGGTAGCAACATCGGCATGACCCGTCGTGCCCTGGGAGGCGATCAGCACCAGGTCGGACTGGGTGTCTTTGACGACCTCGATCAGTTTGTGCCTTACATCCCCCCCCTCAAGCACCCTCGTGGTCATCGGCAATGCCTGGGACTCCACGCGAGAACGGATATTCGCCAGATACTGGCTGGCTACACGGCGATTGCGAAGCATGACTTGCTTGCGCAAGTCGAGTGCTTCAGGCTCCAGAGGGCCCGTTACAGTCAAACCCGCATCCGGTGTGACATGCACGAAGAGCAGCTCCGCACCGTGAAAACGTGACAGCGCGACAGCCGCTGGCAGTACTCGTTCGGCACGTGACGATCCATCCAGCATGACCAGAAGCCGCCGGTAACTCGCCGGGCAGTCTGCGCTGACGTTCTCTGGCACGAGCAGCACAGAACTGCATCCGCTATGCATGAAGCGTCGCAATTCGTCTTCCCGATCCCAGGGAAGTACCTTCTCATGCCTGGCAAAGCAGAAGATCGGTTCGTGGTCGGGATCGTGGCAACCGCCTATCAATGACGGCAGAAAACGCTGCACGATACGAGTGTCCGTGGGACAGCCAGCGTGCCCATAGCGCGCCTCGAGTTCAGTCAGTCGTACCTGCGCCTGGCGCTTCTTCAGATCCCACTCCACCGGATCGACCGGTATGCCTGCGGCCTCACCAGCGCCGACGACCTGTACCAGCCGCACTTTCCTGCCCAGCGCCTGTGCCACGGCCATGGCATGGGGGATGGTTGTCTGCACCTCACTGGTGGAATTGCTCTTGAGCAGCACTACGCCCTCGGAAGATGCCTCCTCGGCACCGGGGCGAGACTCGTCCTGCCGTGAAACGGTACGATCCAGCAGTTCACCTTGCATGTCAGCACTCCGGACACCAATTCACCATGGCAGTCATTGATCATGGAAGGAGAGTCGGCAGGAGGAATTGCGCTGGATCAATTCGAAGCATTATGTGCAGGAAATCGCACCGAAAACCGGCCCTGCCAGAGTCCGGTGATCAGGACTTCAACCCGCGTATATATTGATCAATACTCGATCAGAAGGCATCATTCAAGGACTGCATATCCCGATGATCTACAAGACACCTCATGCCACTTCGCGCTTTACACAAGGCAGATGGCCTGCTGCACCAGGTAACCGGAGACGACAACGACGTCAGCGTTCTCTATCTTCCCGGTGTCCATGGCTGCTGGACGGCCATGGACAAGGCCCGGCCACTGCTGGCCGACTCCTTTCGCCTCATAGAGGTTGCGTATCCGCTCAAGGCGGACTGGTCCCTGCACCATTATGCCCAGGCCGTCGGCAAGCTACTCGACTCCGTAGATACCGGGAAGGTACACCTGATCGGTGAGTCCTTCGGTTCGCTCGTGGCCTGGTACTTTGCTGACATGTCACCAGATCGTGTAAGTTCACACACGCTGGTCGGCGGTCTCTGCCGGGCTCCGGGCCAGTTCCGCGCGGGTACTGCCAGGGCAGGGCTGACAGCAATTCCGCCCTTTGCCTTCAACATGATCGTGGACGGTTATGTTGCCCTCAAGAACTTCCAGGGTGAGACCCGACACCTGCATGGGACCAAAGCCTATCCGGCAGTAAGAGACAGCAGGGGCCAGAAGGCCACGGCGAATCGCATGCACCTGATACAGGGCGTCGATATTCGCCATAAGCTACCCGGTGTCGACTATCCTGTTCGCTACATAGGCGGTGAGAAAGACCGCGTGGTGCCGGTCAAGCGAGAGATCGATACTCTGCGTCACGCGCTGGCCGACTACAATCTGTTCGACAGCTATCTGATACCTGACGCACCGCACGCAATTCTCGCCTCCCACCCCGATACAACCGTGGCACACATCATCCAGTGGATCGATGAGATAGACACATCACCCGGTGGATCGATAAGATAGAGAAGAGTGAGCAAGCTCAACTCGTGTGATGCTGGCAGGCGGGTGTCAGCCGTTCATCATCAACCCTGCACGGTGATGGCACCTGGTCCTGGAATGGCTCCTGCCGGACATTTACCGAGAATGATCATCCCCAGCACCTCATCGGGCGTCACGTCGTCGATGTCAGCCGTTCCGACTATCTGTCCGTTTTTCAGCACGATGACGCGATCCACCAGGTCGAACACATCGTGCATGTCATGGCTGATGAGAAAGATACTCAGGCCCTGCCCGATAAGCTCCTTGATGAGATCGGCTACCTGCTTTGCCTCCTGCGGCCCCAAAGCGGCAGTCGGTTCATCCATGATCAGAATACTGGCATTGAAGAGTATCGCCCTTGCGATGGCCACCGACTGTCGCTGCCCGCCGGAGAGCGCCCTCACCGGCACCTTGAAACGCTCGAACCGTGGATTGAGCCTGCCCATCACTTCACGAGCCTTCGACTCCATCGACAGGTCATCCAGCGTCTTCCAGCGTGTCAGGAGTTCGCGACCCAGAAAGAGATTTCCGGCGGTATCGACATTATCCGCCAGCGCCAGTGTCTGGTAGATGGTCTCGATACCATATCTCTTGGCATCGCTCGGGTTATTGATCGTGGCTTTACTGCCATTGATGAAGATCTCTCCCTGATCACGTTTCAATGCACCGGAGAGTATCTTGATCAGTACGCTCTTTCCCGCACCGTTGTGCCCGACCAGTCCGACGACCTCGCCCTTGTGTAGATCTACCGACACATGATCCACAGCCTTGATACCACCAAACGCGATCGATACATCCCGCATTTCAACGACTTTTTCGGTGCTCGGTTTCATCAGGTTCTATTGTTCCGTGTTCTATTGTTCCAAGGTGATCGGCTCACTGATAGCGTAGTGCCTCTATCGGATCCATCCGTGCCGCTCGCCTGGCGGGAAAGAATCCGAAGACGATGCCGACACAGGCGGAGAACGCAAAGGCCAGAAGGACTACGCCAACATCGGGAGTGAACGGAATACGCAGCACGGATGATCCGGCAAACGCCAGCCCCAGCCCCAGGACGATACCCAGCAAACCGCCAAAAAGCGACAGGACGACCGCTTCAACGAGAAACTGCACGAGCACCTGCTGCTCGGTGGCACCGACCGCCAGGCGTATCCCTATCTCACGCGTCCTTTCGGTGACCGATACCAGCATGATATTCATGATGCCGATGCCTCCGACCAGCAGACTCACTGCAGCAACGCCGGACAACAGCCCCGTCAGCACGGTCGTGATACCGGTCAGCATGGAAGAAATCTGCTTCATGTCCATGACGCTGAAATTGTCTTCCTCGCCAGGTTGTACATGGCGTCGTTCGCGCATCAACCGCTCGATGTCAGCCTTGACCTTCTCGGTCGAGTATCCATCGGCGACAGAGGCATAGATCATGTTCACGTCCTGGGTACCGGATATGCGTCTCTGGAATGCGCGGATGGGCAACAGGATCAGGTTATCCTGATCGTTGCCGAAGCTCGACACGCCTTTTTCCTCCAGTACGCCGACGACGCGGCAGGATACCTGCTGCAAGCGAATGGAGGAGCCCAGTGGATCGCCCGCACCGAACAACGCTTCCCGGGCCGTTTTGCCGAGTAAGCAGGAGGCGGCGCCGGCTCGAAGTTCACTTTCGTGAAACTCTCTACCCAGCACCAGCTTCCAGTCACTTCCGGACAGATAGCGATTGTCGGTGCCCTGCACCTGGGCGATATGATTCTGGTTACCGACGATGACGGTCATACGTGTGGCCACAGTCGGCGCTGCAACACGCACTCCTCTGATCTGTTGCTCCATGGCATCGGCGTCCTTGAGAAGCAGCGTCGGAGCACTGGATGACCGGGCGCCTGGCCCGTGTGAAGGCGCCTCGGGCCAGATCATCAGAAGGTTGCTGCCCAGTTTCGATATATCGGCAGTCACCTGGTCGGTAGAACCCTGTCCGACAGTCACCATTGCAATGACCGCCGCCACACCTATGACCACACCCAGTACGGTCAGGAAAGAGCGCAGGGCGTTACGCAGTATCGACCTGATCGCCAATCGCACGGTGTCCATGGACATGTTATGCAGCCCTGCCGTTAGGTGTATCGGTTGAGACCTGGCCATCCATGAACTCTATGACCCTGTGGGCATAGGCAGCCATCGCCAGCTCATGAGTCACCATGATCACCGTCATGCCTTCCTCTTCGTTAAGTCTGGTCAATAACTCCATGATCTCCCGGCTTCTGGCGGAATCCAGATTGCCTGTCGGCTCATCTGCCAGTACCACCGACGGTTCGGTCACAATGGCTCGCGCTATGGCCACACGCTGCTGTTGACCACCGGAAAGCTGGGAGGGAGTGTGATGCTCGCGACCTTCCAGACCTACTTTTTTCAGCGCATCAAGCGCCAGTTCGTGTCGCTCGGCCCGGGACATACCCAGATAGATCAAGGGAAGCTCTACATTATCCAGTGCGGAAGTCCGGGACAGAAGATTGAAACCCTGGAAGACAAAACCCAGATAGTGTCGCCGCAGCAGTGCGCGCTGATACCTGTCAAGCCCGGCAACCTCGGCCCCCATGAACAGATATCGACCTGCCGTGGGTGTATCCAGACAACCGATCAGGTTCATGACGGTGGATTTTCCGGAACCGCTGGGGCCCATGATGGCGACGAACTCGCTTGTCCCGATACGCAGAGTCACATCACTCAACGCCCGTATTTCCGCAGCGCCGGAACCGTACACACGGTCTATACCTTCCAGCAGTATCAATGGTAAGTTGCCAGTATCGTCGGCCTGCATGCCTAACGCCGTTCGACCAGGTCTGTAATGACCCGATCCCCTGGCGCAATCTCGCCTTCGAGTATCTGGGTGATGAATCCGTCGCTCGCTCCCGTCCTGACGGATATCTCCGTGCTCTGACCATCGCGCAGCAGGTACAGCGATCGGTTTCCCTCGCCTGGTTTACTGTTACCCGAAATTGGAGCGGAGGAAGGTGGCGAACTGAACAGCATGCCAAGTAAACCCGATCCGCCAGCGCTTTCAGCTGTCTCGGGTACGGGAGGTGAAAATCGCAGCGCGGCATTTGTCACTGTCAGGACCTGCCTGACCTCATTGACCGTGATGATGGCTGTAGCGGTCATCCCGGGTCTGAGCAACAGCTCCGAGTTATCAATGGACAGTATGGCCGTGTACGTCACCACACCGTTGACGGTCTGTGGCTTGTAGTGGAGTTCGGATATCGTTGCGGGAAAACTGCGATCCTGGTATGCCTCGACTGTGAACGTTGCCTTGTGGCCAACCGATACCTGCCCGATATCGGCCTCATCGATATCAACGCGCAGCTCCATCTGGCGGAGGTCCTCAGCAATGGTAAACAGCACGGGCGCCTGCAATGACGAGGCAACGATCTGTCCGACCTCCAGGTTGCTTTCAAGCACTATTCCGCTGGTGGGAGAGCAGATACAGGCTTTGTCCAGATCACTTTGATTGATCAGTACATCCGCTTCGGCCACCTGCACTTCTGCCTGTGCACTCTGCAGACTCGCTCGAGCACGGGCCAGTGCAGCCTTGCTGGCCAGATACGATTCTCGCGACACCAGCTGCTGCTCGAACAGCGTCACACTCCGGTCATACGCCTGACTCATCTCGTCAAGACTGGCCATGACCTCCGAGACATGAGCCACCCTGGACGCCAGGATGGCTCTACTGTGTGACAGGGCGGCCGCCAGCTTCGTGGTATCCAGCCGCGCCAGTACCTGCCCCCGTTCCACTTTGTCATTCTCGCCGACGAGGACCTCCACTACCGTTCCCGACAGCTCACTGGAAATCTGGAACTGGCTGGTTGGTTCCACCGTGCCAGTCGCCGTGACCGTAACGATGACATCCTGAATACTGGATGACTCCCAGAGGTATTTCTCCTCCGGGCTGACATCGCCCGAACGCTGCCAGTACAACAGCAATGCCGTGGCTGCTGCCAGGCACAGTAATGCCATTGTCACGAGCAGGCGTCGATGACCTCCCCGTGCTTCACTGACGATGGTCTGGATATCTTTCCTCTCTCGCAATTGCCGTATACTCCGCTGCTCTGTCTGCCTTCAAACCCAGTGGGTGAAACGCCCGGTCACCGGCGTCCTCGGTTCAGGGATGATGATCACGTGGGCAGCGTGACAGGAAATAGATATACAACCAGTCGAAACCGGATACCGTTCCCTGCTGCGCAAGCCAGGCATCCTGAAGTTTGTAGGCCTCCCACTCCGGTTCCTGCAGGCAGTACCAGGTCCTGTTCACACTCTGTACATCGTGTATCAGTTCGTGGAGCAGGATGGACTGATCCATCGTATTGTGCAGATCCCACGGACCGACGATATTGATTCTCCTGAGCTGTGAATCGTACGCAGCGTTCAGGTCCGGATCGACGATGATCCGCTCGCCTTCGTACTCGATGCGCTCTCCCACGTTGCAGAAATTAATATGTGGTGGAGACTGGCGTATCGCGGACACATCATAGTTCGTATTCTCCTGCACCCACAGGAGCAGCTTGTCAATCAGCTCACTTTGCGCAGCAACGTCGACGACGGAATTCCACGAGACGGCCGCCACCTGCCCGGATGCCCTGACCGTCTCGCTGGATCCACAGGCGTGCAGTAACCCGGCATGCAGAGCCATCACCAGGATGACCGCCTGAAGCCAGTAGTTCGCAGAGAACACCCGATCGCCCGCCAAGGCTTGTCGCCAACGGTTTCGCCGGATCAGACATTTTATTTCCAGTAACGCCACACGACCATCATCGCAGCGGAAAATGATTTCGACTTGATCTTCATCAATTCAAGTAGCCGACACTGCGGGCGATACTGATTGGCAAGGCACCCGGAGTGATAGGATCAGGCCACATCCGGACCGGTCACGACCATGAGGATAAACACAATGCTACGAATCGATTGCCGGGCAGTGCTGTTGTTGCCGGTGTTTCTGCTGCAGGGATTTCAGGCAAGTCTGGCGGATGCCGATTACGCACGCGGCGAACTGCTGTATGAAAATCATTGCCGGCAGTGTCACGAAGCCAATGTGCATCAACGTGACAGCAGGCGAGTGACGTCTGCCGACGAACTGAGGATCTGGGTCACTGCCTGGGGCGTCCACGCAGCACCTGAATGGAGCGACGACGACATCATGGACGTGGCGCATTATCTCGAGGTGAACTTCTATGACTTTCCGCCAGAGGCGTCTCGTTGAGCCAGGCTGCGTCGCGGTGCAACGCCCGCCCGGTTTACCAGTCCCTGCCCGGCTTCTGCGTCTTCCTCGCTCATTCGATGACCTCGTCGAGATAGCTGCACAACGCATTGTAACTGCTCATTCGCGGGTAGTCCGCTTCGGGCATCGGTACACCGAATCGCTTGCCCAGGGCAGTCACCAGGTGCAGAAAATCCATGGAGTCCATGTCGAATTCTTCGCGCAGGTCCTCATCTGCATCGATGCTCTCAAACTCGATATCCGGTGCAATCCGGTGCAGCTCCTCCTGCACGGCACGCTGTGTCGCGTTCATGTTCACAAGTCCCCCGGGGATTCGATATTTTGTCGTATATGGCGAAGAAACAGCGCACCTCGATGACCATCACTGACCCGATGGTCAGCTGCCAGTGTCATGTCCATCAACAACCTGGCCTCGAGGACACCGCCTTCACCAACCCAGGGACGCAGTGTCGGAGTACCGAAACCAACAATGGCCACCTGCGGTGGATAAATGACACCATACAGGCTCTGCACGCCCCGCTCGCCAAGACTCGAGACAGTGATGGTAGGGTCTGCCAGCTCACTGGCACGAAACCGGCCACCGCGTACCCGCTGGATAAGATCACGCATGCGAATCATGACACCGTCGATGTCCAGCTCATGGGTATCGTGGATCGCGGGCGCAACCAGCCCTCCACCTCGAAGATTGATGGCCATGCCGGCATGCACGCTGGCAGCCGGGCTGAAGACCCCGTTGTCGAACGTTCCGTTGAACTCGGGATACTTGACGCATGCCGTGGCAACCGCCTTGAGCAGCAAGGCACCCAGCAATATACGTTGCGATGGATCGCGCTCACTGTTGAGTGTCGCAAGCCACTGGTCTGCGCAACTGATGTCCAGCGTCTGCGACAGGTAATAGTGTGGTATCTCTCGTTTGGATCGCGCCATCGCAGCCGCAATGGCACTGCGCATCTCTGACGTTGCTGTTTTGAGGGTCGTCGACTCTGCTGCCGTCCCGACGGTGCCATCCTGCAACCGCGACGCAGAATCCGCCAATGACGATCCTCGTTCATCACGTTGCGCGCCTGAGCGGACATCGCGCAGGACAATGGCCCCCTGCGGGCCGGATCCTGAGACCCGGGTAATGTCGATATCCAGCTCCGCCGCAAGTTTTCGCGCGGCCGGGCTGATTTTCTGTCTGCCTCCTTCTGCTCCTCCCCGAGCCGCATCCTGCGTCAACCCGCCGGCCACATCGACGGTCACGGGCTCCCTGGGTGAACTGATCTCCCCGGAAGCCTGAGTGGGCGCAGTAGTTGCCCGGTCCGGTGCCGACTTCACGCCTGAGTCCGGCGTCTGGATGATTGCCAGAGGAGTACCTACAGGTACAGGTTTGCCAATATCCACCAGATGGGATTCGAGCACACCATCGTCGTAGGCTTCAATCTCGATGGCCCCTTTCTGGGTCTCCACGACAGCGACGATATCTCCGCGACTGACGGTATCACCCGGCTTCTTCTGCCATTCGATCAAGGTACCGGTTTCCATATCCGAACCCAGCGATGGCATGAGAAACTCAGCCATGAGCCGGCGCCCCGTCCTTGCCGAACAGCTTGTGTACCGCTGCCACTATGCCCGCTACCTGGGGTATGGCGGCTTCTTCCAGATGCTGTGCATACGGCACCGGCACCTCTTCACTGCAGACACGTACCAGTGGCGCATCGAGTTCGAAGAAGCTGTCCTCAGCCAGGCGCATACCGATCTCGGCAGCAAGGCTGCCGCTGCGCCAGCCTTCATCGACCAGTACCGCCCGGTGAGTCCTGGCTACCGATGCCTTCACCGTATCCATGTCCAGGGGACGAAGACTACGTAAGTCGATAACCTCGGCATCGATACCTTCACCTGCAAGCGTCTCGGCTGCCTGCATCACCTTGTGCAGAGACCCGCCGTAGGTGATCAGTGAAACATCCTCTCCGTCCCTGCGAATTGCCGCAGCTTCGATGTTGACGGCTCCCGCATTCGACGGCAGCGTGCCCGTGCTGTTGTACAGCATCACGTTTTCGAAGATCAGCACGGGATCCGGATCCTGCAATGCCGCCAGCAGCATGCCTCGCGCATCCTCGATCGTTGCCGGCGTCAGTATGCGAAGTCCCGGAATGTGTGCATACCACCCTTCGAGACTATGAGAGTGCTGCGCGGCAAGCTGTTTGCCGGCACCGGTGGCCATGCGGATGACCACGGGCACGCCGAACTGATTGTTGGACATGTGGCGCAGGGTGGCTGCCGTATTGAGTATCTGATCCAGCGCCAGCAAGGAAAAATTCACCGTCATCACTTCGACAATGGGACGCATACCTGCAATCGCAGCACCGATGCCTGCTCCGGTAAAACCGGATTCGGACAGGGGTGTATCACGTATGCGCTCGGGACCGAATTCATCCATCAGGCCTTTGCTGACCGCATAACATCCACCGTAGGCACCGACGTCCTCACCCATCAGGAAGACCCGTTCATCCTGGATCATGGCATCACGGATGGCTGACCTGACAGCTTCCCTGTAGCTGATTTCCGACGGTGTGCCGGCGGATTCGTCGCCCGTCGCAGACGCCACAGCCGGTGGGGTGCTCTGCTCGGCCGTCACATAGCGTGTCAGGTGATCCAGTGCCTCGAGTGTGCCGGATTCGGCAAATTCCACAGCCTCGTCAATTTCCCGCTGTATCGTCGCTTCGATCCTCTGCAGCTCATCAGCGTGCAGCATTCCGGTTTCTTCGAGCCAGCTCTGGAACCGGAGTATGGGGCCGTGCTCACGCCAGGCAGCCACCTCCTCTTTCTGCCTGTACAGTTGTGCATCAAACATGGAATGGGGGCGGAATCGGTAGGTCCGACACTCCAGGAAACAGGGTCCTCCACCTTCCCGAATCTGTGACAGCGCATCCCGCGCAGCAACTTCGACGGACACGACATCCATGCCGTCCACGACATGGCTCTGCATGCCATAGGTAGCGGCACGCGACGCAATGTCGGTCCGGGCTTCCGATCGATCAAGCGCGGTACCCATCGCATAGCCGTTGTTCTCGCAGATGAACAACACCGGCAGCTGCCACAACGCGGCCAGATTCATGCTTTCGTGAAACTCTCCCTCTGCCACAGCACCTTCTCCGAAGAAACAGGCGGTCACACGCTTTTCCGAGCGCATCCGGTCGGCCAGCGCAAGCCCGACAGCCAGCGGCAGACCACCGCCGACGATAGCGTTACCACCGTAGAAGTTATGCTCTGCACTGAACAGATGCATCGAGCCACCGCGACCGCCTGCGCAGCCTTCGGCCTTGCCATACATTTCCGCCATGACACTCTGCATGGTCAGTCCACGCACAAGCGCATGCGCGTGTTCCCTGTAGGTCGCCACCAGTCGATCGTGCGGTTCGAGTACCGGGATGGTGCCGACCGCAACGGCCTCCTCACCATCGTAGAGATGCAGGAACCCGCGTATCTTCTGCCGGGTGTACATCTCTGCGCACTTGTCCTCGAACTGCCGGATACGCATCATCGATGACAACAATTCGAGTGCATGCGCATGATCGAGCCGGGGTTTCCTGGTCGGTGCAGTCATTTTTCATCACTCTCGAGCGTTGATATATCGCCCACCGGCAAACCCAGTTCGCGGGCCTTGAGCAGGCGTCTCATGATTTTGCCACTGCGCGTCTTCGGCAGATTCTCCCGAAAGACTATTTCCTTGGGCGCCACGGCCGGCCCCAGGCGCTTGCGCGCATGGCCCAGCAGGTCAAGCATCAGTTGATCATCGGCCGTGTACCCGGTCTTCAGCTCGACGAAGGCCTTGACGATTTCACCCACCATCTCGTCCGGCAGACCTATGACCGCCGCCTCGGCAACGGCTTCGTGTTCCATCAATGCGCTTTCCACTTCGAACGGCCCGATGAGATGACCGGCGCTCTTGATCACATCATCACTGCGGCCGACGAACCAGAAATAGTCATCCTCATCACGCATGGCCAGGTCCCCACTCAGGTACCAGCCGTCGGCAAAGCATTTCCGGTAGCGCTCCTGTTCATCCAGATAACCTCGCATCATGGACGGCCATCCACTGCGTAATGCCAGCTCACCCACGGCACCCGGTTTCGTCAACTCCCGCACACCCTGCCCGGTTTTTTCCACTATGCCAGCCTGTATTCCCGGCAATGGCTTGCCCATGGAACCGGGCTTGACCGTCATGGATGCGTAGTTGGCAATCATGATGCCGCCGGTTTCTGTCTGCCACCAGTTGTCATGGAACGGCATGCCAAATACCCGGTTACTCCAGACTACCGCCTCAGGATTCAATGGTTCGCCGACACTGGCCATGAAACGCAACGACGACAGATCGTACTCTGCGGCGATCGAATCACCGGATTTCATCAGCATGCGAATTGCCGTGGGTGCGGTGTACCAGACATTGACTGATTCCTCCTGGAGGATGCGATACCAGGCAAGGGCGTCGAATTCACCCTCGTTGACGATCATGGTGACGCCATTGGTCAGGGGAGCAATGATTCCATAGGATGTACCAGTGACCCAACCGGGATCCGCCGTACACCAGTACGTATCGCCCTGCTTCAGATCCAGCACATACTTTCCCGTGATGTTGTGCGCCACCACCGCCTCGTGGACATGAATCGCACCCTTTGGCTTGCCCGTCGTGCCGCTGGTGAAATGCAGCAGGGCCATATCTTCCGGATCAGTCGCCACTGTTTGAAAACTGGCGGATGCCTGCTCCATCATTGCGCCATAGTTCATGGTGTCCTCAGACGGAGAATCATCGTCGATCAACAGGATATGCGTCAGGCCAGGCAGCGATTTGCGGATACCGGCAACCTTGCGACGATAGAGTGCCCGGGTCGTCACCAGTACCTTTGCATGACCAATATCCATCCTGGACCTGACAGGCTCAGGCCCAAAGGCTGAAAACAGGGGACAATAGACGCACCCCGCCTTCAGAGTACCGAGAACGGTGACGTACAGTTCCGGTACCCGTCCCAGCAGCGTATAGACACGATCCCCCCTGGTAACCCCCAGCGTGTGCAGGACATTGGCGAAACGGCTACTGAGCTGCGCCAGGGCGGCGTAGGTAAAATCCTTGCGCTGCGCATCCCTGGCAATCCAGCGCAAGGCGATAGTGTCAGACATGCCGTGTTGCACATGCCGATCCACTGCCTCGTAGGCGATGTTGAGCTTGCCCTCCGGAAGCCCATCGAGCAACTGTCGTGCACTGTCCCATGAGAATTGCCGAACTGCGCTCTGGTAGTCCGGCATGTTGAACACACCAGGTTCTGTACCGGACTTTTCTATGGCGGGCGAATCCATCAGACAGTCTCCCGAAACGGATACGTTAGTCTTTCATCCTGCGTTCACGCTGGATGCGTTTCTTCTTACGCTGCGCCAAACACGCCCACCCTGCATTGATCGGAATCAATCAGATTCGTGATCGTCGCCCTCCAGCGTGCTGCGGGGGTGGGCGGTCGCCTACGGTGTTCGCGCATTCAGCCTTCGCTTGTATCCAGGGCATCGATGGCGGAACGGGCCGTGCTCTTGACCAGTTCCCACTCGCTTTCGACGACCGCTACCGCTTCGGACCAGACCGAATAATCGTCCTGTCGCTCGGGCAGATGCCGGCGCAGCAGGCCGGCGTACAGCGCCAGCGCCGTACTGGCCGTTTTCTCCATGGAAAAGCGCTCTGCGGTCTGCCTGGCACCCTGCTGCAGCTGCGCGTAGCCTGCAGCATTCAGCGCAGCGATCGATGCAAGCGCGTCGGCAAAATCCCGCACCACCGCACCGGGTAGCAGGTGCCCGTTTACGCCATCGTCAAGCACCTCTCTAACCCCGGATGCGTCGATGGCAACCACTGGCACACCGGATGCCATGGCTTCGGTCAATACCATCCCCTGGGTTTCCGAGGTGGATGCAAATGCGAACACGTCCATCGCATGATAGGCATCGGCCAGTTCGTCTTCGTCGACGACGCCCGGTAGATGCAGATATTCGGACAGGCCCGCCGTGTCGAACTGGCTCAGTACGAACTGCTCCAGAGGCCCACTGCCGTATATCAGGCAGTGTACTGGTCGAGACATCGCCGCGGAACACATGCAGGCTATGATCGACTCTATGAGGAACGGAAGATTCTTCTCCCTGGTCAGTCGCCCGAGGTGACCGATGACGAACGCATCATCCGGAATACCCAGCGATTGCCTGGTGTTGCTGCGCTCACCTTTTGCAAACGCGTCCGGGTCCACACCGGTCGGTACCACGTTGACTGGCGAGGTGACACCTCTGTTGCGAATTATCGTCTGGATGCTCTGGCTGGGCACGAATACCTGATCACACAGGTTTGCATAGTTGGTTGCCAGGTTCTTGACGAAACGCTTGAGCAATGGCGAGTCGCCGGGCACATTGTGAGTGTAGTCTTCGTACCGCGTGTGATGGGTAAACACCAGGGGCAGCTTGAGCGTATGTGCAACCCGCATGGCCGTACCGCCGACGAGAAAGGGATGGTGCGAGTGCACGACCTGTGGCCTGAAACGTTCAACGGCCCTGTTCAGGCGATGAGGAATCGGGAGTGCCACGGAAAAATCCGTATGATTGAAATGACGCACGGCAGGAATGCGCACGACATTCGGCTCAGCTTCCGGCATCCCATCGAATTCCGGCGCGATGACCATGACGTGATGACCCAACTCGCGATATCGATGGGAAAAACGCTCGATCGAACGTGCAACACCTCCGACGTGCGGTGTAAACGTGTTGGTCATCATCAGGATGTTCATCCGGCAATCCTTGTACAAATCACCGAGCCGGAATCACCGGCTTCATGGATGACCACCGGTTCATGACCGTACAGGCGAACTTCGAGTGTTGGTGCCTTGCCATGCCAGCGTGCCTCCCACTTCACTTCCCTGCCGGAATCGCCCGCGTTTGCAGGCAGGATGACGATACGACTATCGCCAAACAATGTAGGTACCATACCCAACGACAACTCTGTTCCGGCATCCAGCCACTGCGGCAGAATGCCCGAAGCCAGAATCAGTGATTCCGACTCTTCACGCACGAAGCAGTTACGCAACATGGAAATCCACTCGGCTGCAGCCCAGGCGTGATGACCGTCTCCCATGCACCCGCCTCCGGTGTTCGGATGCACAGCTTCGGGCCAGTGTCCTGCAGGCGATGCAATGTGTGCAACTTCATTCAACAGCGCTGCAAAGCGCTCATCGCCCGAGCGTAACAGAGCCTGTGCGACATGCAGTGTCAGGTAGGCGTTGACCCCCGAGTGAATCATGTCCTGAAAGAAACCATCTTCGTGGAAACAGTTCTTCAGCAGGTATTCAAGCGTTCCCAGCAAGCGTTCATCATCCGGCGCACATAGCTGCAAGGGGTAGGCAACCACCACGGAGCCTATGGCACCTGCGTCCAGCCGACGCGTGGGAGCAGCTGGAATGGCCAGCCTGCCATCGGTATGCGACAGTTTCTGCAGACTCCTCTCGATTGCCGCACTAAACAGCATCGCCTGCTCTTCATGATGCTCTGCCAGCTCCTCCTTACCCAGCACCGCGGCAAGTCTTGCGGCGCTGTGCAAACCAGCCAGCGCCCAATAATTGTCCCAGTAGTAGTGATCATTGGGTCCCAGGTGCTCCGCACTGAAGCCTGCCGGCAACAGGCCTTCATGCGGCTGGCCGCCATAATCCGGTAACCGCTTGCGCTGGATCCATTCCGCAGCCTTGCTCAGTGATGACCACAGCTGGGAATCCGGTAACTCCCCTGTCATCTGCGAAAATCGGTCTGCCAGCCAGAGTACCTCGCCATTGGCATCCCACTCACCTTCCTGTGAGTGGTAATAGCCGGAGTGTGATTGCCGTTCGGGAAAACGGTTGATCAGATGCCTTGCCCGATCGATCAGACCGGCAGACAGCAGTCCATGACCGATGAACACGGCATCACGATACCAGTACCTCTTGTACGTGAACGGACCTGCGTGGCAGTCATCCGGTGTGCACAGAACCAGTGTGCGAACCGCTGCGTCATACAGTGATTTCAACCGCGCATCAGGGAGTTCAAGTTGCGCCTGCTGCTCCAGTGCGGTAACCCAGGCCTGGGTCGGCCAGGGCGTACGCGGTGACACAGGCCGGCGTTCCGGCGGTGCAGGCTTGACAGGGATGTCCAGGCTGATGCTCCGCGAGGTGCTTGAGGCGACCTTGAATGAGGCAGCGGCGGTCACCAGCCCGACGGGGCACCGACAACTGTCCGCCTGTATTCGATCACGCAGGTGAACGAATACATCGCCTTCATGATAGCGCGAGGCATGATGTTCATCAGGCGCCTGATCGAACACTACCGTGTTTTCATCGTTGACCGTCCAGGTGCGGGTAGGTTCGTCGAACTGGACATGCTCGATGAAACTCACGCCCTCCGGATTAGCCGGTCGCAGAGCAACCACGAGCCAGCCGGCATTATCCATCGAACATCGGGCAGTCAGGCGAATCCGGTCACCGTGTTCGCCGGCAACCATCCGGCAGCCTGTCTCGAGTTGCATACCATTGTCGTCCGTGCGCGTCATGACAGTATGCTCCTCGTCCATGACCTGCCACTGATCGGCCCCGGTGACACGACAAGGCAGCAGCGTCTGTCCGTTTTCATCGATACACCAGACATCGATGGACCAGCTGTCCCAGAACGGAGTGAGTAGTCCACGCGGATCGATGATCGGCAGGGCTTTGCGCCCGGGAAGCCCGACGGCTGTCCAGTTGCGATGTGTCAGATTGATGTGTGTCAGTGAGAATGCGCGTGGCACGAAGGACACATCAGCCGGGTTGAACTGCCGCTCGACCCAATACGGCCAGACCCAGTCCAGATTGTGTTGAAGTACCCGGCTATTGAGCAGGCCGCGCGCGTGAAACACCGCACCGGCGCGCAGCAATTCGACAGGTTCGGATACCTCTGAGGGCTGAGCGAACCGTTGTAATCGCGCATACAGGGTCAGGGGGTCGAGAAAACCGTGCGACCGTGCCAGCCTTGTGACTACATACCGCCATGGAAACCATTTTTGCATCATGATAACGGGCTATCCTGAATTCTCTGCGGAGTACAAACTAGACGTGAGCCGTTGCTGCCAGTCCCAGTGCTTCCAGCTCATCGTGTACACGACTCTGCCAGCGTGCCATATCCTGCGGCAAAAGTTGCACGGGGATTTCCATCGGCTCGCCGATCACCAGGCAGACCCTGGAAAACGGCAACGGTAACTCGTATTGGTCCCAGCGCGACCCGATGACAAAGTTGGGATGGGAGGCCACAGAGGCTGGAACCAGCCGGTGACCACATTCGGATGCAAGTTGAATCGCGCCCTGGTGTACATGATGTTGCGGACCGAGGGGCCCATCGACGGCAATCGCCGCCGCTGCATGCTGGTGCAGGGCCTGACGCATCCTGTCCAGCGACTGCTCGCGGCCATGGTCTTTCAGTTGCACCGCTGAGAAACCGAATCGCTCGAGAACGTCGCGTATCAAGTCACCTCGTCGAGACTGCGAGGTGAATACACAGGCTTTGCGATTGCGCAGCAGGGGTAACAGGGCAAAATACTTCCCATGCCAGAAAACCAACATCAGTTTTTCCCCGGCTACCAGGCGTCGATCGAGTTTCACGAGACCAATGCATTGCTTTCGCCAGCTCAGGCACAACAACCTGAGTACCAGCGCCCTGAGAAAACCGGTATTCAAACCCCTCTCCGCTTGATCGATGAAGCTGGTGGGACTGTAGCCCCAGGACAGACCACCCTGCAAGCTTCCGGCGCAGACTTGATCCTGCTCAATCCGGATGCTCCGGTCTCACCGGTTCTGAGAGATTGTCCGCAAAACCGACAGCCGCGCACCCGCTGTACGCCCGGAGTTCCGACACCGGCACAGGCTTGCCGGGCATCGGCCGTTACAGGTGAATCACTGACATCAACGAGCGACATGAACCAGCCTGCATCTGCCGCCGCCGATGGTCACGCCCTGGCCGACGTGACGACAATCGACAACATAACGACGACTCTGCCTGCGGTTTTGCAGCAGCTGGAAGAGGTCCTCATGGGCAAGCGGGAACAGACCACGATGGCTCTGGCCTGCCTGCTGGCTCGAGGTCACCTGCTGATCGAGGATGTTCCCGGCGTGGGCAAAACCACACTGGCCCATGCGCTGGGTGCCACCCTGGGACTGGCGTGGACCCGCGTGCAGTTCACCAGCGACCTGTTGCCTGCCGATGTCGTGGGGGTGACGATATTCGATTCCGGGAATCACGCGTTCCAGTTCAAACCCGGACCGGTCTTCACCGCCATTCTGCTGGCCGACGAGATCAATCGTGCGCCACCCAGGGCGCAGAGTGCCCTACTGGAGGCCATGGAAGAGCGTCAGGTGACGGTCGATGGTGTCTCACACGCACTGGATGATGATTTTTTCGTCATCGCAACCCAGAACCCGATGGATCAACTGGGTGCATTCCCACTGCCCGAGTCTCAGCTTGATCGCTTTCTCGTCGGCATCGAGATAGGTTATCCGGATACGGCCACCGAGCGGGCACTTCTGGAACGCGGTGACCAGCGGACAGAGATCGCGGCACTGGAACCACTGCTGGATGTGCGCCAGCTGCAGCGTTGGCGCAGTCAATGCGCACAGGTATATATCAGTCCTCCCATTTTCGACTACATCCAGGCTCTGCTGCAGGCCACACGCCAATCCTCGACCGGCCTGAGTCCACGTGCCGGCCTGAGCCTGGTACGACTGTGCCGGGCATTTGCCTTTCTCCACAATCGCAGTCATGTACTGCCCGAAGATGTACGTGATGTCTTTCCAGCGCTGGCAGGTCACCGATTGACAGGACATGTAAGCAGTGGGCAAATGCGCGCGCGAGAATTGCTGGAACAGGTCGTCATGCCCTAGCCTGCCATCCGCCATCCATCGATGACAATCTTCAGCAGCAAGTTCCGGCAACGGATATTCCGCCATCGGGCAGAGGACCTGCTGCCCCATGTCGTGACTCACCAGCGCGTCTACATCGTGCCCACCAGGCGCGGCGCAGCGTTTCTGCTCTCTTTGCTGTTGATGCTGGTTGCGGCCATCAACTACTCACTGTCACTTGGTTACGCACTGTGTTTTCTGCTGACCGGACTGTTTGCCGCCACACTGCTGCATACCTACCGGAATCTGGCCGGCTTACAGCTTATCGGCATTCACTGCAGCGACGGATTCGCCGGCGATTCGATGGCCGTCACTCTGAGGCTTGCCAACCCTGCCGCACAGGTACGGCATGGCATCCGCATCAGTACGGAAGATGGAATCACCACCACCGTGCGCATCAAAGCCGGGCAGGACGAGGTAGCCAATCTGGCCTTGCCGGTCAGCACGCGCGGCGTGCATTGGCTTGGCAGGCTGACCTTGCAGAGCGACTGGCCACTGGGTCTGTGGACCAGCTGGAGTTATCTGCATGCGCCCGTCAAGGCCCTGGTCTACCCCATGCCCGAGCGCAATCCGCCACCTTTGCCAGCGACGCAGCAGCAGTGCTCCGGGCCCGGTGCGCAGCCGGATCGCCAGGGTGATGTGGCAGGCCTCAGGCACTATGTCGCTGGAGACAGTATCGGCTCCATAGCCTGGAAAAGTGCTGCGCGCGGTCAGGGACTGCAGGTACGCCTCTTCGATACCGACAGTGGCCCTTCACAAACCGAGTTGAGCCTGCAGCACACCGGAATGAGGCACCCGGAAGAACAGCTCTCCCGGCTGTGCGCCTGGGTATTGAGCGCAGAACGCAGTGGCACCGACTACAGTTTGCAACTCCCCGGTGAACACTGTACAGCCGGGCACGGTCATGAACAGCGGCTTCGCGCATTGCGCGCATTGGCCCTGCATGGCAATGCGACATGAAGCCTCAGCGCATTCGTTCACTGCGTGTCCTGCGCAGGCTCCTGCCTGACATGGGCCAGATGCCTCGCGCATCGCTGGATGCACGAACGCTTTATGCCCTGGCAACCCTGTTACTGCTGGTACAGATTCCGCATCTGCTGCACCTGCCTGCCTGGGTCAGTCTCAGCGCGGCGACATTGGTCGGACTACGCCTCATGCTGTTGCGCAAACCGGATGTTCGCTGGCTGACACCACTGCTCTCGCCCATCAGCCTGACCCTGATGGCGACCGCCAGTGCGGTGTTCATCAAACTGGACTTTGGCTACTTCATCGGTCGTGATCCGTCGGTTGCATTTCTGTATATCCTCGTGGCAGCCAAGTTTGCCGAGATCAGGAGACCCAGCGACGCCACCTTGTTGCTCTGCCTGGCTGCGTTTCTGCTGCTGACCCAGTACTTCTATTCGCAGACGATTCTGGCTGCGCTCATCACCCTGCCGGCCGTGCTGGCGCTCGCCTATGCATTGGCGATTCTGCGGGATCCGGCGAACCCGGCGCGCACCCCCGAACAACTGAAACTGGCCGGTGTCCTGTTACTGCAGGGTTTACCACTGGCTGCCTTGCTGTTTGCTGTATTCCCTCGCCTGCCAGGTCCATTGTGGTCTTTGCCCGAAGATGCAATGGCCAGGACCGGACTGTCCGATTCCATGTCACCCGGCTCCATCGGACAGCTCTCGCAGTCCGACGAAGTGGCGTTTCGCGTTGAATTCGATGGCCCGGTACCGTCTCCCGATCAGCGTTACTGGCGAGGTCCCGTACTCTCTGAATTTGATGGTCGCCACTGGTCGGCCAGTCCATTGAGACTGGAGACCACACCCAGTTTCCGGGGAAATCCGGACAGCATCGTCGACTACACCGTGATGCTGCAACCTCATCAGCAGCGCTGGCTGTTCGCACTGGATGCCGCCGTCTCACTACCCCGATCCTTTGACGCCGCCGCCGACGGAACCGGCAACCCGGCGGCAGGCGGGCAAACAGAAAACGGCAGCAACCCGAACGCGGCGCGACGACAATCCAGGGTCATCGGCCGTCTGATGAGCGATGGCCAGATGATCTCCGGCAAACCTGTCTCCCAGGTACTGCGCTACCGACAGAGCTCGGTTCTGCTGGATTCGATTCGGCCCGCCCGTCGTCCATCTGATGAGACCCTGTTCCTTCCCGGCAGGAATACCCGTACGATAGCCTTTGCCAATGAACTGCGGCAATCGCTGGACAGCGATCTGGCCTATGCACAGGCCATTCTGGATCACTTCCATCGGGAACCGTTCCACTACACGCTGCGCCCACAACTGCTCGGCGATACACCGGTCGATGAGTTTCTGTTCGATACTCGCGCCGGTTTCTGCGAACATTATGCGGCCGCATTCGTCGTGCTGATGCGCGGTGCCGGCATTCCTGCACGGGTCGTCACGGGCTACCTGGGTGGCGAGATGAACAGGGATTACATGATCGTCCGTCAATCCGATGCGCATGCGTGGACCGAAGCTTTCATCGAAGGCACCTGGCGACGCTTCGACCCGACCGGTGCCGTTGCCCCTTCGCGCGTGGAACAGGGTCTTGCCGCCGCACTGCCCGGGGAGTCATTTGTCCCGCGCCTCTCCAGGCGGCAGGCAGGCTGGATCCGCGACGCGCAACTGCGTTGGGATGCACTGAATCACGGCTGGCAACGCCTGGTGGTTGATTTCGACAATGATTCGCAGGATAAGCTATGGGACCGTCTGGGCCTGGCAACGCCCGCGTTATGGCAGATTACCGTGATCGTGCTGTTGCTGGCGGCCACCTGGTGTGCAGTGGTACTGGGACTGCCGGGGATGGGCCGCAGCAAACCCCCGCCGATTGAACGCCTGTGGCAACGGCTCTGCCGTGTACTGGGAACGCATCGGCTGGCGCGTGCGGCGAACGAGTCAACGAGTGAGTACCGGGCACGGGCCTGTGCACGATGGCCAGGCCAGGCGACCCGCCTGGAAGGATTGTTCCGCGATTTCGACTCCCTGCGTTTTCAGCCACTGGAAGTCGACCGCCAGCTCGCCCGGTTGCGTGGCGTACGACGCGAACTGCGACGTCTCGAATGGGCGCTGTTGCTGCAGTCCCGGTGACGCCGTGATCCACACTGGTATCCGGATATGCCGGCTACCGACTGCTCAGCGATGGTAACTAACATAGGCCATTTCAACAGCACCCTGCACAGGTCGCTAAATGACGGTATGCAGCCTAGCGATCCTCCCTCCGTGCGCCCGGGAACCATCCAGCCATTCGATATCGAGGTGTTGAAGACGCAGCAGGCCGGTCTGCGCCATCAGGGGCGATTGCACTGGATGCACTGGTGCATCATCAGCCTGTCACTGGTGATCACGGTATTCGCGTGGAAAACCTCGGAGAACGCGTTGAACAAGGAAGACGCGATTCGCTTCGAACGTGAGGCCGAGCGTGTCGTCGACCTGATGCGCGAACGCATCAGGCACTACGAAGATGCGTTGCTTTCCGGCGTGGCCGCCATGCAGTCACATGGCGGCGACATGAGCAGAGCCGAGTGGCGTCTCTACAGTGAGCAGCTGGATCTGAACAATCGATATCCGGGCATCAATGGCATTGGCGTCATCCACTACGTCGATACCCTGGACATGACAGATTTTCTGGCTGCTGTCCGCAGGGATCAGCCGGACTTCACCATTCACCCTGAACATATCTACGACCTGTCGTTGCCGATCACCTATATCGAACCGCAGGTACAGAACGCGGCTGCAATGGGTCTGGATATCGCCTTCGAGACGAACCGGCGAACCGCAGCCCTGTATGCCCGTATCTCGGGTACCACGCAGATCAGTGGTCCCATCCAGCTGGTGCAGGATGAAACCAGGACCCCGGGGTTCCTGTTCTATGCCCCCTATTACAACCTCGACCATCGCCAATCGACAGGCGATGATGCGGAAGGTCTCGAAGAGAGTTTCCGCGGCCTGATCTATGCCCCGCTCGTCGTTCGCAATCTGGTCAAGGGAGTTCTGGAGGCTGAGAATAGACTGGTCAGCCTGGCCATCAGTGATGAGGACAGCGTGCTGTTCGAAGAGAAGGTGGAGACATCGACCGACTATGTTCCGCGCACGCTGGAAGAGAATGTGCCCATGCATGGCCGGACCTGGAAATTCAGGATCTCCAGTAAACCCGAGTTTGAGAATGTCGCGGAAATCAACCAGCCGATCGTCGTACTGATGAGCGGCCTGGGCCTGGACGCCATGCTGTTCGTACTGTTCTGGATGATGAGTCACTCCAACCGGCAGGTCCTGTCCCTGGCAGAGGAGATGACCGAGAACCTGTCCGCCCAGGCAGTCCAACTGAGCGAGAACAACCGTGATCTGGAGAGTTTTGCCCATATCGTCTCGCATGACCTCAAGACGCCCATCCGCAACATTCACAGCCTCGCTGACATACTCGAAGAAGACCTGGCGGAGTACATGACCAGCAATGATGCCTGCCACGAGATTCAGGGTAGTCTGGACAATCTCAGGGCGCAGGCTACGCGCAGCCAGAGCCTGATATCCGGCATTCTCGAATACTCGATTCTGGACGCCACCGACTCACCGACCTCACAGGTCGATACCCGCGCCACGATTGCAGAGATCGCGGACCAGCTGAGTCTGCCTGCCGAGCGAATCACGATGAGCGGTAGTTTTCCGGTACTACGGACCAACAAGACGCGCTTTGACCAGGTCCTGGCCAACCTGATGGACAATGCGATCAAATACAACCCGGTCAAGGAGAGCGCGTCGGTGGGGATCACTGTACGCCAGGAGGGTGACTTCTACCTGTTTACTGTCAGCGACAATGGCCCTGGCATCGAAAGGCGTTTTCACGAACGGGTATTCCAGCCATTCACGACCCTCGAGGCCGTTACCGATATCCACAGCAGTGGTATCGGCCTGTCCATCGTGCAGCGTGCCGTCGAACGCCAGGGCGGATACGTGCGAATCGTGGCCAGTGAGGGTCCGGGCACCGTCTTCGAATTCAGCTGGCCCTGCGAGGCACCGCACTGCGCACCTGAACAGGTGGCACGCTGTGCATGATGCCACTATGAAACTGCTGCTGGTCGAGGACAATGATCTCGATGTATTCATGCTGCAACGCCTGCTGCGGCGCATGTCGCTGGACCTGCCCATCATCCGGGCGGCAAACGGCGAGGAAGCCCTCGCCATTCTTCGTCCCCCGGGTTCGGAACCTGCGCTGCGCCCGCCGTTCATCATGATCCTGGATATCAACATGCCCAGGATGAACGGCTTCGAGCTGCTCGATGAACTGGGCGACGACGACATCCTCTCGCAGGTTCCGGTCTACGTCGTCTCCACATCGACCCGTCCCCAGGACAGGGAACGGGCCATGCAATACCGGATTCGCGACTACGTGGTCAAACCGATCACCGAAACCGTGCTGCGTGAAATGCTTGATCTGCCTGGGGACGACACAGGGTGTACCGCCGATGCCTGACTGAACCGCTATACCGGATCCTCCTGCATCGACAGGTGCAGGCGGGTATCCGTATAGGGATGCGCACGCGCGACGTCTTCGTCCAGTTCCACACCGATACCGGGGGTAGTGGGCGGTATGACATAGCCATTCTCCCAGCGCATCGGCGTCTTCAATATCCGCGCATGAAACCCACCCCAGGTCTCGATGCTTTCCAGAATCAGGAAATTGGGTGAACAGGTGGCGAGCTGCACATTGGCCGCCCCTTCCACCGGCCCGCAATACAAGTGTGGTGCGATCTGCGCATAGTAGGTTTCGGCCAGGCTGGCAATCTTCTTGGCTTCCAGCAAACCGCCTACCCGTCCCAGCGCCATCTGCAGGATGGAGGCCGCCTGCTCCTCGAGTACCCTGGCGAACTCGTATTTCGTGGTCAGGCGTTCGCCGGTGGCTATCGGGATGGATGTCTGCCTGGCAACACGCGCCATCTCTTTCGGGTTCTCCGGCGGTGTGGGTTCCTCGAACCACAGCGGATCACTGGACTCGAGTCTCCTTGCCAGCCGGATGGCACCCGCTGTCGTAAACTGTCCATGCGTGCCGAAGAGCAGATCCGCGCGCTTGCCTACCGCCTTTCTGAGCGTTTTTACGAATCGCTCCGAACGGTCCAGCTCCTGCAGAGATGGCTGCCGTCCATCGTAGACGGTATAGGGTCCAGCCGGATCGAACTTCAGGGCAGTGAACCCTATGTCGATGTATTCCAGCGCACGTTCGGCGGCCAGATCAGGATCCGCGTACACCGACTCATCCTCACCTTCCCGGGGATAGATGTAGGTGTAACTGCGCAGTCGCTCATGCACCCGGCCACCGAGCAGTTCATAAACCGGTTTGCTCACAGCTTTGCCGACGATATCCCAGCAGGCCGTTTCCAGTCCACTCAAAACGCTCATCAACGAAACATCCGGTCGCAGAGTGTAACCTCGGCCGTAGACACGGCGCCACAGTCGCTCGATATGAAACGGATCGGAATCCTGCACGTGATGAGCGAATACATCCTCGATCATCAGCTGAACCACATGCGGGCTGAACGTGGCGGTATACACTTCACCGATACCGCTGATGCCCGTGTCCGTCGTCAGCTTGAGGAAGATAAAGTATCGACCACCGTAATGAGGCGGCGGATTGCCCACGACGAATGTCTCAAGGGTCTGTATTCTCATTATTCAACTTGCTCCGGCGCACGTGGACAGGCGAACAGAGCACATTGCACCATATGCCGCAGAACAGTACAAAGACAAGCGCAGAAGGCCGCCGCGTACAAGCCGCAGTGACGGATGATCTTGCCGCTGGTCGTGAACAGAACCCTGGGCTGCCGATCGAGATCGGTCTGATCCTGGCGGGCCGCTTCACGTTGCCGGAGCGGCGCATTCTCCAGGACGTGGAATTGCGCTTCACACAATCACTGCGAAGCTGCCTGCCACAGTTCGACTGGCGGGTCTCGGTCAGCCGCAGGCGTGACATGGGTGAAGGTGGACGTGAGGAGTCCACTGAACTGCTACGCCAGGCTACCGAGGAGCGGGACCTGTATCGCTGGGACTTCGCAATCGTGCTGATCGGCGACGAGTTATTGCCTCACTATCGCTCGTTTGCACTGGCCGTATTGTCCCGTCCCCTGGATGCGGCGGTGATATCCACCGCCCGCCTCATTCCGGACAGGGAGGGCCCGGGTGCCGACGATGACCAGCCTGGGGAGGCGCAGGTGGTGCAGCGTATCACCACCTTGCTGCTGCGTGTCACCGCGCACCTGGGAGGATTGAAATCCAGCCGCGATCCGCACAGCCTGTTGTATCGGCCTGGCTCGCCATCCGACCTTAACCTGATGACCCGCCTGAGCCCGGAAGAGCGTGCCGAATTGATCGACAATCTGCGCGAGGTTGCAGACCTGAGACTCGAAGAATCCAGCGCTGCCAAAGAGCCGGCCTGGCGCTTTCTGTTACGTGCCAGTGTCATCAACCGTGAACAGATAGGGCAGACCATCCTGGCAGCACGACCGTGGCAGTTTCCACGGCGCCTGAGTCGCCTGACCACCGCCGCTGTGTCAACGGTGGCGGTACTCCTGATGAGCGCCGAGAGCTGGGATCTCGGATTGTCCCAGAACTGGACAGGCCTGAGCCTGCTCAGCGTGCTGATCCTGATGTTGACCACGCTCTACATCAGTGCCCGGCAGCATCTGCTGCTCAGCCGCAGCAGTCATCACCGTGAGCAGATTGCCGTCAGTCGCGTATCGGCCATCGGAATCGTTCTCAGCGGACTGGCGCTGACATGGAGTTTCATGTTCGTGCTGGCCCTGCTGGCCAACACCCTGCTCTTTCCCGCTGAACTCATCGGCAGGTGGATCACTATCGATTCCGCGACTGTCAGCCGGATCACGCCGTCCAGCTATGTCAAGATGGCCACGTTCTGTGCCTCGGTGGGTCTGTTGATCGGCTCCCTGGGTGCCAGCTTCGAAGAGCAGACACATTTCCAGCACGTCGTCTTCGTGGACGACGAATTGTGATTCACATGCCTGTCAGAGTACAGTAGGAACACCTCTGCAATCATCTGAAGAACGGTGTCCCTATTCCTGTCAGTTTTCGCTCTGGCCCTGGTGCTGGCTACCCTGCTGCCGCTGTCGATCCGTCGGGCGTGGTGGATACGATCCATGGATTTTCCACGGCTGCAGCTTGCCATCCTGGCTGGTCTGTGGCTGCTGATCTGGGTACTCGTTCCGCATGCCGGCGGGTTCTGGACCAGCGCGTCTGCCCTGCTCGTACTGGCCGTCCTGGTCTACCAGTGTTACTGGATATATCCCTACACCGGCCTGCATCGCCGGGAGGTGGAAAACCGTGTCATCAGGCCGGGGGATACACGCCCCACCCTCAGGATGCTCAACAGCAATGTGCTGATGACCAATCGCAACAGTGAACCGTTATTGTCACTGATCAGGCAACATCAGCCTGATATCGTCATCACGCTGGAATCCGATCAGTGGTGGCAGGACAAGCTGGATACTCTCGATGGCTACATTCACCGGATACGCTGCCCGCTGGACAATCTGTATGGCATGCACGTGTATTCCAGGCTGCCATTGACCGAGAGTCGTATCGACTACCTGGTCGAGGATGACAAACCGTCGATGAGTGCCCTGGTCAACCTGGACAGCGACCACCAGATCCAGTTGCACGTGGTACATCCGGCACCTCCGGCCCCGGGAGAAAATGATGAATCCACGGAGCGTGACGTTGAACTGCTGATGCTGGCAAAGGCTCTGGAGGAGCGAAACAACCGCATCATCGTCGCTGGCGACCTGAATGATGTCGCCTGGTCGGCCACGACTCGACTGTTCCGGCAATTGAGCGGTCTGCTCGACCTGCGCGTCGGACGTGGATTGTTCAATACCTTTCACGCGGAGCACTGGTATGCACGCTGGCCGCTGGATCATATATTCGTCTCCAGCCACTTCGAGGTCGTGGACATCCGGCGACTTCCGTATATCGGTTCCGATCATTTTCCGCTGCTGGTCGAACTGGGCATGACAGACGATACGCAGAGCGACAATGCAGTGGTGGAGGAGGAAGTCGACGAGGAACGTCTGGAGAGCATCCTGCAATCCAGCACAGCCGAGAATGCCCAGGCACCGGTGGTGCAGCTCGATGGCGGACAATGAAGCGCTACTGATTACTCCCCATGTCGACGATATCGACGAACGCATCACTGGACTTGATGGTCCAGACCACGCCCAGTGCAAAGCCGGTTGAGGATGTGGTTTCATACAGGGCACTGGCCCGGTTGCGCGCACCTTGATAAAAGCCGGTGAAAACACCGATAAACACACGTACGCTGCGCAGCGGACGCAGGCCGACACCTGCCAGCCACCTGGTTTCCAGGTAGCCGCCTGAGGCATCATAGAGCGGACGCTGCTCGTTTACGTACGCCGGGTCAACCTGATAGAAATAGTCCTGCAACCGTTCGTCGGCAAACGTGACGTCGACAGCCGACAGCA
>JABDKN010000267.1 GCA_013002205.1 Granulosicoccus sp.
AAAATGTTGACCACGGCGGGGGTGACGTTCTCAAGCATCGGTGCCAGGGTGGGTAGTGGCTGACCATCGACAGCCGCCGGGACCTGGGCCTGGCTATGCGCGCAGAGGAAGATCGCACACAGTGCAAATAACCGTACCAGGCATCGATGATGCAACTTATGCCTGTGGTGGCGTCGTGCAGTGGCTGCGATTGATGCCGTCATGTTCATGCAGGCCAGTGTACAAAATCTCAGCACGCCAACTCAAGAAGTTCGCGCAGCTCGCACAGTTCACGAAACTCACGAAACTCACGCAACTCAATCCGGCTTACTTACACGCGCCTGAGCGGCCACAGCGCATGAAACGGTTACCAGGAAAGGACTTCACCAGTGTGCCGATGGAATAGGACACACGCTGTCGTCTTTATCCAGAGCGCGTCCTGCCCACGCCGGACGCCCTGCCTACCGACGGCTTATGGACGCCGGCTGAAAACCACAGCAATGAAACACCCGAAACACCTGAAACTCAGATACAAGTTTTTCCTGATCATGGCGCTCCTGTGTATGCCTACCGCAGTGGCGACCTATCTACTGTCGGAAATTTCAGCGCGCACGATTCGCTTTGCCGAGAAGGAAGTTGCCGGCGCACAGTATCTTCAGCCCCTGGCCGAGTTGCAGCACTTGCTGGGAGAGCATCACCTGGCGCTCCTGACAGGCTCGGATAAGCAACGGCAGGACGGGTTGGAGAAAAGCGCCCGGAGACTGAATGAAAAGCTGGTCGCGATCAGTGAGCTCAATACAACGCTGGGAACTGCGCTAAAGGCAGACGAGAGCTGGTTACGGGTGCGCGAAACCGTTGCAGAGCTGTTGCGCCTGAACCCGGACACACCGGCCGCAGTTTGGGAGCAGGCACATGACACGACGCTCGAAGTACTGGAGAGCCACAGGCGACTGATTGGTGATCAATCCAACCTGATTCTCGATCCGGATCTGGACACCTACTACCTGATGGATGCCGTACTGCTGAAATTACCACCGCTGCTCTACCAGCTGCATGCATTTCCCGCCACTGTGGGCAGTGCGACGGGTCAGCCCCATGCGCAGACGCTTGGGTTCACCCTGTACACGCTGCGCAAGCTGGCAACATCCGCCGCGGATGTCATCGATATCGCCATTCGCAACAATACAACTCTGTCTCCATCTCTGAAAAAGCCAACGCGACAGTTTCTGCAAAAAGCCCATACAGCCATCGATGCCGCGACTGGGCAATTGACCGCGTCACATGAAACACTCGCGCCTGATGATTTCAATGGCTTTGCGGACACCGTCACGGCGGGCTACGCCCTGCTGGACAGGGTCAACGCCGAACTACGTTCGCTGTTGCAGGCACGCATCGATCGTGATGCCGGAAGTCGCACCATCATGCTCAGTGCCGTACTGCTGGCTGTACTGATCGGGTTGACGTTCACCTTCATGGTGGGACTGGGCATTACCCTGGCGATACAGCAGGCGCATCGGGTAGCCACGGCCATTGCTGAGGACCGCCTGGACACGCGCATCATCATTCCGACCCGTGACGAACCTGGACAGCTGTTGAGATCCCTGGCCACCATGCAGGACAAACTCAAACTGCGCATAACCGCAGAGCGCAGGCAACTGATCGACAATGGCCGGCTCAAACAGGCCCTGGAAAGCGTCTCAGCCGTCATTCTCATGGCTGACACCGACGGCGAGATCATCTATTGCAACCGGGCCGCCCATGACTACTTTCTGCTTCACGAGCACGCACTGGCCAGCGACTTGCCTGGGTTCAGTTACCATTCTCTCATCGGGCAGCCCCTGAGTATTTTCTACCCGGATGGTTCGCATGGCCTGGTCGACGAATCGGAATCGGACCAGTTATCAGACCAGGCGTCAAATACGGACCAGGCATCAAGCGAGACGCCATTTACGGACCAGGTATCAGACCAGGCGTCAAAGTCAGCCTCAAGCGGGGCATCCGGTTCAGGATCGGCCTGGGAGTTCGGTGATGAACCGGGCGAAGCCTCAGTACTGGACCGGGTCATCGGCGGGCGCAATATCCGGCTGATGGCAAACCCGGTGCACGATGAGCACCAATCACTGGGCACGGTACTGGAGTTCTACGATAGAACCGACAAGGCGGCCATCGAGTCTGCCGTCAGCGAGGATGTCCATGCACTTGTCCAGGCTGCACTGGTGGGCAACCTGTCCGAACGCATCGACGGCTCCGGTAAACCGGACTTCCTGGTGCCTGTCTATACGGGCATCAATGAGATGCTGGACATCTGCAGCGCTGTCATCAGTAGTGCAGGCCAGCTGTTCAATCGCATGTCCGAGGGCGACTTCAGCCGGAGCATGGACACACCAGCAAGCGTGCAGCTCAAGGGCGACTTCGGACAACTGCAGCGAGACGCCGATGCCACGGTCAGTCAGCTGGCCGGCATGATCTCGCGTATCAAGTCTGATGCTCTCATCCTCAGCGACAGTGTCGACAAAGTAATCGGGGTCCATGAGCGACTGGAGATGGACGCCGGGGCCTCGACTGAGAAAGCCAGCAGCATAGCCGCCGGCGCAACCAGTATCTCGGAGAACGTCAGTACCATCGCCGGTGCGGCAGAGCAGATGAACGCCAGTATCAAGGAGATTGCGAAAAACACGCAGCGTTCCAACACCGTTGCTGCCGAGGCAGTTGAGCTGACCCGCTCCGCCGATACCAGTGTCACTCAACTGTCCTGCTCCAGCCAGGCAATCGGCGACATGGTCAAGGTCATCACCTCCATCGCAGAACAAACCAATCTGCTGGCATTGAATGCCACTATCGAGGCAGCACGTGCCGGGGACGCGGGAAAGGGGTTCGCCGTGGTCGCCAATGAGGTCAAGGAACTGGCCAAGGAGACGGCCAGAGCCACCGAAGACATCAGCGAAAAGATCAATACCATTCAACTGGACAGTGGCAGTGCGGCCGCTGGCATCAGCGCCATCGACAGGATCGTGCAGCAGATCAATGAACTGCAATCCGGCACGACGCAGGCCATGACCGAGCAATCCTCCACCACGCAGGAAATCAGCCGCTCTATCTGCTCGGTGGCGACGAGCTCCAGCAGCATGTCGGAGCAACTGGACCAGCTCGTCGGTGGCACTCAGGACACCAGGCAGGCGGTTGATGTGGTCAAGGCGGAAGTAACGCGTCTGAATGAGGTCGCGTTGAACATGAAGACCCTGGTCAACCGCTTTAAACTGGCCGACGATGCGTAGCTCGGACCGGTTACGCAGCGTGGATCCAAGTGAATTACCTGAACTGGCTCACCTGCCTGTTGTTACGAAGTGAGCTGAAGCCCATCAGGGTCATATGCCTGACACTTTGAGTAGGCATCAGCAAAGACCGAATATGCGTTGGCAGTCGTACCCATTCGTCCGCAGCGCGTACTTGCAAACGAGGGGGAGTCCATATACGTATAAACCGTTGTCAGGCATGTCGATTTATATTTAGCATGATTCATCGGTTGTAATCTCGAGATTGAATATGAACTGCCTAGGCGCCATGCGTTCGGGCGGGTACCAGAAATTAGCGCTTGACTTATAGTATCCTAAAGGATACGTTTATAAGATGACCGAAATCCGCCAGACGGACCAGTACGCCCGCTGGTTTAATAAACTAAAAGATCTGCGGGCTAAGGCAAGAATCGATATTCGTATTCGAAGGTTGTCGCTGGGTAACCCGGGTGATGCAGAGCCGATTGGAAAGGGGCTGTCTGAATTACGAATCGATTACGGCCAGGGCTACCGAGTATATTTTATGAAACGGGGCGAAGAGTTCATTTTGCTCCTTGCCGGTGGTGACAAATCAAGTCAACAGCGTGACATAAAACTAGCTCACGAGCTCGCTGAAAATATGTAGAGGTGCAAGTGATGAACAAAACACAAACAAGCAAGTGGAATCCTAGCGAACATATCTCATCAAGAGAAGAAATGGCAGCGTATTTGGAGGCAGCACTTGACGATGGTGATGCTGGAGTAATTGCGGCAGCGCTCGGAGATATTGCGCGATCAAAAGGAATGGCGCAGTTAGCGCGAGATACGGGCCTTGGAAGGGAGAGTTTGTACAAATCCTTGTCAGCGGACGGAAACCCTGAGCTGGCAACAATATTGAAGGTTGTTGGTGCCCTTGGCCTTCGACTTCATGCAATACCAAAAGATGATAGCAAGGCTGCGTAGTCGATTGTTTCGCACATCTTCTGTGTCCATGTACTAACAGTGCGTTGAACCTGTCAACTTGACTCAGTCCTCCCTGCGCTGCCGCTCCGGTCGGTCTGCGTCAATTGCAGGTTAACGCTGTGATTGACTGACGGGGAAAACTATACCCTGAAAACCCAGCTGCAGCGTAGTGGGCCAGTTCTGGTGTTACCAGCTACCGGTATTCTCCATGCTCGCCCACGGTTCAGCCGGAGCCTTGGCCTCGCCTTCCTGCAACAGCTCCAGGGAAATGCCATCCGGTGAACGGACAAAGGCCATATGTCCATCGCGCGGTGGACGGTTGATGGTCACACCACCCTCCTGCAGCCTCTGGCAGGTTGCGTATATGTCATCGACCCGATAGGCGAGATGACCGAAATTCCGGCCACCGCTGTACTGTTCACCCGCCTCACCGTCGGCCGGCCAGTTGTAGGTCAGTTCCAGAAGCGGAGACTGGGTGTCGGCAGCGCCGGCAGCGTCAGCGTCAGCGGCCAGGAAAATCAGGGTGAACCTGCCCTTTTCATTGTCGACGCGCCGGGTCTCTTGCATGCCCAGCAGCTCGCAATAGAAATGCAGGCTGGCGTCGATGTCCTGTACTCGCACCATGGTATGTAGATATCGCATATCAGTGTCCTACCTGTTGTATTGATGTTTGGAGTTGATGTCATCAGCCGTACTGAAATCGCTCGAGTCGTTTTCATGGGTACGGCGCGTACTTCGCACTTTAACCCGACTAGGCTACCGGCACGGCAGACTGTGTCGCCTGGCTGAAGTTGTAATGCTCATCCAGCCACGTCTGCAAGGCCTGTTCGGTACCTTCGGGAGTGTGCAGGCCTTTCTTGCTGCGGCGCCACAGAATGTCCGCAGCGGTTCTTGCCCATTCCTCCCTGACCAGGTAATCCACCTCGGCCTGGTACAGCGGGCCACCGAAATGATGACCCAGTTCAGCCATGCTTCGGGCATCGCCGATAAGCTTTGACAATCGTGTGCCGTAGTTCCTGGCATAGTCGAGCAGCAGCGCCGCTTCCATCCACGGATACCGTGACTGGCACTGCGCCAGGAACGCGTCGAAATCCGCATCGGGTATCTCGCCACCCGGCAAGGGTTCGGGCGAGGTCCACGCGCCTTGGCTGAAACCCAGCACGGGCTGCAGCATGTCCACCGCCTGCTCGGCCAGTTTCCGATACGTCGTTATCTTGCCGCCATACACGGACAGAATCGGCGCACCCTCCCGGGTGTCCAGGTCCAGCTTGTAGTCACGCGTGACGGTCGAGGCATTATCCGATGCATCGTCGTACAGTGGCCTGACGCCGGTATAAGTCCACACCACCTGCTCAGGGGTGACCGGTGTGGCGAAATATTCGCTGGCGTTGTCACAGATGTAGTCGATTTCCGCCTGCTCGATGACTTCGGTGCCGGGCTCCGACTGAATCTCTACATCGGTCGTACCCAGCAGGGTGAAGTCGTTCTCGTAGGGTATGGCAAACAGAATCCGGTTGTCAGCATTCTGGAAAATATAGGTGTACGGGTGCTCGAACAATTTGGGAACGACGATGTGACTGCCCTTGACCAGGCGAACACCGTGTCGCGCATCGTGTTCCTCGTCCAGCGCCAGGGTTCTCTCCACCCAGGGTCCGGAGGCATTGACGAGGGCACGAGCGGTTACCGAGTCACTCTGCCCGGTCAGGTGATCGCGCAGATTCACCGTCAACTGGCCATCCTCCCGGATGATGTCGGTGCATTCCGTACGCACCCGGACATCGCAGCCGCGCGCCGCGGCATCCATGACATTGAGCGTAACCAGTCGCGCATCCTGCACCCAGCAATCGGAGTATTCGAAGCCACTGGTGTAGGTCTTCTTCAACGCCTGGCCTGCCACATGGCGGGTCAGGTCCACGCTGTTGGAACGTGGCAGCAGCTTACGCCCGCCCAGGTTGTCGTACAGAAACAGCCCGAGTCGAATCAGCCAGCGTGGACGCAAGGCCTGGTGATGTGGCAGGATGAAACGCAGCGGCCAGATGATGTGGGGGGCTGCGCGCAGTAATACTTCGCGCTCACCCAGTGCATGCCTGACCAGCATGAAATCGTAGTGTTCCAGGTAGCGCAGGCCACCGTGGATCAGTTTGGTACTGGAAGATGAGGTGTGCTGCGCCAGATCGTCCTTCTCGCACAGCATGACGCGCAATCCACGACCGGCAGCATCCCTGGCTATCCCGGCTCCGTTGATGCCTCCACCCACGACCACCAGATCAAAAGTACTCATCAATGCCTCCGCATTGTCCAGCAATTGTGGAGAGCTGATCGTCCCCGCCGCGCGCCGCGCCGCACCAGCGTGATCACGCTGTGATCACCCTGCTGTTGCGGCACCTGACGGGGATGAACCAGCCTGCAACGCCACTCGATCCTGCAATGGCCGCCTCCGGATCCTCACAACGGATTCAGGGCACAGGCGGATCCCTCTGCCAGTACCCATATATCCACGGTAACTAAGATGTACTCAACTACTGAGTCCAGCTCTTGACCAGCTCGTCGTAGTCCACCGTCTCAGGGGTGGGCTTCTCGTTGTCCAGCTTGGGCTTGGGCGCACCCGGCTGGCTGAGCCAGTACTCGGGATCCTGCTC
>JABDKN010000090.1 GCA_013002205.1 Granulosicoccus sp.
CAGGCTACCGTTGCGCATCTGGTTCCCAGTTTGGCTGCATTCATGACAGCCCCCGCTGCTGTGCCTGCGGGATTCATGCGGATCTGTTCGATGAATGCAACACCGCCACCTTCGGGAATCGCGTCGAGCGGTCGGCCGGCAATATCCAGTATGGTCAGGCCGACGAAGACCGCATCAAAGACAGGCATGACGGGAAACCTGAGCTGCATGCAATAGTCTGTCAGGCATGTCAGGCATGTCAGGCATGCTTCCATCCATCGCTTATCGTGTTGAATCCTTCACGATAGACTGCTTCGGGACTCTCTGCAAAATCCCGCCAGACGCGCGTGGCGGCAGCCAGGTCAGGCAGGCCGCGTCCAAATGCCTCGATGGTCAGCCACTGGTCATAGCCGCCTGATTTCAGGGCCCTGAACGTATCGTTCCAGGGAATATGACCGCGCCCCGGAACACCCCGATCGTTTTCGGAAATATGTACATGCACGACATTGTGTTTGTGGGCGGTGTACGCACCCACAGGATCTGCTTCCTCTATATTGGCGTGGAAGGTGTCGTACATGGTCTTGATGGCAGGATGATTGACGGATTCGACGTAGGCATCCAGTTGCTGCATCGTGTTGGCGAAATAGGATTCGAAACGGTTGATTGCCTCCAGCGCGAGCGTGATGCCTGACTGGCGAGCATGATCACCGGCCCGGGTGTGCACTTCGCGGGCGCGGTCGAACTCGTCCGTTGTGGTCGCCGCTCCGGAGAATTCGCCAAGCGTCTGGTGCAAGGGACCGCCGATGGTGTTGGCCCCCAGGGCAGCCGTGCAGTCGGTACACCAGGCAAGATAATCTACAGCAGCCTGACGCGTTGCCGCCTCTGCAGACAGGGGATTCCGGTCCAGGGTGGGAATGACGGAGATTGCCGTACGTTCCAGCTCGAGTTCATCCAGCATTTTGCCAATGCTCGCGTAGGTGTCCGGCGTGCCGTCGAAGATGGGGATCTCCACCCCGTCGTAACCGGTTGCCTTGATATCCTCGAGCAGTGGACGATGCTCTTCACCGACGGCTGTCGTCCACAACAGCATGCAAAATCCAATCTTCATGGTGCTACTCCTCTTTGATCATGGATGCCACTGCCACTGCCGCTCCTGCGGCATGAAGGCACGGTGGCTTGGTGGCTTGGTGTCTTGGTGGCATGGTGCCATGGTGTCCTGGGTCCTGGTGTCTGTTGTGGCATGGAACCGATAGCGCTGAGCTTCATCGCCTACTCACGTAACCGGTTCCAGGGGCTTTCCGCTGCTACGTCCACCAGCTCATAGCCTTCCTCGCCGACGCAGGGGCCGAGAATTGCCAGCAACGTGGCTGGTGTTGCTCCCGTGTTGAAGGATGCGTGCACGGTATCGGCAGGGATGAACAGTGAATCACCCGGATTCAGCAGTTGCTGCTCCTGTTCCAGCCACTGTTGTACCTGACCCGAGATAACGTAGATGACTTCTTCCTGGTCCGGGTGTTTGTGAAAGTCGTGGCCTTTGCCGGGCTGCAGTACCACTTCGATGACGGTGAGCTGGCTGGACGCTGTCGTGGGAGGGCGACTCAACCAGCGCAGGCCGCCCCAGTACAGGAGCTCCTGCGGCGTGTCTCGGGCAAGTAAGAACATTCCTTTCATCATTTCCCTCACAGGCCAGTGGCCGTACGTATTGCAATTCTGATCGGTCGTATCCTGCTACCTCGATGACGGCACCAACTGCGTGAACTGGTCCACCACCGTGTCGCTGAACAGCGCGTCGTTGATCGATGCCGGTACCCGAATCAACCGGCGCCTGTCCGTGCGTACGACGAGATCATCCAGAGTATCGAACAGGGCTGCATCAGCCTGCGGATCATGAAACGGCTGACCCGGGGTATCGAGCATGGACAGACCCATCTCGGGAATCAGAAACCGCACATCGCCGTGCATCTGGTTGAGCCGCTCGGCGATCCAGCGTCCAATGGCACGGTTCTCGTCCACCGAGGTGCGCATCAGCGTCACCTGCGGGTTATGGCTATGGAAAAGCCGGTCTGCAAATTCAGCTGGAACTGTGTCACGTGCACCGAAGTTGACCATGTCCAGGGCGCCCAGGGAACCGATGTAAGGACATTTGCTGCGTATGATCGCACCCAGTCTGTCCTCGCCCGCTGCCATGACGCCGCCAACCAGGCGGTCGGCGATCTCGGTTGTGGTCAGATCAAGCACCGCAGTCAGCAGGCCCGACTCCGCCAGTTTCTCCATGGACGCTCCGCCGGTGCCGGTCGCATGAAAAACCAGGCAGTCGTAGGTATCCTTCAACCGGGCCATCACTGCCTTGACGCAGGGTGTCGTCACACCAAACATGGTCAGTCCAATGGCCGGGCGCTGCTCGGTCGCACCGATGTCCGCTGCATGCATGACCATGCCCGCCATGGCGTGGGCGGCATTGCCGAGGATCTGCCTCGAGATGCGGTTGAGCCCTTCCACATCGGTGACCGAGTACATCATCGTCAGGTCAGAGGCGCCGACATAGGGCGCCACATTTCCCGAGGCCACCGTCGAGACGATCAGTTTGGGTGTGCCGATGGGCAGACTGCGAAAGGCGGGGGCCAGCATGGACGTCCCGCCGGAGCCGCCCGCCCCGATCACGCCGGCGACATCGTCGCGGCTGTGCAGGAACCGCCGGAACGACTCGGCCATCGCCGCGACAGCGTCGCCCCTATTCTCCACTCCCAGCACAGCTGTTGCGCCCTGCGGGTGACAGGCGGCTACCTCGGCGGCGGAATAGTCGATCTTACTGGCAGTTGCCCGATCGCTGGTGCCCAGATCGACGGTGACGACACGCATGCCGAGCCTGGCCAGGGAGCGCGCCATGTATTTCAGTTCGTCATGCTTGGTATCGAATGTACCGGCGACATAAACACGCTTGTCGTTCTCCGGTGTCATGGTCGTCCGCGACTCAGTTGCGCAGGCTGGCGAGGTATTCTGCGTACAGGAATGCGGTGCCTATACCCAGCATTGCGGCCACCACGAGTACGATCAGAATGATGTAGATGACCTTGCGCAGCTGGGCGAAACTGACACCGGGGCGGCAGAAGGGCACCAGGTTGAACAGCAATGCGCCGATGACGACCAGGATGCAGCCGATCGTGAACAGCTGCATGGAAAAGGGCTGGAAGATCATCAGTATCGACACGATACACAACGAGATTATCGAGCGTTCCAGCCATTTGGCCTGAGTTGCGGTCATAGCGTCGTTACCCGCTGTTCATTGTCGGCAAAGATGTGGACGGATCCCGGCATGAACTGCGCGTGCACGAGGTCGTTTTCGGCCAGAGGCACCTTCCAGTCGGTGACGACCCTCAGGTCGCGATCACCGTCCTTCAGGTGAGCCAGTGTTTCTGCCCCCATGGGTTCTATGAGTTCGACAGGCAGGCTGACGCTGTCTGCACTTGCCTCGCTGAGCAGACGCAGATTGCGCGGCCTGATGCCCAGCGTCACCGTGCTTCCCTCACGAATACCGTTAAAGCTGTCATCGAGAGCAATGCTGATGCTCTGGTGCTCGTCTATCCTGAATTCCCCCTGACCCTGACTGGATTTACCGGTGAAGGTCGTGGGCAACAGATTCATCTGCGGCGTTCCTATGAAGCCGGCGACGAACAGGTTGGCCGGTCGGGAAAACACCGAGTGCGGCGTGTCGACCTGCTCTATCCGACCATCGCGCATGACCGCTATCCGGTCTGCCATGGTCAGTGCTTCCAGTTGGTCATGGGTGACGATGACCGTGGGCTTGGACAGGCCCTGCAGGACTTCCTTGATCTCACCGCGCATTTCCTCGCGTAGCTGGACGTCGAGTCGGGACAACGGCTCGTCAAACAGAAAACAGGTAGGGTTGCGAATGATGGAGCGTCCGACCGCTACCCGCTGCTTCTCACCTTCGGCCAGCTGGCCGGGCAAACGGTCGAGAATGGTGTCCAGTTGCAGCACGCGCGAGGTTTCCTGGACCTTGGCCTTGATCTGCGCGCGACTGAGTCCTTCGGCATGCAGCGGGAAAGCCAGGTTCTCCGCGACCGACAGACTCGGATAGAGAGCATAGAACTGAAAGCTCATGGCGACATTGCGTTCCCTGGCAGCCAGGCCGTTGACCGGTTTGCCGCCAATCAGAACCTCTCCGCCATCGACCGATTCAAGACCCGCGATCATGCGCAGGGTGGTCGTCTTGCCGCAACCGGACGGACCCAGCAGGCACAGGACCTCGCCGTCGTCGATGGACAGGTCGATTGCATCGACAGCTGTCAGGTTGCCATAGTTCTTCGTGGTGGATCTGAGCTCGATACTCATTTCTTGACGGTTCCGAACGTGACGCCACGCAACAGCTGGTTCTGCAGCAGGAACGTCACGATGCAGATGGGAATGAGGAACAAAGTGACGATGGCGGCCAGCAGGCCGTAATCCACGCCGACGCTGCCTCCCAGTGTACGGGCCATCGCAACGGGTACGGTCCGGGTTTCGACACCCGTGAGCAGCAATGCAAAGAGAAATTCATTCCAGGTCAGGATCATGCCGAACACGAACGTGGCTGCCAGGCCGGCGTAGATCTGTGGCAGGCAGATGCCGAAGAAAACACGCCAGTCCGTGGAACCGTCCATCCTGGCTGCATCCTCTATTTCCGGGTTCAGCTCATCGAAGAAGGATTTCACCAGCCAGATGGAGAAGGGGATGTTGAATGCCGTATAGAGCAGGAGAATTCCCCAGTAGCTGCCAGCCAGCCCGGTCAGCCGGAACATCAGGAAAATGGGAATGATGACGACGATGGGCGGCATCATGCGGGTAGTGAGTATGATGAAAAGATAGGTGTCATTGCCCTTGAGCGGATGCCGGGAAAACGCATAGGCGGCCAGGGTACCGATCAGCATTGCCAGCAGCACGGCCGTTCCTGCAATGAAAATGGAGTTGAAGAAGTACAGTATGAAATTGGTCGCTGCGGTCTCATCGGAGGTGATCGATGATCTGAAGAACACCGCCCGAAAATTATCCAGAGTCGGTGTAAAGAACAGCTTGGGGGGTATTTCAAGCGCATCCGTGCGCGTCTTGAACGCCGTGAGAATGATCCAGAAGACCGGGAAGAAATAGATGAAGCCTACGATTCCGGCGACCGCCGTGTGTCCCCAGCCAGCCTTACCGATTTCCCGCTGTTTGGCCATCAGAGAGTTTCCTCGTGGGCGCGTCGATTGACGGAATAGAGATACAGATTGGTCAGCACGATCACGATGAACAGGATGATGTAAGCCAGTGCGCCGGATCGGCTGGTGCGAAAATTCTGGAAGGCCATCCTGTAGATGTTGACCGCGATGGATTCTGTCGAGGAGCCGGGGCCGCCTTCCGTGATGATGTAGATGATGTCGAAGATCTTGAAGGTTTCAATCGTGCGGAACAGGATGGCAAGCAGCAGCAGACTCTTGATGTAGGGCAGCGTGATGGTGACGAACCGGCGCCAGGAACTCACACGATCGATCTCTGCAGCCTCATACAGGTACTTTGGCACGGAGACCAGACCCGCCAGAACGAGCAACATCACGAATGGCGACCACATCCAGGCATCGGCGAAGATGATACCGATCAGGGCCCCGGTCGAACTCGACAGCAGTGCAAAGGGTTCACTGCTAAACAGGTTGACCACCCAGCTCAGCAGACCGAAGGTGGGTTCGTAGTACAACTTGAAGAACACACCCACGGAAACGAATGACAGCATCATCGGCGTCAGTACCAGCATCATGATGATACGGCGCATGGGAAAGTGCTTGGCGAACAGCATCGCCAGGGAGAATCCGATGATCAGTTGCAAGGTGACCGATGAGCCGACGATGATGGCCGTGGTCTGGAAACGATCCCAGATCTTTTCGTCTGTCAGGACACGTTCAAAGTTCTTCAGGCCGACGAATTCGGGCACATTCTGCCGATTTGCCCGGTAGTTGAAGAAGCTCAGGCCGAATGACCACAGCAGCGGAAAGATATTCATGACGAACAGCGTGATGATCGCAGGCGCAACCAGTAAAGGTCCACGATTCTCGGGGGCCGTCAATCGTGCCCAGAACCCGCTTTTCGCATGGCCATGTACGGCTGCGACATCTGTCATGGTTGAGTTCCCGACTGGAGTAGTGGTTGAGTCTTGCCAGGTAGGTCAGTGTCCGGCGAAATCCCGAGCCATTCGTCGAATCCTGAGAGGTTCAACGAATGGCTCGGGGTGTATCAGCTGCGGATGAGCCTATTCAATGAAGCCATCGTCTTCGAGCAGTTCCTGCTGGAACTCTGCAACAGCATCGAGGGCATCACGCGCAGATTTCTGTCCGGTGATCGCCTTGTCGAATTCCTCCTGCTGCTGAGTCAGCATCTCGAAGAACAGCGGAATGTGCCAGACATCCTTCTGCCAGTCGATCATCTCGACGTGTGCCCGGTTCCAGGGGCGCAGGTCATTGTAGGATGGGTCAGCCATGACACTCATCAGGCCGGACTGGCCGCCGTTGGACACGGCTTCGATCTGGGTATCCGGATCGAGCCACCACTTGACCACATTCAGGGCTTCATCGACCACTTCGTCAGAATTCCATGTAGTCAGTACGAACGGCTGGCCGCCGATATTGCCGGTCCTGTCGATTGACCCGTCTTCCTTGCGCAAGCCCGGAGCGGGACCAAAAGCAGACTTGTCATGGACCTTTGAGGATGCGGGGTCCAGTACCGGCTCACCCAGGCCGACCCAGTCGATGGTCGAAGCCACCTTGCCCTGCATGTAGAGATCCTGGATGACGAAGATATCCATCTGTCCGGTTTGCGCAACCGGGGGCATATCCGGGATCATGGACAGGTAGTGTTCAAAAGCCTCGACGGCCACGTCGGAATTCACGACACCTTCAGCCTGGCCTTCCGGTGCGTTGGTTTCGTCCCAGATGTCACCGCCGTGCTGCCAGATGAATGCATTGGCCTGCATCGATGAGAAGTCGTAGCCCTTGCCAGCCTGGTAGGAAATGCCGTAGAAATCATCCGTCAGCGTTTCGCCGGCCAATTGCTCGCCTTTCTTGCGTTTCAGAAACTTGCCAATCTGCGCATAGCGTTCCCAGTCGACGTCCTGCCAGTCTTCATAAGTACAGGGCAAGGTCGCATCGTACTGCTCCTTGAATGCGGCGGCTTCCCCTTCGTGACAGAAAATATCCTTTCTGTAGAAGGTGACATAGGTATCGGGGAACTGCGGAAATCCATAATAGTGGGTATCGGGTGCAATGGCGCTTCCGGCTTCTTCGAGCTGTTTTCGCGACTTGTGCGGATAGGTGGAGTATGCCGATACCAGAGCCGGGTGCAGATCTTCCATGATGGCTATCAGTTCCGGATCTGCCTTGATCTTTTCTGTCAGGTCCAGATAGTAGCCGCCTTCGACGAACGATCCCAGCCACTGGCTGTCGGTCACGATCATCTGGTATTTCTGCTCACCGGAGGTCAGCGATGCTGCCACTCGCTCATAGAAACTGGGCCATGGGATGAAGTCCATTTCCAGGGTGGTGTTATGTCCAGCCGGGGACTTGTAAGTCTTGTCGAAATGCTCCTTGAAAAACCGCGTGGGCGGCCAGTCCGGAGCGGCCATGTTGATGGTGATATCAGCGGCGAGCAGTGGAGTGCTGAAACCTCCCGTCAGCAGGGTAGCAGCGCAGGTTCCCAGAACCTGGCGGTGAAACGTTGACAATGGCATTGAATTCTCCTTTCATCTCAGTGGTGGTTAGGGGCACTGCTTCTCATTGTGTCGACTTGCTAGTTCATCCTTGCTCCGGAATCTGCATCGAACAGGTGAGCATCGGTCAGACTGAAGGACAGTCCGATATCCTGTCCAAGGGAATACGTTGCCGCCTGTTCTTCGGGCAGGACCATCTTTAACAGGCTGCCACGTACATCGATATCCAGGATGGTCACATCGCCCAGTGGTTCGGTCAGATGGATCCGGCCGCTGATACTGAGATCCGCGGAGCCAGAGCCCTCAACGGCCGCGTCGACGTGCAGATCCTGTGGTCGGATGCCCAGCGTGAGCGAATCACCGCTGGAGAGCTCGGTGCGCAGGCTGACGCCGCTCAGGTCGAGCGTCCCGAATGGCAGTTCCAGTGTGTGGTGACTGCCCGACTGGTTGACACGACCCTTGACCAGGTTGATCACTGGTGAGCCAAGCATACTGGCGACAAACGTATGGGACGGGGCGCCATACATGCCCTGCGGAGTTCCTGTCTCCACGATCTTTCCGTTGTCGATCATGGCAATGCGGGCGCCCATGGTCAAGGCTTCAAGCTGGTCAGGGCTGGCGTACAGCATGGTCATGCCCAGCTCCCGGTGCAGGCGCTTGAATTCGGCACGCATATCGTTGCGCAGTTTCGCATCCAGGTTGGTTAGTGGCTCATCGAGTAACAGCAGTTGCGGTCGACGGACGATGGCTCTGCCGATGGCCACCCGTTGCTGCTCGCCGCCGGACAGTGTCGACGGTTTGCGTTTCAGCGTGTGCGTGACGCGCAGCAGCTCTGCAACTTCATTGACGCGTCGGCGAATGTCACTGCGGCTCACCCTGTCCCTGATCAGCGGATAAGCCAGGTTGGCGTAGATGCTCATGTGCGGATACAGTGCAAAGGTCTGGAAGATCATCGACATCCCCCGACCCTGCACGGGTGAGTGGGTCATGTCCTGGCCATTGAACGTCACACTGCCACCAGCCAGTTTTTCCAGACCTGCAATGGCCCGCAGGGTGGTGGTCTTGCCGGCAGAGGAGGCGCCCAGCAGACAGAAGAACTCGCCGTCTTCAACCGAGAATGAGACGCCATCCAGTGCCTTTACAGTCCCGAAATTTCGCCTGAGCTCATCTAGGATTAGCTGTGCCATCTCACCTCTGCGCACCGTCTCATTGGAGTCAATCTATCCTAATACGTAATGCTCTTCCACTGCCGCGTTTCTGCCGAACTCAGCACGGCATCGGTAACCAGGTCAGTGGCCAGTGCCTCTGAAAAGGTAGGGGATGCGAGTGTGCCGTTTGCCAGTCCCTCGATGAAATCTGCGAATTGGTGCACGAAAGTGTGCTCATACCCAATTTGCAGGCCTGGCACCCACCAGCGATCCATGTAGGGGTGCTCTCCATCGGTGACGTGTACCGATCGCCAGCCACGACAACGCCCTTCATCGGCGTGGTCAAAGTATTGCAGGCGATGCAGATCGTGCAGATCCCAGCGAATGGACGCGTGTTCACCGTTGATTTCCAGTGTGTACAGGGCCTTGTGTCCACGGGCGTAGCGGGTTGCTTCGAAGTTTCCGAGCGAGCCGTTGGCAAACTTTGCCAGGAACAGACTGGCGTCGTCGATGGTGACCGGTTCCACCTTGCCGGTGAGCTGATGCTCGCGCTGCCGGATGAAGGTTTCGGTCATGCCGACCACTTCGTCGATGCCGCCATTGAGCCACATCGCGGTGTCGATGCAGTGCGCCAGCAGATCCCCGGTGACACCGCTGCCTGCGACGGCTTTGTCCAGGCGCCAGAGGGCTTCGCCACCTTGCGGCAGGTCACTTGAAATAGTCCAGTCCTGCAGAAAATTGGCGCGATAGTGGAAGATCTTTCCCAGCTTGCCTTCCTCGATCAGTTGTCTGGCCAGTGTTACCGCCGGAACGCGTCTGTAGTTGTACCAGACCATATTCGCAACGCCCGCCGCCTCGACGGCAGCCACCATGGCCCTGGACTCGTCAGCGTTTCGTCCCAGCGGTTTCTCACACATCACCATTTTCCCCGCCCTGGCAGCGGCAATGGCGATATCGTGGTGCGTATCGTTGGGACTGGCAATGTCGATCAGGTCGATGTCGTCGCGTTCGACCATCGCCTGCCAGCTGGTTTCACTGGAGTCGTATCCCCATTGACCAGCGAATTTTTCAGCCTTGCCGGGTGAGCGCGAACAGACGGCTTTCAGTACCGGTTTTTGCTGCAATTCAAAGAATGTATCAGCCTGTCTGAAGGCGTTGGAGTGAGTGCGACCCATGAAGCCGCAACCGACCAGACCAATGTTCAGTGATTTCCTAGCCATGCGGATAGTCCCTCTAGGCGACCCAGCCGTGTTGTGCGCGAACCTTCAGCATCGTGCCGAGGATGGAGTTCCAGGTTTGCGGATTCATCAGCTGCTCATTCGGAAACATGCAGCCGTCCCAGCAGATATGCGTACAGGCTTTGGTCAGCTCGCCATGCTCATCGCGCAGCCACGCACCGGCGTGCCGGGGAATATCCAGCTTGCCGCCCGGATCGTCAGGCAGGCAATGTCGGCCGGTTTTGTCGTGCGATCCCTCCCCCTTGACGGTGCCATCATTCTGGGCAACGTGAAAGTCGATGGTCCAGGGTCGCAAGGCATCCGTCAGGGTCTTGAGTGCTGCATCCAGCGCCTCGGGATCATCCAGGTCCTTGTCCGGCGGGAACAGGCGGTGCTCCGGGGCGTTGAATCCCATGGTGTACAGCAGCGTGTGCGCCATGTCTGCCTGGAAGCCGATGACATCGGGTCGATCCGTCGCCTCCAGTGTGTCGAGCATGGCTTTCCAGGAATGCATGCCACCCCAGCAGATCTCGCCTTCGGCCGCCAATCGTTCACCGAAGTCCGCTGCGATGTCACAGGCCTGTCTGAAGGTCTCTGCAATCCTGCGAGTGTTGCCAGCTGGATCCTTCGCCCAGTCAGCGGGCGAGCAGGAGGAATCGATGCGAATGACGCCCTCCGGACGGACACCCAGGGCTTTCAGCCGGCCGGCAATGCGACAGGATTGCCTGACCGCATCGAGGAAGGCCTTGCGTTCAGTACTGCTGCCCATGGCAGATCCGCCACCGGTGGGTTCCCATACCGGCGCAACGCATGAGCCGATGACCAGTCCTTTGGCCTGCACCTTGTCGGCCAGCGCCTGAATCTCATCGTCATCGGCGTCAATCGGCGTGTGCGGATTCGACAGGAACAGGTCGACGCCATCAAAGCGGGCACCGTCCACTTCGGCATTGGCGGTGAGCTCGAGCATGGTGTCCAGATCGATCGGCGGTTCCGAATCCGGACCCTTGCCGACAATGCCCGGCCACATGGCGTTGTGCAATTTGGGAAAGGTGTTCGTCGTTGCCATGTTCAAGCGCTCCCAATACTGATATATTAGTATTAAAACAGATTGTCAAAACAACGTCCAGTTTTCTATCGAGGCCAGCTGGACGATCCATTCAAGTCGCCAGGGCTTTAGCCGCCCGCCATATTCAAGCCGTCTGGGCTTCAGCGGCCCGCCGTGTTCCAGTCGTTTCATTGGACGCCACTTATCATGCTGCAGAGTCTCAGCGGATATCGTCTGAATCGAAAGACTTCGATGAAAGATCAGGTCTATGCACTGCTGCGCCAGTTCATCCTGACGGGCAAGATCAGCCCCGGTGAGCTGATCGACGAGAAACTGATCGCCTCGTACCTGGGAATATCCCGGACACCGGTGCGCGAAGCGGTCAGGAAGCTCAGCAGCGAGCATCTGGTGGATGTCGTGGCACAGTCGGCGACGCGTGTCTCGCAACTCGAACTCAAAGCCATCGAGGAGGCCTACCTGATACGCCGCGCACTGGAGATGGAAAGTGCGGCCCAGGCCTCGCAGGCCATGACGCAGGAACATGCGGATACACTGGCCAGTATCATCCAGCGTCATACATCAGCCATAGAGCGTCAGCAGTTCGCCAGGGCTATCGACATCGACGACGAGTTTCATCGTGCCATCGCCATGATCAGTGAGCTGGAGCGTCTGTGGGAAAGTATAGAAGTTGCCAAAGCACAGCTTGACCGTTGTCGGCACATCATGCTGCCCAGAGTCGGGCAGGCAGAGAAGACCATTGCGCAACACCGGGCCATTCTTCGTGCATTGAAGTCCGGTGACCCTGTCAGGGCGCGCAAGGCAATGCAGTCTCACCTGGACTATGCCTATAAGAGTGCCGTCAGAATGCTCAAGGCCAGCGATCTGCATTTTCCGATCGCACCCAAGCCGGGAGGCAGGGCCCGAAAGAACTGAGAACTGTCTCGCGATGTCCGGTGCAGGTGTCAGCGACCGATGTTCTTGAAAGCCTTCGTCTGTTCGGTCAGGGCCCGTTCGGTGGGCAGACGTTCCATGGAAGAGGCGCCGTAGAATCCATGGCAGCCATCCGTATTGGCCAGGATGTAGCGCGCATCTTGCGGTTCGGCCACGGGACCACCGTGGACCAGCACGATGATGTCTTCGTTGATGCTCTGCGCAGCCTTCGACCAGGCATCGACCAGGGCAGGGCAGTCCTGCAGTTCCAGGGCCGTCCCGGCACCGATGCTTCCGCCCGTGGTCAGGCCCAGGTGGCACACGATGATATCCGCGCCGGCACGGGCCATTGCCATGGCGTCTTCTTCATTAAAGACATAGGGCGTGGTCAGAAGTTCTTTGTCATGGGCGATGGCGATCATCTCGACCTCCTGTGCATAGGACATACCGGTCTCTTCCAGGTTCGCGCGGAATACACCGTCTATCAATCCGACGGTCGGGAAATTCTGCACACCGGCAAAGCCTGCGCGTTGCACCTCGTCAAGAAATACGTCCATGTTCCTGAACGGATCGGTGCCATTTACGCCAGCCAGGACCGGTGTGTGCCGGACGACCGGCAGGACTTCAGCCGCCATGTCCATGACAATCTGGTTGGCATCGCCGTATGCCAGCAGTCCGGCCAGTGATCCGCGACCGGCCATTCTGTAGCGGCCCGAGTTATAGATGACGATCAAGTCTATCCCGCCGGCCTCTTCACATTTGGCGGACAGTCCGGTGCCGGCGCCACCGCCAACGATAGGGATGCCCTGCGCCTTCATATCCTGGAAGCGTCGCAGCAGGGCCTGGCGGTTGTCAGTATTCATCTGTCAGTCCTTGTTGGTAACAACTGTCGCCGGCCTGTCACCAGGCTCCAGGTAGGCTTCGAGTATGGCTGAGAGCATCAGGCAGGCAGATGCCGCGCCGGGATCGATGTGTCCGAGAGACCTGTCCCCGAGTTTGCTGGAGCGGCCGCGCACGGCTACCATTCCTGCAGTAGCCTCCCGACCCTGTTCCGCACCTGACAGGGCAGCGCGCAGGCAGGTTTCGGTATCCGCGCCAGTGACCAGTGCCTGCCTGGCTTGATCACGCGCGGGAAGCCAGGCATCGACCATCGTCTTGTCACCCGCTTCGGCTTTACCTCGCAGCTGGATGCCCTCAGCCATTGCACTGATGAAATCGACCATGCCCTGGTTATCAAGTGCCAGGCGATCGCCGAGCAGTTTTGCTGCATTAAGAAAACCGGACGCATAAAGCGGTCCGCAGGAAGCACCCACAGCATCCAGGAAGGTATTGCCCACGAGCCTTGAGATACTGCCAATGTCGTGGCCCGGTTCGAGACTCTTCAGGGTCGACGCGACAGCCGTCCAGCCAATGTCCATGGTCACCCCGTGGTCACCGTCACCAATCACGCCATCCAGTGAGGATAACCAGTCCCTGTGTTCGTGCATACTGTCAGCAATCCCCAACATCATGGCCGTGAACACAGTGGGAGAAATGTCACCCGCTTGCCCGGCATCGTTGAGCGCATGCGTCGACAGGTTGCCTGCCGTGCCCTTCGATGATGCGCGTCGGGTCTGTCGCCTGCTTGATGAACCACTGTCCGTACTGAGCGTGCTGACGTTTCCGATGCGTAAGGCCGGCGTATCACAGGGATGATCCAGGTATCGCTTGAGTTCATCGTCGAGCTTCATGATCGAAATCGATGCACCTGCCATTTCCAGCGACGTGACGTATTCCCCGACGAAGGTGACATGGATACCGATTCCCTGGTCCAGCAGGATTTGCCGGGTACGTCGATTGAGCAGATAGAGTTCCATCAGCGAGGTGGAACCCAGTCCGTTGACCAGTAGCGCAACTTCATCACCGGGACTGAGAAAGCCATTGTGCAGAATTGCCTCGACCAGTTCATCGGTCACTGCATCGGCACTGGCAAGGCGGGTGCGTCGGATGCCCGCCTCACCGTGTATCCCCATGCCGATCTCCATATCATCAGCACCCAGTTCAAAGTTGTACTTCAGGGTATGAGGCAGGGAGCAGGGGCTCAACGCAACACCCATCGTACGGGTATGACCGTTGGCCTTCGCCGCGAGGCGCACCGTCCCCTCCAGCGATTCGAACTGATCGGCAGCGGCTGCTGCCACCTTGAAAACGAAGAAACCACCGGCAATGCCTCGCCGCTCCTGCCTGCGATCCTCCGGGGCCGAGGCGACATCGTCGGTGACCAGTACGGTCCTGACCGTGATGTCTTCGTCCGCAGCCTGTTCGGCAGCCATATCAAAATTCATGACATCGCCACTGTAGTTGCCGTATAAATAAAGTACGCCGGCTGACTGGCTGGCTGCCCGTGTCGCCTCCAGAATCTGTACAGGGGAAGGTGAGGCGAAGACATTGCCTATGGCTACCGCATCAGCCAGACCGGGACCGACGTAACCGTAAAAGGCCGGCTCATGTCCGGAACCACCGCCGACCACGATGCCAACCTTACCGGGCACTGTCCTCCTTGCGGCGATGACCCGACCGGTGTCGCCGCAGGCTTCGACGAG
>JABDKN010000093.1 GCA_013002205.1 Granulosicoccus sp.
GTTCATGTCAAGGTCGAACTCGCCATCATCCAGCTCGGCGAGTTCTGCCAGGCGCAGGAACAGAACGCGCAAGCGTACGATTTCGGCCTGCAGTTCACCCAGTTCGGCCGCTGCCAGCCAGCTCGATGTCGTCGATGTCGTCGATGCCCTGGAATCAATGTCGGCGGCGGCAGCAAGCGCAGGGGCCATGGTGGAATCGAGCTGCAGGGTGGCTTGCCAGTAGCCACGGACGGCAGCTGCATATCCCACTCCGAGACTGAACACGCTCAAACACAGCAGCAACAGGCTTGGAGCGATCCTGCTGCCGTGCTTTAATCGCCAGATTGAAAGCCTGGCCAGCCACAGCCGCAGTCCGGGTGGCAAGTGCCTTACACCACGAGGTGTCGAGAATGTTTTCATGAAATCGTTTCATCACCTGATCGATACGGCGACTCGCGCAGCAATGCAGCAAGATCGTCGAATGAAGGAGGTAATTTCACGGATTGTGCCAGCGGCGACGCTTTCGCATATTCAATTCTGCCGTCTGGAAGCCGGTAGACTGCGAATCACGGTCGATAATGCCGCGTGGGTGGCAAAACTGCGCTTCTGCGAGCGTCAATTAACTGGCGCCCTGCGCGCCGAATCACTGGATGTTCACACCGTCAGCTTTCATGTGGCGCCGGTAGAGGTGCCGGTGGTACGAACCACGCTGCGCAAAACGAATACCGTCTCACCCAGGGCTGCTATGGCCGTGGCTGCCCTGGCAGAGAGCATGACAGAGAGCACGGCAGAGAGCACGGCAGAGACCTCCGGCCAAGGCTCCACCCCGCCGGGCAGGCCGGGCAGGACTCGGGGTGATGTCGCCGACGAACGCTCAGTGGTCAGGGGATCCGGCGACCGCCTGCGGCAGGAACTGCTGAAGCTGGCAGCAAAACTGCGCGAATCCTGAGCAGTTTACTGATCACCAGGCACTTCCAGTCCAGCACAGCCCGCATGCCCGGCTCAACCGGATGGCATGTCGACAACTAGCCGACAGCTTCGAAAGGCTGGGTGTAGGAAATGGGTGCGACCGCGACGTTGTCATCTTCGAATTGCACTTCTTCCCAGGACTGAGGCTGGTTGAGCAACTCGCGAACCAGCAGGTTGTTCAGTGCGTGGCCGGATTTGTACCCATCGAACGAGCCGATCAGGCTGCGTCCCAACAGATACAGATCGCCAATGGCATCGAGAATCTTGTGCCGTACGAATTCGTTCTTGTACCGCAGACCGTCTTCGTTGAGAACACGATAGTCGTCGATGACGATGGCATTTTCCATGCTGCCGCCAAGCACGAGGTCTCGCTTGCGCAACGCTTCGATATCGCGCATGAAGCCGAATGTGCGGGCACGGCTGATGTCCTTGACAAAGGAAGTCGTGGAGAAATCCACCTCGGCCGTACGGGTGTCACCGCGGAAAACGGGGTGGTCGAAATCGATGGTGAACTTAACCTTGAAACCGTTGAACGGTTCGAATCGGGCCCATTTCTCGTTGACACGTACTTCAATCGGCTTCTTGATGCGGATGAAGCGCTTCGGTGCGCCCTGCTCCAGAATGCCGGCGGATTGCACGAGAAAGACAAAGGGCGCAGCACTGCCGTCCATGATCGGTATCTCATCGGCACTGACGTCGACATGACAGTTATCTATACCCAGGCCCGCCAGAGCAGCCATGAGATGCTCGATCGTGGATACCCGGATTCCATCGTCGTTGTACAGCGAAGTAGCCAGCTCGGTGCTGCGTACGCCCAGAGCATCGTTGCGAATAATGGCTGGAGGATTGAGATCGGTACGACGGAACACGATGCCCGCATTGATAGGGGCCGGGCTGAGAGTCAGGAATATCTTCTTTCCCGTGTGCAGGCCTACGCCTGTTGCACGAATCGAATTCTTTAATGTTCTTTGTCGTATCACGATGTAATCCTGCTGCAACCGGGAAAGCTTGCCTGCCCATGTATATAGCACCTCTGGCAAATTTCACAGTGCCAGAGACTGCCGGGATAACGATGGAGTGCAATTTCTCCGGTCCAGCCACCCTTGTCCGCACCTGACGACGTCAGGTCCGGGCTAATAGCGTCCGTTGTCGAGGCGAATTTGAATCGCTCGCGGGAGTGCCCGGACGGACACTCCCTCGAACAGCCGGAATATTACTGGATAATACGACTCTCTGCCGATTCCTTAAGCAGGTGTAATGCTCATTTCAGTCAGCCTGACGACGTAAAAATGCTGGAATATCAAGGTATTCCACATCGTGACCGTTGGTCGCAGGACCTGTTCCCTGAGACGCGCTTCTGGCCGTCTTTCTCTGCACTGTGGGCTTGTCGTAATTGGCATAAGGCGAGTGCTGCGATGGACTGGATTGATGGTGTCCCCCTGGACCACCCTGGGCATACACAGATGCACCTGCGCTGACTGCACGCTGCTGTACGGCCTGCTGTACTGAACGCAACTGGTGCGTCTGTGCCTGCTGGCCCAGGCCGGTCGCCACGACGGTAACGCGCAGCTCTCCTTCCAGTGCCTCGTCGATGGCGGTACCTACCACGACGGTTGCATCATCTGCGGCAAAAGAGCGAACCACATTGCCCACTTCCTCGAACTCGCCAATAGCCATGTCCAGGCCAGCCGTTATGTTGACCAGGATGCCACGCGCACCGGCCAGGTCGATGTCCTCGAGCAATGGACTGGAGATGGCCATTTCGGCAGCTTCGGTGGCACGCTCATCACCACGACCGATACCAGATCCCATCATGGCCAGACCCATCTCGCTCATGACGGTGCGCACGTCGGCAAAGTCAACATTGATCAGGCCAGGATTGGTGATCAGCTCGGCTATGCCCTGCACTGCACCGCGCAGAACATCGTTGGCCGCACGGAAGGCATCGAGCAGACTGATATTCTTGCCCAGTACCGACAACAGTTTTTCATTGGGAATGGTAATCAGTGAATCGACATGCCCGCGCAGTTCCTCGATACCCGATTCGGCAGTACGCATTCGCTTGTTGCCTTCAAAGGGAAAAGGCTTGGTGACGACCGCGACGGTCAGCACACCCATTTCACGGGCGATCTGTGCCACGACGGGAATGGCTCCGGTACCGGTACCACCACCCATACCGGCGGTGATGAACAGCATGTCGGTTCCTTCGATGAGATCCTGGATACGATCACGATCTTCCATCGCAGCCTGACGTCCGATCTCCGGATTGGCACCGGCACCAAGACCTTTGGTGATGCTCTGGCCGATATGCAATACAGTCTGTGCATGCATGCCCTTAAGCGCCTGCGCATCCGTATTGGCGCAGATGAAATCCACGCCTTCAATGCCGGACTGCACCATGTGCTGCACGGCATTGCTGCCTCCGCCACCGACACCGACCAGCTTGATGACGGGGGAATCATTGATTGAGTCAACGAGTTCAAACATTTCTGAAGTTCTCCTAATCTAATTAATTGAGTCGTACGTTCTCTATGCGATCGGATTCTTGCGTTCCGTTATCGCTCCCGGGTGTTGCACTACATGAGGTAGATCTGAAAATCTGAAACACACTTGAAAATCACTTGAAAATCACTTGCAGTTAAATCGAAAAACCAGTCTCGAGCCTTTACGCCTGAGCGCCAGTGCTCGAAATATTGCCAACTAGAAGTTCTGCTTGAACCACTCGGTCATCCGCTTGAACAGTCCCTCACGGGTACGTGTGTCAACCTTTTTACCGGGTGGATTCCTGCGACTGCGCTGCCCGTAGAGCAGCAAGCCGACACCTGTGGCATGTATCGGATTCCGAGCAACCTCGGACAACCCATTGACATGCTGTGGTACTCCCAACCTCACTGGCATGTGAAAAATCTCCTCGGCCAGTTCCACCACGCCCTCCATTTTTGACGTACCACCTGTCAACACCACTCCGGCTGCACAGGCGTCCTCGAATCCGCTGCGTCTCAGTTCACCCTGAACCAGTCCCAGCAGCTCCTCATAGCGCGGTTCAACCACCTCCGCCAGAGTCTGTCTTGCCAGGCGGCGCGCATTGCGATCACCGACTCCTGGCACTTCGATCATGTCGTCCGGGCTGGCCAGCTGGCGCAGCGCACAGGCATACTTGACCTTTATTTCTTCGGCAAATTGCGTCGGCGTGCGAAAGGCGACGGCAATGTCATTGGTAACCTGATCACCGGCGATGGGTATGACGGCCGTGTGCCGGATGGCACCTTCGGTGAAGATCGCGATATCGGTCGTACCACCACCCATGTCCACCAGCAGCACTCCCAGGTCACGTTCATCATCCGTGAGTACGGCATGGCTGGATGCGAGCTGCTCGAGAATGACGTCCTCCACTTCCAGATTGCAGCGCTGGATGCACTTGGCTATGTTCTGGGCAGCGCTGATCGAGCCCGTCACCAGATGCACTTTGGCCTCGAGCCGAACACCGGACATGCCCACGGGCTGATGAATACCATCTTGATTGTCGATGATGAATTCCTGGGGCAGGACATGCAGGATGCGCTGGTCTGCCGGAATCGCAACTGCCTTGGCTGCATCCACGACACGATCCACATCGTCCTGTTCGACCTCCGAATTCCTGATCGCCACGATTCCGTGTGAATTGAGACTCTTGATGTGGGAGCCGGCGATGCCTGCGAAAACCGATCTGATTTCCACGCCCGCCATACGCTCGGCTTCCTCGACTGCCTTGCCGATGGCATGAACCGTACTGTCGATATTGATAACCACGCCTTTCTTGAGTCCCTGCGAGGGGTGTGAACCCAGCGCAATGAGCTCGACGTTGCCATCGCGATCCACTTCGGCGACGAGCGCGACGATCTTCGATGTACCGATATCGAGTCCGACGACCATCTGCGTTTCTGGTGATGCAACCATTACGATCCCTTTCTCATTGCAAAAACTCCAGTACCGGCGTTTGTGTCCATCATCGAACCTGTCCCTCCTGCGGCTCAGTGCCGGTGATGCCATAACCGACACCACCCAGGGCAAAACCATTGCTGTAACGCATGTCGAATCGTGCGGTGGATAACGTCGCACCCTGTTCAATTTTCACCGCCATGCGCTCATAGACATCCAGAAAACGCTGCATGCGAAGTTCCTGCGCTTCGTAGCCCAGACGCACCGTCACCTGATTGGACAAGGTGAGTGTCTGCGAACCACGTTCATCTTCATCCAGCAGATCCAGGGTCAGGTCAAAGGCGGCCAGCTCTCGCTCATAGGCGCGAAACGCATCGAGCAACACACTGTGTCTTCCCTCGGCACCACGTATCTGGGGAAGCTCGGCAAACACCTCACGCCACTGGTGATACCGTGGATTGTCCAGCTGCAGCTGTGGCGGGGCGAATAATGCGAGGCGTTTGCTGAGCAGCTGGTCATCGTTCCAGCGTGCACTGGGCTCATGTTCTTCGACACGCACTTCTATACGGCCGGGCCAGACTCGACTGACCCTGGCTTGTGCAACCCAGGGCAGGCGCTCGACCGATGCGCGCACATTGTCGATGTCCAGCCCGTAAAAACCCTTGTCCATGTATCCACTGACCACCTGTGTCAATTGCTCCCGATCCACGTAGTCAACCGTTCCCAGAATGTCCACGTTGATGACCGGGAAGCGGTTGGGATCACGAGCCAGATGAGTCACCAGTACGAAGCTCAGCAGCAGCAGTGCCAGACCCAGCGCACCAATCGTCCAGCGCGTCGTCGGGGACAGCCGGGCAGTGGCTCTGGGCAGTACCGGTGCGTTGCCCAACAGTTGTGTCACCTGAGTGCTCATGCGGCGAGTTTCTCAACCGGCAGGGTATCGGCGAGTATCTGCAGACACAGGGTCTCGAAGTCCAGACCGGCTGCACGCGCGGCGATGGGCACCAGCGAATGACTGGTCATACCGGGTGCCGTATTGCACTCGATGAACTGTGGCGCGCCGCTGGCGTCGAGCATGAAATCGACCCGGCCCCAGCCTCGGCAGTCCAGTGCCCTGAAGGCTCTCATCGCCATGTCCTCAATGGTCGCAATCACCTCAGGCGGTAGTTCCACCGGGCAGTTGTATACCGTGTCATCAGCCAGGTACTTGGCCTTGTAGTCATAGAATTCGTCGGCACCCTTCATGCTGACCAGGGGCAGGACTGTCTGACCGATGATCCCTGCCGTGACCTCGATGCCCGTCATGCGCTGTTCCACCAGTACCGGCCCGTAACGCCGCGCATCGGAGAAGGCTGACGCAAGCTGCTGTGAATGATTGACCATGGTCACGCCGATACTGGAGCCCTCGAGCGTCGGCTTGACGACGATCGGATAACCAATGGCAGTAGCAGCCTGCCCGGCTTCCTCCATAGTGAGCACCTCGAAGGCCTGAGGAGTCGATACGCCACTCAGCGACACAAGTCCCTTGGCACGCCACTTGTCCATACACAGGGCGGAAGCAAGAACACCGCTGCCGGTATAGGGAATGCCTGCCAGTTCCAGCGCAGCCTGTACCACGCCATCCTCTCCCCCACGCCCGTGCAGTATGAGAAAGGCGCGGTCGAACCCGCCTTCGCTGAGCACCCTGGCGATATCCCTGCCTGCATCGACGGCATGTGCTTTGATACCTGCCGAAGTCAGCGAATCGAACACCTGCTGTCCGCTCATCAGGGAGACGTCACGTTCGGCCGACCAGCCGCCCATGACCACGGCAACCTTGCCGAATCGTTCGGGTTGTATGTGTCTCATGTCCGGCACCGACTCAGACATGCTTGTCCTCCTCTGCCTGTGCAGCAGCATCCCGGGGAAAATACTCGGGCAGCGAGGTGGCAAGTCCACCGACGTTGCCCGCTCCGAGCGTCAGGACGATATCGCCATCATCGATCACTCGTGAGAGCGCTTCGGGTATATCGGCAATATTCTCGACGAAGATCGGCTCAACGACACCCCGATTACGAATGGCACGTGCCAGCGCACGTCCGTCGGCACCATAGATGTGCTCTTCGCCTGCCGCATAGACTTCACTGAGAAGCAGTATGTCGGTCAGGGACAAGGCTTCGGCGAAGTCTTCGAACAGATCTCGTGTGCGCGTGTATCGATGCGGCTGAAAGATCACCACCATGCGCCGCTCCGGCCAACCCCCGCGAATTGCCTTGAGTGTGGCGCTCACTTCGGTCGGGTGATGCCCATAGTCGTCGAGCAGTTCCGCGCTGCCACCTGCAAAATGCAGCAGCCCATGCGATTGAGCCCGTCTGCCGACACCGGCAAAGCGGGACAATGCGCGCTTGCTTGACTTGACCGGAACACCCAGCTCCAGAGCCACCGTGATGGCAGCCAGGGCATTCAGCACGTTATGGCGTCCCGGCATGTTCAGCGCAATGTCGCGGATCCTGCTGCTGACGTCACCGCCATCATCGATGCGCACGTCGAAGTACATGCGCAACCCTTCCTGACGCACATTGGTCGCCTGCACATCGGCCGACTCGTCGAAACCATAGGTGCGTACCGGACGTCCCACCCGAGGCAGGACATCACGAATATGCTCATCGTCGATGCACACGATGGCCAGGCCATAGAAGGGCAAGTGCATGAGAAAATCGACGAAGGTCTGTTTGAGCCTTTCGAAGTCCCCGCCATAGGTCGACAGATGGTCGGCATCGATATTCGTCACGATTGAAATGACCGGTTGCAGATACAGGAAGGAGGCATCACTTTCGTCAGCCTCTGCCACCAGCCATTCGGACTGTCCCAGATAGGCATTGGACGAGGAGCTGTTGAGGCGACCACCGATGACATAGGTGGGGTCCATGCCGCCTTCGGTCAGCAGGCTGGCCACCAGGCTTGTCGTGGTGGTCTTGCCATGCGTGCCTGCCACCGCGATGCCTTGCTGAAAGCGCATCAGTTCGGCAAGCATCTCTGCACGACGCACCACCGGTATGCGCAACTCGCGAGCACGTACCAGTTCGGCATTGTTCTCCGGGACGGCTGTGGAAATCACCACGACATCCGCATCCTCCACATGCTCTGCCATGTGTCCCTGCTGCACGATGATGCCCAATCCCTGCAGGCGCCTGGTCAGTGCATTGCCGCCCAGGTCCGACCCGCTGACATGAAATCCCAGGTGATGCATCACTTCGGCGATACCGCCCATGCCAACACCACCAATACCGATGAAGTGCATCGCGCGCACCCGTCGCATCTGGCTTTTCACGATCGGTGCGATATCGACGACCATCAGCAGGAGACCTCCAGCAGCGCGTTGGCAACCGCTTCGGCCGCCCGTGGCCTGAAGCAGGATCGGGCTGCCCTGCTCATGTGCTCGAGCTCGCAACGATCATTACTCAGTCGCAGCAGTGCGCTAGCCAGAGTGTCGGCATCGAGTGTTGTCTGCGGCATCAATATCGCACCACCTGCGGTGGACAGATGCTGCGCGTTGCGCGTCTGGTGATCATCGACCGCATACGGGAACGGCACCAGGATGCTCGGCACACCCAGGGCACTGAGTTCGGTCACGGTCATTGCACCGCTGCGGCAGATGACGACATCGGCATCACTGTAGGCACCGGCCATGTCATCGATGAAGCCGACGACGGTAGAACTCAATGATGGATTGCTGGCGCTGGCCATCGCGTAGCGCTCACGCACCGCTTCGCTCTCCTGAGTACCAGCCTGATGGCGGACACGCACCGGCAAAGCCAGTTTTGCCATGGCCTCTGGCACGCATTCGTTCAGCGCCCGGGCACCGCGACTCCCGCCGACGACGAGAACCTTCAGGGGTTGTTTTCCGTCGCCTTGCACGATCCGCTGTGTACTGGCCAGGCTTGCAATATCGGCACGCACCGGATTTCCCACGACCTGTACCGGGGTGCGACTGTCGAAGGCCCCTGGCCAGGCCGCGAGTACGCAACGAGCCATACCGCTGAGCCAGCGATTGGTCATGCCGGCCACCGCGTTCTGCTCATGCAGTACCAGAGGCCTGCGCAGGAGCAGGGCTGCAATACCGACGGGCCCGGAGACAAAGCCGCCCATACCGAGTACCGCGCGTGGTTTGAGTGTATGTATGAGGCGGATGCTCTGCAGGCAGGAGCGCAGTAATTTAATCGGGCCGATCAGGCTCTGCAGCAGATCCTTGCCGCGCAGTCCCGCCACCGATATCCAGTGGATATCGATACCGGCTGCAGGCACCAGTCGCGCCTCCAGGCCGGTACGCGTGCCCAGCCAGACCACTGGAACGTCCAGCTGTCTCAGCACTTCGGCCACCGCCAGCGCTGGAATCACGTGACCACCGGTTCCACCGGCCGCAACGACGATGGGACGGTTCATGAGCTGCCTCCTGCCGGCATGCCCTGATTGGCGCGCAGTGCAAGTGATGCCCGTTGCCGCAGGTCGGATTCAATGCGCAACAGCAGACTGAACGTGATGATGAAAACCACGGCACTGCTGCCGCCATAGCTCATCAGGGGCAAGGTGATACCTTTGGTTGGCAACAGGCCCAGATTCACACCCATATTGATGAAAGACTGCAGGCCTATCCAAACCCCGATACCCAGGGCCAGGAATCCGGCAAAGCGGTTGCCCTGCTCGTCAGCACTCTTTGCCAGGCGAAAGCAGCGCCAGACGATGAAGCTGTAGAGCAGGATCAGGCAAACTGCGCCGATCAGTCCCAGCTCCTCACTCAACACGGCGAACAGGAAATCGGTGTGTGGTTCCGGCAGGTAGTCAAGTTTCTGTACGCTGCTGCCGAAACCGACTCCGCCAAGGCCGCCGGTGCCTATCGCGATCAGGGACTGGCTGAGCTGGTAGCCCGACCCGTATACCTGCTCTGGTGCAAACGGTTCGGTGAAACTCATGAACCGCGCCAGGCGATACGGTGAGCTCAGGATCAGCATCGAGGCGACAGCGCCGAGCACACCGACGATTGCCAGAAACTGGCTGAAACGTACGCCAGCGACCAGGATCATGATGATCGAGGTGGCAACGATGACAACGGCGGCACCAAAGTCCGGTTCGAGCAGCAGCAGCGTGCTGGCAATGCAGATCAGTGCCAGTGGGCGCAGGAATCCACCGAAAGTCGTCTGTACCAGATAGCCGCGACGCACCAGGTAACCGGCCAGGTACACGATCACGAAAAGCTTCACCGTTTCCGATACCTGTACGGTGAACACACCGAGATCGATCCAGCGCTGTGCACCATTGACCTCCTTGCCGATACCGGGAATCAGGACCAGCGTGAGAAAGCACAGGGATATGATGATCAGATGGGGACCGTACCTCTCCCACACGGTGAGCGGTATGCGGAACGTCACGACACCGGCAATGCAACCCAGTCCCAGGAAGATCAGCTGACGAATGACGAAATAAAAGGGCGTTCCGTAGATTTTCTCGGCAACGGGCATCGAGGCCGAAGCGATCATCACGGCACCGAAAAGACCCAGCGCCAGCACGGCCACCAACAGGGCATGATCGGTCAGGCGCGCAGGAGCACCCGGAACAGACATCTCGGTCATCGGACCGCCGGCCACCACCCGACCGGTCGCTACGCGGGACACCAGGGAGCTCATGCGGCAAGTACCTCCCTGACTGCGGCTGCAAACTGCTCGCCGCGATCTTCAAAGTTTTTGAACATGTCAAAACTTGAACAGGCCGGTGACAACAGGACGACATCGCCACGCGTGGCATGTTCTCTGGACAGGTGCACCGCATCACGAAGGCTGTCGGCATTCACCATGCGCGCGCTGCCGGCAAGCTGTTCGGATATGCGTTCCCGATCCCGGCCGATGAGTACCAGCAGGCGTACATGCCGTTCGATACTGTTCCGCAATGGCAGGAAATCTGCCCCTTTGGATATTCCACCCATGATCAGTATGACGGGGCCCGGCATCGCCTCCACCGCCTTGATGCAGGCGTCCACATTGGTCCCCTTGGAATCGTTGTACCAGCGGACACCGGACTGTTGTCCCAGGAATTCGGTGCGGTGCGGAAGGCCGGCGTAACCCCTCAGGCCTTCATGCAGGGCACTGAATGGCACTGCCAGCGATTCGATCAATGCCAGCGCAGCCAGTGCATTGGCCGCATTGTGATCACCCGGAACCGACAGTTCAGCCTGTGACAGCAGGGGATACTGATCATCACACAGCCAGATGTCACCGTCCCTGCTCGTGCGATGCCAGCGCGCCTGGTCGGCAGCATCCATCGCCAGTGTGAAATAATCGCATGGCGTGTCGAGACGTTCAGGCCAGGTCCGCGCATCATCACGGTTGGCGACGCAGTATGCTGCCCCGTCGAACACATGTCGTTTGATGGCCGCGTACTGTTCGATGTCATCGTAACGATCAAGGTGATCATCGCTGACATTGAGGACGGCCGCCGCGAGCGGCTTCAGCGAACGGGTGGACTCAAGCTGATAGCTGGACAGTTCCAGAATGAACACATCAGCCGGCAACTGCAGGCTGTCCAGCGCCGGTTGACCGATATTGCCGCATGCCACCGCCTTGATACCTGCATGCTGCAGAACGTGGGCAATCCAGCTCACTACACTGCTCTTCCCATTGGAACCGGTTACGGCAATGACGGGAACGTCCACGGCACCGGCAAACAGTTCGATATCGCCGATGACGTCGATGCCGCTGGCCACCGCTGCCTGAATCGCCGGCGTGGAACGCGGTACACCCGGACTGAGAATCAGCACCGGGTACTGACTGAACACAGACAGATCGAACTGCGTGAATACCTCGCAGCCCAACTGCTTCGCGTGCAAGGTGGCCGTGGCCTCATCGCATTCATCAGCGACATCGAAGGCAATCGCATGGCGATCGAGAAAACGTGCCACAGACGCACCCGTCAGCCCGTAGCCCACTATCAGTACACGCTTGTCCTGTAGCTCGTGAATATGCATCAGCGTATCTTCAGGGTGGAAAGTCCCACCAGCACCAGAATCACGGTGATGATCCAGAAACGCACGATGATGCGCGGCTCCGGCCAGCCCTTCAGTTCGAAATGATGATGAATGGGAGCCATGCGGAAGATCCGCTTGCCGGTCATCTTGAATGATGCGACCTGCAGGATCACCGAGACCGCTTCCAGCACGAAAATACCACCCATGATGAACAGCACCAGTTCCTGGCGCACCATGATGGCCACGGCACCCAGTGAGGCACCGATACTCAAGGCTCCCACATCGCCCATGAATACCTGTGCCGGGTAGGTGTTGAACCATAGAAAGCCAAGCCCGGCCCCCACCAGTGCGCTGCAGAACACGGTCAACTCGCCGGCTCCCTTGATATTGGGAATGCCCAGGTACCCGGCAAAGATGGCGTGTCCTGCCAGGTAGGCAATCAGGCCCAGCCCGGCGGCTACCATGACAGAGGGCAGGATGGCCAGACCGTCCAGACCATCGGTCAGGTTGACCGCATTGCTGCTGCCGACGATGACCAGGAACGCAAAGGGTATGAAAAACCAGCCCAGGTACAGAACAGCATCCTTGAAGAACGGGATGATCAGTTCCACCTCGACGCGCTCGGTAGCGGTCAGGTACAAGGCCAGCACAGTAACCCCGGCCACCACTGTCTGCCCCACCAGCTTTTCACGTGCCGTGAGTCCCACCGAATTGGACAGCACCACCTTGCGGTAGTCGTCGACCCAGCCGATGCCACCAAAGCCGATGGTGACGAACAGGATGATCCACACCTGCCGAACACCCAGGTCGGACCACAGCAACGTACTCAGGGTCACCGCAACGATGATCATGGCACCACCCATGGTCGGTGTGCCAGCCTTGACCATATGCGATTGTGGCCCATCGTCTCGTACCGACTGGCCGATCTTGGCAGCAGTCAGCCAGCGGATCAGAGACGGCCCGACGAGCAGGCAGATGACCAGCGAGGTCAGTGCCGCGAAGATGGCGCGCAGGGTGATGTACTGCACCACCTCGAAACCCGGATCGAGCACCGCCAGCCACTGTCCGATGAGCAGCATCATGTGACGGGTTTCCCTGCGCCTGCACTGCTGGTGCGCGCTACTGGCATCAGCGCCTTGACGACGCGTTCCATTCGGGCACTGCGCGAGCCTTTGACCAGCACCGTCACACCAGCGCCCAGGCGAGTCCTGATATCGGCGATCAGTGCTTCCTGGTCGGTGAAATGTCGTCCTGCCAGCGGTGTGTTGCCGGCGAATGCCTTTTGCGCATGCGACGACAGTGGACCCGTCGTCCACAATCCATCCAGGCCACGCTGCCGTGCATAGGCACCGAGACGGGCATGCAACACTGGCGCATCCGGCCCCAGCTCCGCCATGTCGCCGAGCACCAGATAACGGGTACCATCATAGCGTGCCAACACATCCACAGCCTGCCGGGCCGAGTCCGGGTTGGCGTTATAGGTGTCATCGATCAGCTTGGCCCCATCGCGCCCCGGCTTCTTCTCCAGGCGTCCCGGTACGGAGCGCACCTGCTCCAGGCCTGCCATGAAGGTGGGCGCCTGGATATCCAGACACTGCACCGCGGCGACAGCGGCCAGGGCGTTCATGCCATTGTGATCGCCGCTGAGCTGGAAATGTGGGGAAAAGCTCTGGCCCATGGTCCTGAAGTTGAGCCCGCTGCCGGGCACTCCCTGTACATCTGCCGAGGGGCTCAGGCCAAATTCCCGAGTATGGCAGTGCGCGGCGGCCTGGCGCATGACGTCTGCATAGTCGTCATCCGCGTTGATCACCGCGTAACCGTCTTCAGTCAATCCGCCGAAGATCTCCGATTTGGCCCGGGCAATGCCTTCGACACTGCCAAAGCCTTCCAGGTGAGCACGTCCTATATTGGTGATGAGCGCCACATCGGGTCGCACGATGTCTACCAGGCGAGCAATCTCTCCAGCGTGATTGGCGCCCATTTCAATGACTGCGTAATCGTGTTCCTTGCGCATGTCCAGCAAGGTCAAGGGCACACCGATCTCGTTATTCAGATTGCCACGGGTGGCCAGTACCGGACCGATCTGACGCAGGATGGTGGCAATGATTTCCTTGACCGTCGTCTTGCCATTGCTGCCGGTGATGGCAATCGTCGGAATGCCGAAGTGAGTGGCCCAGCTCCTGGCCAGTTGACCCAGGGCGGTGCGGGTGTCCTCTACGCGAAGTTGCGGGACGGAACATTCAGGGTGCTCGTGCGTCAACACGGCCGCTGCACCAGCGTCGATGGCAGCGCCAATGAAGTCATGGCCGTTGAACCGTTCACCCTGAATGGCCACGTACAGATCGCCGGATTCAAGCGTACGCGTATCGATGCTGACACCGGTGATGACCGTCGCACCCGCTGCAGCCTGGTTATCTCCCGCAGGAGTCGATGTGTCCTCATTCGCCACGACGAGCTCTGCCTGCAAGGCGGATACACACTCATCAAGCGACATGCGAAAACTCATGACGCCCGCTCCAGCACAGACAGTACCTGCGCCCGATCACTGAACGGGTGACGGGTGGTGCCGATGACCTGGTAATCCTCATGACCTTTACCGGCAATCAGAACCAGATCCTTCCTGGCTGCATGAGTGATGGCGTATTCGATGGCACGTGCCCGGTCTCCAATCACGGTGACTGCAGATGGATTGACGAATCCCTGCAGGGCATCCCGGATGATGTCCTCGGAGCGTTCCGTGCGCGGGTTGTCATCAGTCAGGACGACGTGATCAGCAGCTTCTGCGGCGGCGGCCATCGGTGCCCGTTTGCCGGGATCGCGATCACCACCACACCCGAACACGACCCACAGGCTGCCATGGCAATGCACGCGGGACGCCTCGATGGCCGCACCCAGCGCCTGTGGAGTATGTGAGTAATCCACGACCACCGTCGCTCCGCCGGGCCGACCGAAGCGCTCCATGCGGCCAGCGACCGGAGCAACTGCAGCCAGGCTGTGACTGGCCTGATTGGCAGCCACGCCGCAGGCTCGCAGGCTGGCATAGCAGGCCAGCAGATTATCGACATTGAAGCTCCCCAGCAGTGGCGTGTTGATCGACGCCGTAGCCTCTGCATCCTGAAGTGTGAAGTGCAGTCCCCGGTCATCACAGATGACATCGTGCGCAGTGATAGTGACGACATCGACACCGGGGTCGCTACCCAGGCTCGAGACGGCCGCGCCTGAGCAGTAGGCGTAGCGACGGACATCACCCGGCACCGCGAGCATTTCCTGACCAAATCGGTCACCACTATTGACCACCCTGCTGGCAAGACCCGGCCAGGAGAACAGCATCGCCTTTGCCGCGCGATAGGCTTCCAGTGTCTCGTGATAATCCAGATGGTCACGCCCCAGATTCGTCAACACCGCCACATCCAGATGCAGCCCGTCCAGTCGTCCTTCGGCTAGCCCATGAGATGAGGCTTCCAGTGCGACCACGCTGGCCCCCTGACTCTTCATCACTGCGAGCATCCGGCGCAGGGTGACGGCATCGGGCGTGGTCAGCTCGGTAGACTGCAGCGCATCGCCCATTCCCCAGCCCAGTGTGCCGATGTAGCCACATGGTTGGCCGATAGCGGTGAATGCCTGTGTGATGAAGCGACACACGGAGGTCTTGCCATCCGTTCCGGTTACCGCTATCACCGTCATGCCTTCATCCGGTGCACCGTAGAATCGGGAAGCTATCTCTGCGCATCGCCGGTCGAGCCCCTCTATGCCGATTACCGGTATCCCGGATTCACGCAGCGAACCGACCACCTGGTCGTGGAGCTGCATGGCCTGAGCAGAGCACACTACCGCCACGGCCCCGGCTGCCACTGCAGCATCGGCGAACCGCATGCCGTGCGTGGTGGCACCCGCAACCGCAAGATAGGCATCACCAGCGCGCACGAGCCGGCTATCCAGGCACACGCCGCTTACGCTGACAGGTGGCAGGGATTCGCCGGACAGATCCTCCAGCAAGCTGTCCAGAGTCCAGTTATTGGCCGTCGTCTGCTTCAAGAGCGATTGCCATCCACCGGTTGACGCAAAATGATCTTCACGGAGGATTCGGCCCGACGCTCATCGATATCGTCAGGTTCGATTCCACCCAGGCGCAGGCCATGGGACATGACATCGGCAAAGACAGGCGCCGCCACTGCACCACCAAAATGCTTGCCGGCCTTGGGGTCGTGTATCACCACCGTGATGGCGAGACGTGGATCGGAAACCGGGGCAAACCCGGAGAACACCGATACGTAACGGTCCTCTGCATAGCCACCGGATTGCGACTTGTGCGACGTACCGGTCTTGCCCGCTACCCGGTAACCGGGAACACCTGCCAGCTTGCCCGAGCCGTTGTCGACGACTTTTTCGAGCATGGAGACGACATCCTGTGCAATCGGCTCCTCGATGACACGCTGGCCGGGCGGGACGCTGTCCTGCGCGAGAAATGAAACGGCCGGCATGACGCCCCTGTTGGCCAGTGCCGCATAGGCACGTACCAGTTGCAATGCGGACACTGAAATGCCATAGCCATAGGAGATACTGGCCTGTTCGATATGGTGCCACAGGGTCGGGTGATTGAAATACCCTGCCACTTCGCCAGGAAACTCACTACCGGTAGGCCGGCCAAAACCGAACGAGTCGAACACCGACCACATCTGTTCCGGTTCCAGTTGCGTGGCCAGTTTGCTGATACCCACGTTACTGGACCTGGTGACGATGCCGGTCAGGTCCAGCCAACCGTGATCCTTGCCATCGTCACTGATCTCGTACTTGCCTATCGAGTAATGACCCGGTGATGTGTAGACGATGTCCTCAGGTTTGAACTTACCCGAATCCAGAGCCGCAGCAATGGTGAAGGGCTTCATCGTGGAGCCCGGCTCGAATACATCGGTCAGCGATCGGTTGCGCTGACGCCCGCCGCTTCTGTCTGCCATATCGTTGGGATTGTAGGTCGGGTAATTGACCATGGCCAGCACCTCGCCGGTCCTGACATCCATGACCACGACCGAGCCCGACTCCGCATCGTTCTCGGCAACGGCCTCCTGCAGGGCACGGTTGGCAAAGTACTGCAGCTGCCTGTCGATACTGAGGCGCAGGTCCTTGCCAGGCACCGCCGGCTTAAGTACCTTCATGCCCGCAATCTCGCGACCGTTACGATCCTTGATGATGCGCCGCTGCCCGCTCTCACCTGACAACCACTCGTTGTAGGCCATTTCCAGACCCTCACGACCATTGTCATCGATGCCGGTAAAACCGATGATATGCGAGGCAGCACCTCCACTTGGATAGTAGCGTCGGTACTCGGACATCTTGTCCAGGCCCCTGACGCCCAGTGCCAGCACCTGGTCGACGATCTCCGGCTCAACGTGTCGTTTCACATAGATGAAGATTCGTCCGCGCTCGGCGGCCGATTCGATGCGCCCGATCAGCTTGTCCTCGTCCACACCGAGCAATGCGGCCACCGCTCGTATCGACTCCGGCTGATCGAGCAGTTCGACCGGATTGCCGAACAGCGAGGGAATGGGCGCACTGATGGCCAGCGGATCACCATGCCTGTCGAGCAGGTCTCCGCGACTGGCAGGAATCTCAACGGTTCTGATCTGTCGACGCTGTCCTTCGTTTCGGTAGAAGTCATCGTTGATCACCTGAACATAGACAGCGCGAAGGATCAGCGTCATCGCCAGGCAGGCGAATACCAGCAGGACGAAACCGCGTCGCCGGGACCAGTCTGATGCAGTGACTCTTGCCATGATTTTCTCTCCGTCAGCGAACGATCATTACCGTGCCTTCCAGGCCCGGAAACGACATGTTCAAGCGCTCACGAGCCGCACGTTCAACCCGCCCATGTTCGGAGAATGTGCTCTCCTCTATCTGCAACTGACTCCATTGCACATCCAGTGCATCGATGATCTTCTGACTTTCACTGACCTGAATGTAGGACTGCACACTCAGGTATTTCGAATACAGCACGGCCATGGCCGTACAGAAACACAGCGCGGCAAGCACGATCAGCAGCAACGCACTCTTCGTCATGCCACGCGCTCCGCGACCCTGAGCACTGCACTTCGCGCCCTGGGATTCAAGGCCAGTTCAGCCTTGCCGGCCCGAATCGCCTTGCCGATCAATTTCCACGGGTGCGTCTCGAGTGCCGGCTGTGGCAGGTGACGCGGAATGCGCGGATCGGGTACCGGCTGACGCAGGGCACGCTTGACCAGTCGATCTTCCAGCGAATGGAAACTGATCACGGCGAGTCGACCACCCACCCTGAGCACCTCCACTGCCGCGGCAAGCGCCTGCGCAATTGCGCTCAGTTCGCCGTTGATCTGTATGCGTATGGCCTGGAAGCTGCGCGTCGCCGGATGATGATGACGTTCCCAGCGCGGATGCGCCGCCTTCACGATCTCGGCAAGCTGGCCGGTGCGCAGGATCGGCTCCCTGCCCCGCGCAGCAACGATTGCCCCGGCAATCCGTTTTGCGTATCGCTCTTCACCGTATTCGCGCAGCACCTGCACCAGATCACCCTCGCTCACTCTTGCCAACCATTGCGCAGCGGTTTCTCCGCTGGCGTCATCCATCCGCATGTCCAGCTCGCCATCGCGCGAGAATCCAAAACCGCGCTCCGCCTCGTCCAGTTGCGGCGACGACACACCCAGATCCATCAGCAGGCCATCAACCTGACCCAACCAGCCTTGTCCCTGCACGACCACTCTCATGTCAGCAAAGTTTGCATGACAGATGGAAAATCGCGACTCGCCAGCAAACCTTGCCCGGGCATCGCCGACAGCCGCCGGATCCCTGTCCAGCGCCAGAAGCCGACCAGCAGTGCCAAGTTTTGACAGCAGGTACTCACTGTGTCCGCCACGCCCGTACGTGGCGTCAATGTATCGCCCGTCAGGCTGCACCGCCAGAGAGTCGACAGCCTCGTGCAGCAAAACCGGGACGTGACTCCGCCCTGTCGGCTCCTCAGAGGCCGCCATCAGAAAGAAATATTCAGTAATTCAGCAGGCGCTTCCGCCGCACTGGCGCCCTTGTGTTTCCACTTGTCGCACTCTGCTTCCCAGGCGCGTTCTTCCCACAATTCAAATTTCTTGCCCTGCCCGATCAGAAAGGCCTTCCTGCCAATTCCCGCATAGTCCCGCAGCTCTGCCGGCAGCAGCATGCGACCGGTTCCATCCAGTTCCAGCTCCGTGGCGTGACCGACAAATCGCCGCTGCGCCTCGCGGGCAGCATCGTCATGATTGGCCAGCGCCATGACCTTCTCTTCCAGTTCATCAAATATGGGCGGGGGGTAGATCAATAGACACCCGGCCGTCTTGTCCACGGTCACAACCAATTCCTTGATACCGTGTTCTTCAAGCTTGTCACGGTGATTTTTGGGCATGGCAACGCGTCCCTTGGCGTCTACACTCAATTTTGTGATGCCTCGAAATCGCATGACTGGCTGTCGTAAAACCCACTTTTCACCACCAAATGGTACCGGGCCCCACTATACGACCACTGCGCTGCACGGTCAATGAAAACCGAGTGCTAAGTTCATGTTTTTACTTGCAAAGAAGCACGTGCATGTTACTCAGCCGGGTTACTGTCTTATCAATTACTTAGGAGTTGTTTGTAGAAATCACCTGAGTTAACTTTTACTCATCTGCGCAATAGTGCAGTGTCTTTACTCAACGTTGCAGAAAGTTTGCATTTCACAACATCTTGTCGAGTGTGGTGTTGTCCACGACCTGTTACAGCCACTGCAACGGCTGTCGGGTACAGGGCGGCGCCATGAGCATGCGGCGTCTCGGCCTGATGGTCTGTGCGCGGGCCAGTGGCGGGAGTGTTCCACGGCCGTTCAGAAACTCGGCGATCTGCCGTTTTGACAGGAACAGATCCGGCGAATCCGACAAGAGCAGCGTGTGAAGCAAGTCGACTTAGAATGTGTCAAACGGTGGGCTACTTCGAGCAGCAACAAGCTCTCCTACCCGGCATCGATCAATACCAACTGCCCGGGCTGTCTGATGAGCGTGGTCTTCACGACCCGCCGAAGGCACTACGATTCCCAGCGGGACACGCTGGCCTGTTCGGCTGAATGCCCCTCATGCAACACCAGTGCTCATTTCTGGATGATCAACATGATCGCTCACGGCGATGAGAGCATCGACGATACGCCGGCTCTGTACATGATGCCTGCCACCGAAGCGCGCATGAACCTGTCGGCACTGAGCGACAGATTGCCGGAGAACGTACTGCAATACTGCCGAGCCACGCAGGAGGTCTACCAGTCGGGCAACCTGACGGCGACCCGCGTGATGGTGCAATCGACTCTGGATGCGATGTTCGTCGGCTTCCTGCCAAAAGGCAACAGCCGCACTACCCTGTCAAAGCTGGTGCAGGACGCGCTGCCCTCCATGGACCTGGATCTGCCCATGGTCAAACTGGCCACCTCGCTCAGGCCAGGTGAGCACCTGGATACCCTGTTCCATAGCAACACGCCCGCTACGCGTGAAATCGCCGATGCGATGATGTCTCTGTTAGAGCAACTGGCAACCTTACTGTATGTATTACCCGGAGAATTCGAGGATCTGGACAAGCACCTGATCGAACTGAGCGGGCAGTTGCAGCACCAACAGGACAGCCGCGATCCTGCAGACTGAAGAGAATTGATGGCCGTGGTTGCGGCATCACCGGCCCAGCTGATGCAGCACCCGGAAACCGGCTCATGTCTCTGCGCTGGAAAAAAGGAGTTGGCCATAAGCCGGGTTCTGTCTAGGGTCATCATTCATCTGGGCGTCATGTCACCATGACGCTCAAGCGACCTACCCGGGGACAGCGCGGACCACGCCAACGTCCCTCTATTTGGTCTTGCTCCAGACGGGGTTTACCATGCCGTCGAATGTTGCCACCGACGCGGTGCGCTCTTACCGCACCCTTTCACCCTTACCGGCAGGCCATGGCATTGCTGCCACGAACTGCTTAGGCGGTCTACTCTCTGCTGCACTTTCCGTAGGCTCACGCCCCCCAGGTGTTACCTGGCGCCTTGTCCTGTGGAGCCCGGACTTTCCTCCACTTGCCTACCCGCAATTCGCCGGCAGCAGGCAGCGATGACCTGGCCAACTCCAGGACAGATGGTATCACCGACCTTGCAGCTTCAGGGCACGATCGTAGGCCTGTTTTTTGGTGATGGAACACAATTCGGCGGCACATCGTGCTGCAGTCTTCACCGGCAGGTGGGGCAGCAGCACGGCAAGTGTCCTGTCAAGCTCTACGGTAATCTGTACATCTGCAGCCGCAGCAGCCGCCATGGGCAACCCTGCCACCACCAGCACGAACTCGCCACGTTGCTGATTGCTATCGGCCTGCACCGCTGCCAGCACATCGCCCACGTGCCCGTGGATCACGGTCTCGAAGCGCTTGGTCAGTTCCCTGGCCAGCGTCATGGGACGTTCCGGCCCGAATACCTGTGCCAGGTCGAAGAGGCTCTCGACGATGCGGTGCGGTGTTTCGTAGATGACGAGCGTATGTGACAGTTGTGCCAATGGCTGCAGCCAGACCTGACGCGCAGCGCTTCTGGAGGGGGGAAATCCGACAAACTGGAATCGATCGGTAGGCAGCCCGGAGATGCACAGCGCAGCGGTGACGGCACATGGCCCGGGCACGGGTGATACATGGATACCGGCCCGCTGGCAGGCACGTACCAGCTTGAAGCCGGGATCGCTGATCAGCGGCGTTCCGGCATCGGTAATCAGCGCGGCGCTGGAACCGCCGCTCAGGTGCTCGATGACGGCAGCGGTGCGCGCCTCTTCATTATGTTCATGCAGGGGCCAAAGCCTGCTTTCAATGCCATGATGGCGCAGCAAGGGTAGACTATGCCGGGTATCCTCTGCGTAGATCCGGTCTACCTGTTGCAGCACCTGCATCGCGCGGACCGACAGATCGTCACGATTCCCGATGGGCGTGGCCACAATGTAAAGAGTATGCTCCGACGACATGATTGATTCGACTCGCCTGCGACATCCTGTGCAACGTGTTGTGAAAACGACACTGATCGTGGTGCTGACCAGTGTGCTTGCCAGCGCCCTGGCAAGCTGTGCGACTCCGGCGGCCCAACTGCCGGACAGCCCGATGAACGCGAGAATAACAGACCCGGCCGCACGTCGACATCTGCAGCAAGGCAATCCGATTGCAGCGGCAGACGTCTACACGCAACGCGCTGCCCGCAGCAGTGATGAAGAACAACGGCAGGATTTTCTGTTGCTCGCTGCAGAGATACTGTTTGATCGCGGCATGGGAGCTCCCGGCCAGGAACGGCTGGCTGCCGTTCCTGAAGCACCAGTTACCCTGGAACTTTCGCATAGGCGCAACATCCTGGTGGCCAAGAGTCATTTGTTCGATCGCGATGCAGAAACGGCGTTGGCCTCCCTTCCCGACCCGGACACCGTGGAGAGTGACTTTCATCGCGCAAGACTCTTTGAAACGCGGGCACAGGCCTACGGCATCCTGCAGGACCCGGACAACGAACTCATTGCGCGAATCGACCTGGAAGGACAGCTCGCAGATGAGGACATCATCAGGCGCGGACATGAACAGATCTGGCAGTTGCTGACCACACAGCCACTGTCCACGCTACGCAGCATGACCACCAATGTGCGCGGCGATGTCTATCAGGGCTGGATAGAGCTTGCCCTGGCGCATGCCTCGGCGGGTATCGATGCAGAGAAGCGACGCGATGGAATTGCCCAATGGCAGGACCGCTTCCCCCTGCATCCGGCGAATCCCGGCTTTGTCGACGCACTCTACACACCCACCGGATTTGACCTGGAGGTGGATGGCAAGCCAATCAACCAGGTGGCGATCCTGCTGCCCTTATCCGGGAGCAACACGGCGACGGTTGCAGCGGCCATCCGTGATGGCGTCCTGGCCGCCTACGAGCACTCGAAGAGTCAACGGCAGGTACCGGTACTCAGATTCTATGATGTCGGCGACAACCCGGGCTATGCCAGGACCGCCTATGCCACTGCCGTGGCCGATGGTGCGGACGCCGTCATCGGCCCCCTGCGTAAGGAGGCCGTTGCGGCCATCGTCTCGCAACGCGATATACCCGTTCCCACCATTACACTCAATACCGTGGAATCATCCGGCCTGGCTGGCCGCAGCAGCAACGTCATCCAGTTCGGCCTCGCCCCGGAAGACGAAGCCCGGGCGGCCGCCTCGCGAGCTGCCGCCCTGTCACTGAAGAACGCTATCATCCTGCAGGCTGATGATTCCCGCGGAGATCGCGAAACCCGGGCATTTCAGGACGCCATGTTCCTGTACGGTGGCGACGTCGTGCACGTTGCCGTGCTGCCCAAGGACGAGTACGACTACTCCACCCAGATCAAGGAAGCACTCGCGATCGATGAAAGCGACAATCGCTTTCGCACGCTGAGCAGCACGATCGGCCAGAAACTGTTCTTCGAACCGTCCATCCGTAACGATGTGGACGTCATTTTCCTGGCCATCACCACTGAACAGGCACGATCAGTCCGGCCACAACTGGATTTCTTCCATGCCAGGGAAGTTACCCGACTGGGTACCTCACGCGTGGCAGCACTGGATGATGATCAGAAAAGCAATCAGGATCTCAACACCATCTTCTACCCCGATGCTCCATGGGTCCTCAGAAAATCCCTGCAGAATGATCCGCTGCGCCAGAGCATCCTGCAGAGTTTTCCAGCCGCCGAGGGTGCTTATGCGAAGCTTTACGCGCTTGGTACCGATGCCTATCAGCTGGTGACCAACCTCGATGTCCTGACTCAGGGCGAACGCCTGCAAGGCTACACCGGAGACCTGGAGCTTGGCACCGATGGCACGATACGGCGCCACCTGGACTGGGCTCAGTACGTGGACGGAATCAGCACCCCGGTCGAGAGCATCGATGCACCGCCGCTGCCTTCTATTCGCTCCAGCGTCGTCAACTGAGCCGGCGTAGCCGGAGATCGACAGTTCAGGAAATCACCAGGCAGGGAAGCCTAATGCAAACACACGAACGGGGAAACCTGGCACAGGCCGTGGCACTGTCATGGTTGCAGAATCACGGATACGCACTGGTGCAGGCCAATTACCGCCGTCGTATCGGCGAAATTGACCTCGTCGTGCTGCACCCGGACCGGCAGACAGTCGTGTTCGTCGAGGTGCGTTATCGTTCGCACCAGCGGTTCGGGGGAGCCATAGAAAGCGTCGACAGGCGTAAACAGCAGAAACTGGTGCGCACGGCCGATGCCTGGTTGCAACAGCATGCAAGCAGCATGACACCTGCCCGAATCGATGTCATTGCCCTGTGCCCCGCCTCACCGCGGACCCCGCCCGAGCAACTCTGGCAGGGACACCAACTGAGCTGGATTGTCAGTGCTGTCGAGCAATGAGGGCTACCAGGCCTACTTGACGATTTTCAGGTTGGGTCGTTTGACCTCCGGCGGCGCTGCAGGCCCCCTGACCATATCCGGTTTGCCGGGATCGGGGTTATCCGGCGGCGTGTCATCCTGCTCGCCGAACATCATTCCCTGCCCGTTTTCGCGTGCATAGATGGCCAGCACACTGGACACCGGGACGTTTACATCCATTGCGGTGCCACTGAACCGCGCATTGAAAGTCACGGCTTCATTACCCAGTACCAGGCTGTGTGTCGCCTCGGGGCTTATATTGAGAATGATGCGGCCATTCTCGACGAAGGCCCGGGGGACCTCCACCTCGTCCTGGGACGTATCAACCAGCATGTACGGTGTGAAACCATTATCCACGATCCATTCATAGAGCGCCCGGATCAGGTAGGGTCGGCTGGAAGTCATGAGTGCTCCAATTTACGTTCAGCATCGCTCAGACTGGCCTGGAAGCCAGGTCGTGCGAACATGCGTTCTGCATAATGCAAAACCGGTGCGGCCGCGCTTGGCAGTACGATGCCATAAGCGGGAAGTCGCCACAACAAAGGTGCCAGCGTGGCATCCAGAATCGAATACTCTTCACTGAAAAAGAAGGGCATGGCGGCAAACACCTCACTGGTAGCGGTCAGGGACTCACCCAGCCGTGCTGCCGCCCTCCGGGGAGTGAGGCTCTGGCCGTTCGCATCGGGCCGCAATGAATACCAGTCACTTTCTATCCGATACTGGGCCAGCCGTATTCTGGCCCGGGAGACGGGATCGACCGGCATGAGCGGAGGATGCGGATAGCGTTCGTCCAGGTAGTCGATGATGACTCGCGCATCGTATAAAGCCAGGTCGCGATCCAACAGAGTCGGCAGAGATCCCTGTGGATTGAGTTGCAGTAGCGCCTCGTCCGCCTGTCCCGCGGGCACGGTCTCGATTTCGGCCTGTATGTCCTTCTCCGCCAGCACCAGCCTGACTCGATGGCTGTCGATGCTGGACGCATCCGAGTACAGCACGATACCGGAGTGTCGATGGCCGCTGGCGGTCAATGTGGATCCCCTTATGATTCGGCCAGTGGAGCAGTCATACCTGATCCACTGTCAGCGAGTTACAGATCGGAAGCCGGGCTGAATCCGGGCTGAATTGCCGCTGGCTGCCAGTTTCGTGAAACCAGACGACGCCCTGTTCAACGTGTACTGGTCTAGATGACGTCCTTCCAGTATTCCTTTTTCAGTTTGTAGGCAATGAACAGCAGGATAAACAGGAACAGCATGACGAAAATGCCTATACGGTGCCGTGTCAGCTTGATCGGGTCAGCCATATAGGCCATGAAATTGGTGATATCGGCAATCAGGTCGTCGTACTCGTCTTCGGTCATGGTGCCGGCCTCGACAAGTTCCAGGCCGGTGATTGGCCGTGTGCCGTGCGACTCTTCACCATAGACAGGCGCCTGCCAGCCCTGCAGGTTCCACAACACGTGCGGCATTGCCGTATCCGGGAAGACCAGGTTGTTGACGCCGGTACCGACCCGATCGGGATCGACATAGTAGGATTTGAGGTAGGTATAGATCCAGTCCACACCACGCGAACGCGCCGTCAGGGCAAGGTTTGGCGGAACCACGCCAAACACCTGCCTGGCGTAGTCGACGGACATGGTATTGGTCATCAGATTACCGACTTTAGTGCGTTCTCCAGCGTCGTCAGTCGTGAATATCAGGTTGTCCTCGACATCTGCTTCGGACAATCCTGCATCCTGGGCCAGCCTGCTGTATCGCTGGTAATCGGCGGAATGGCATCCCATGCAGTAATTGACAAATGCCTGGGCGCCCCGCTGCAGCGACTTCTCGTTACCCTGGTCAATGCGCGGTGATTCCAGCTGCACACCCGTGCCCGCGGCGTGCGACTGATTGAGAAACACCAGCGATCCAGCTACCAGAATTGCCGTCGCGGCCAGAACGAGCAGACGCTGATGTCTGCCAATTTGCAACTCGATCCTGTTGAGCACCTGCACACGCCCTCTCTGTGTGGATAGACGAGCGGCCTGTTGACGCTCCGTTTGCTGCACCTGTCGCAGCGTTTCGCTGTGATTCATCACTTGGTGACCCTCTCAGGCAGCGGTTTCGTCGCTTCTGACTTGCTGACGAAATACAGGGCAATGAAATAGCCGAAATAAATCAATGCACAGAGACGCGCGATGAAGGTTCCGGTTGGCGTGGGCACCTGCATGCCCAGGTACCCCAGAATGATGAAGGCGATGGCAAAGGCGAACAGCATGACCTTGTAGGTGATCGAGCGATAGCGGATGGACTTGACCGGATTGCGATCGATCCACGGCAGCAGGAACAGCACCAGGATGGCGCCACCCATGGCCATGACACCACCGAGCTTGTCGGGTACGGCCCGTAATATGGCGTAGAAGGGTGTGAAATACCAGACGGGGGCGATGTGCTCGGGCGTTTTCAAGGGATCGGCCGGTACGAAGTTGGCGTGTTCCAGAAAATATCCGCCCATTTCCGGAGCAAAGAACACAATGGCAAAGAAGATGATCAGAAAGACGATCGCCCCCATGAAATCCTTGACAGTGTAATACGGATGAAAAGGGATGCCATCCTTGGGAATGCCAGCAGCATTCTTGTTCTTCTTGATTTCGATACCGTCGGGATTGTTGGAGCCGACTTCGTGCAGCGCCATCAGGTGTGCGATGACCAGGAATACGAGAACCAGCGGCACCGCGATGACGTGTAACGCGAAGAAGCGGTTCAGTGTGGCATCCGAGACGATGTAGTCTCCCTTCAGCCAGATGGTCAGGGCATCACCAATACCGAAGGGTATGGCACCGAACAGCGAGATGATTACCTGAGCTCCCCAGTAGCTCATTTGACCCCATGGCAACAGGTATCCCATGAACGCCTCTGCCATCAATGCGACATAAATGAGCATGCCGAACACCCAAAGCAGTTCACGGGGCTTCTTGTAGGAGCCGTACAAAAGCGCCCGGAACATGTGAAGGTATACCACCACGAAGAACATCGATGCACCCGTGGAGTGCATGTACCGGATCAGCCAGCCGTAGTCCACATCCCGCATGATGTACTCGACCGAGGTAAACGCCAGATCGCCATCCGGCTTGTAGTTCATGGTCAGGAAGATACCGGTGACGATCTGGATGACCAGCACCAGCATGGCCAGTGCGCCGAAGTAGTACCAGAAGTTGAAATTCTTCGGTGCGTAGTACTTGGTGACATGCTCTTCGAGCAATTTGGTCATCGGGAACCGGGCATCTATCCAGCCCATCAGGCCTTCACCCTGCTTGTCGATATTTGCGCTCATGCTGCCACTCCCGAATCTTCTCCAATGATGATGGTGTTGTCATCGACATATCGATGAGGAGGAATTTCCAGGTTGGTCGGGGCAGGCACGCCCTTGTAGACACGCCCTGCCAGGTCGAACTTGGAACCATGACAGGGACAGAAGAATCCACCATCCCAGTCCGCGCCCAGATCAGCGGGGGCAATTTCCGGTCGGTAGCTGGGAGAGCAACCCAGGTGCGTGCAGATGCCGATCACTACCAGTGTCTGGGGTTTGATCGAACGGACCGTATTCCGAGTGTATTCGGGCTGTTGTTCCACTTCCGAGGCGGGGTCGGACAGGCGCTCGGATTCCGCTTCCAGGTTCTTCAGTGTTTCTTCGGTACGGCGCACGATCCATACAGGCTTGCCACGCCATTCCACTGTCAGCAATTGCCCGGGGGCGAGCTTGCCGATGGTCGCCTCGACCGGTGCACCTGCCGCCTTGGCCCGTGCACTGGGTGACATCGAGCCGAGCATGGGGGCCGCCAGTGCCACTGCGCCTAACCCACCCACTGCCACTGCACTGCGAACCAGCATCCGCCGGCGCCTGGGGTCGGCGACATGCTCAGCTACCGATGACTCTACAGCCGTCGGATCGCTGGTAGAAGCCCCTGCTGCCGACGCATCGTGGCCAGTGGTCTTCCGCTCATTCGCACTCATGCGATATCTCCAGGTCAATCGAATTCGGGTCAGTTGGCACCGTGGGAGTGCAACTGACGTTGAAAATAAGTGGTGATCGTAACGATGGGCCCGAGATCGGGCAATCTGCGAATACTGACAACCCCTGATTTTATCACAAGGAAATGGTTGTGCTGGACTGTTGCGCCAGTTCGGCAGGCGAATCCGCAACCACACCCCCAGGGCATGCTGTATCCAACGGCAGAGGGTATGCGGCCGGTACGCAGGAGGCACTCGACAGGCACTGAGCAGCTTGAGAGCCATGGCGTTACCATAGGCGGGTGAACGCAAGCGCAAAGACACATCGTCCGCCAGCCCGAGTCCACCACCCGTGAACGGCAGGGCCCTGTTCTTCCTGCTCTGCCTGGTGCTTGGAATCGGCGGTGGCTGGTGGTGGTCGTCCGGCAGACTGATACCCGAGTGGTCAGGAAGCTTCCCGTCCAGAGCCGGCGGTGTCGATGCCGGCACGGCGGGGCTTGCCAGTGTGGCCGACACGTCCGGCCAGTCGGGTGCCATCGATACGCAGGCGACACAGGATGCTGCAGACGCAGAATCGTCCCGGCCATTACCGCAGCATGACACGGACGGACAACCTTACGCGGGTATGCCCAGCACGGCGGTCATCAGCTACCACGACGCCATCATGAAAGTGGCTCCCGCCGTGGTCAGTCTTTACGCGGGCAGTTCGGCGGAAGTGGATCCGGATGGCTTGCAGGCCGGCACACAGACGGCCGGCAGTCAGGGCTCGGGGGTCATCGTCGACAGCAATGGCATCGTATTGACCAATCTGCACCTGGTAGCAGGTCTGGATAAGATCACGGTCGTTCTCAGCGATGGGCGCAAGTTGCCCGCCATCCTGATCGGCAGCGACCCGGAGACTGACCTTGCCGTGGTCAGAGTCGCCGCAGCCAACCTGCCTTTTGTCAGACTCGATGATGCCCCGCCACTGCGCGTTGGCGACGTGGTTCTGGCGATCGGCAATCCGTTCGGTGTCGGACAGACCGTGACGCAGGGTATAGTCAGTGCCACTCGCCGCCGGGTTGCCGGCGGCAGTGTATGGCAGCATTTCGTACAGATCGATGCAGCCATCAATCCGGGCAACTCCGGTGGTGCCCTGATCAATCCCTATGGGCAGCTGGTCGGTGTCAATACAGCGGTTTACCGCGGCGATACCGGTGCGATCGGCATCGGTTTCTCGATACCGGCAGATCTCCTGGTACAGGTAGTACCGCAGATCATCGAGTACGGGTCAGTCGCGCGTGGCTGGCTGGGTATCGGGGTCGAGGAATTGAACATGTACCCAAAACTGTACGCACAGGTCAGGCAGGGTGCAGTCGTCGCGGGTGTCGTCACTGACAGCCCGGCTCATCTCAGCGGACTGCAGCCGCTGGACGTGATCATCGGCATCAACCGCCAGAGCATCGATAACGGCACCCAGTTGCTGCTGGCCATTTCTGCCGAACCACCTGACACGCCGGTGATACTGACGATACTGCGCGTGAAACCCCAGCAGGGTCTGCCCCAGGATGGCCCGGATCTCGTCCTGGAACAGCGCGAAGTGACCTTATCGCTGGGCCAGCGTCCGACCCGGACGACGCCTGTGCAGCCACGCTGAAGCACCCGCAAGCAACAGCAGGAACCACGTGCCGGCAGACCCTCCACCAGAGCGCGCGGCACTGGGCGCACCTGCAGAATTCGCCGTGGTCGTCCCGTCCGGATCCCCTCCCGAACCGCCGGTCGCCAGGTGATCACTGGAGACTTCCCCGGTGGCGGATACCGTGGCCAGATTGTCCGCCGACTGCAATTCGTGAACGCCCTGCGGCACCACCTGTGCGGTAACCGGCGCATCGGTTGCCTGGAAGGCCACCGAGATGTCGAAGACCAGGCTGCGCTGCTCCATCGGCGCCAGCGCGACGACCTGACACAGTGCGCTGGTAGGTGTCTGTGCCTGACAGCCGGCGGGCCAGGCCAGCTGGTCCGGTGCACTGGTTTCGACGATCAGCTGCGCATCGAGGGTCAGCGCCCCATCCGGGTTGGTAATCTGGAATACCACGCTGGTACCTGTGGAGGCAGCCGCCAGATTCAGATCGACGCTGTTCTGCAGACAGGTCCTGGCTCTGGACTGCAACACTTCGGCCTTGCTGCAACTGGAAAACTCGATGTCGGTCTGCGCGGAAATATTCGGCCACATCAGAGAGCGGGAGTTGTCATTGCAGACCGTATCCGTATCATGCTGAGCGCCCAGTGAGTGTCCGAGCTCATGTGTCAGCAGCACATCACCAAAACTGCTCGGCGTGGTCACGCCCACATCATAACCATCCAGGCGACAGGCGGTGTCGATCCACGCCAGCCCCAGAGTCACGTCGGTTCTGGGATTGCCGGTAAACAGATAGGTCAGCGCGCTACCTTCAAACAGGGTCTTGTACTGCAGCCGATAGTCTCTGAAGGAGCGCAGGATGGTTTCCAGCGTGACTGCACCCATCCGCATCGGATCGGCCTGATCTTCAAACGTCAACGCCTCGTCGAGCGTCAATGCCAGCCCGAATTGCCGGTACACACCGTCGGCTATATTGAGATTGTTGAGTGCCGCAACCATGCCACCGCCCGCGAAATAGCGGTCGAACTGACTGTCCACGACGATCGACAGCGGAATGGATCTGACATCTGTCTGAACATCCCGCGATCGGCCCTGCATGCTGGTCTGCGGCGCTTGCGGGGGTGCCACCAGCGCATCCAGTCCCTGCACGGCATCCGCCAGCCCCGAATGGGCCTCACCGTCGAGCGCAGGCCTTTTTGAACGAGGCTGGTAGTAATCCAGGGTACCGATCAGGTTGGCAGGTTGCAGCCGATACTGCTGGCCATCGATGTTGACCACACCACTGATTTCATTCTGTGCCAGCACCACCCTGACCCAGCTATTGCTCAGCCCCTCGACGACGCCGTCATAGACGCCGATGGGCGGTGGCAACTGACTGGACAAACCACCATCGAGCCACTGGGTCTTTCTGGTCAGGGGGCTCGGACTGAGCAGCAGCTGCATGTCCATCCCCTGGACATTGACCTCGACTCTGAGCTCACCGCTATCCTGCCGCTGCCGGGAATCGAGCCGGCTGGCGGAAGCGAGGCGTTGCTCGACGATGGCCAGCCGTCGGTCAGCCCGGTCAAACCAGTATCGCGACAGTACACTGCCGCGCGGCCAGCGAAATTCCAGCGGCAGGTTCAGGGCCGTATGGCGATCCCGCAGGCGCATGAGCTGATCGCGCGCAGCCAGTGTGTCACCCAGTTGCTCCAGGGCGATGGCATCAAGGTACTGTGCTGAATCCGAATAGGCCGAGTCCGGAAATCGTTGATCCAGTGTGTGCAGGGCCTTGCGGGCAGCGGCAAAATCATAGCGGTCCATCACCAGCAGGTAGGCCGAGATATACAGGGCGTCGTCGGTCAATGAGCCTGCGGGATCGGCAGAGGCAATGGTGCCGAGGGCCAGCAATGCTTTATCCATCTCGCCGGCATCCCGCAGAGACAGCGCTTTCAGGAAGACCGGCAGTGACTGCCCCGCATCGGCTGACTCCTGCAGGACCGCGATACGTGTCTGCACCGACGCCATGTGCCTGAAATGCGGGTGTCGTTTCTGCAACCGGCGCAAACTGGCCAATGCCCGGCGGTATTCCTGTGCCTCGATCTGGCTCAGCGCGGCTGCGTATTCCCCGGCCGCGGCCGACTGATCCGCGGAAGCCTGAGCACCGGTCGAGACAGCCCAGCCGGCCAGCACCCCGAGAGCGGCAAGCAGCACGCTCCGCCAGGCTCTCTGCAGCGGTCCGGGCGCTAAAGCCCTGGCGTCTCTAATCACGATCTAAGGTTGCTGCTGACCGGACTGATCACCAGAGGCCAGGTCTTCATTACCCGCCTCGACCGACCCGTCGAAGTAACTCAGGACATCGCGGCACTCGATCATCGCCTGGCGCACACGCTCGTCATCCGGAGGCGGCTGGTTTTCCAGCGTATCGAGTACACGGGTCAGGGTACGTGCCTGGTTGATCTTGCCCTGCACCTGTTCCAGAGCGCGATTCAGCGCCTCACACAGCTCACTGAATTCCTGCGCGTCATTACTGCGAAGACGAACATCGAGATTACCGTCGCCGATCTCGTTGAGTGCCCGCCTGATGGCCAGAATCGGATTGCCCAGTCGGCGCAGGATGTACACCGCGATACCCGTGGTCACCAGGCCGTTGATCAGTAGCATCACCAGCAACCAGTGACCCAGCACACTGCCCATGTCCGGTATGGCCTCGTCCAGCGCCGCCATGTCCTCTGAGGCAAAGAACAGCGGTGCGTTACCCGCTACGAGATTTCCCAGAAACGTGTGATAGAAAACACCGAGAATCAGAGTCGATTGAACGATGAAGAACAGCGTCAACAACAAGACCCTGCGAATCTGGCGCATCTGGAAGGTTTTGTCGCGAACCAGCGACATTGGAAACCGTGCGTCAGAAGAACGCGCCATGACCTACCCCTGTAATACTCGATGTATCGAGCGATACAGGGCAAATCGGCTTGACCGGCGCTTACTTGACTACCTGCCTGATCAGCTGCAGCCTTTCGCGAGCCATGCCCTCTCAGACTGTGGTGGGTTTAACAGATCAGCGCCCGCGTCTTGTCTGAACAGCCTCCGCCAGCTGTTCGAGCAGTGGTACCGTATCATCCCAGCCAAGACAGGCATCGGTGACACTCTGCCCACGCACCAGTGGTTTGTTACTGGAGTTCTGACTGCCTTCGACCAGATTACTCTCGATCATGACCCCCATGATGCGGCGATCACCATCACTGATCTGGGCACAGATATCGCGGCATACATAGCTCTGTCGTCGATGCATCTTGCGTGAATTGGCATGACTGCAATCGATCATGACACGTTCAGGCAAGCCTGCCCTGGCCAGCATGGCACTGGCATCGTCGACACTGGCTGCGTCGTAGTTCGTGTGCGATTTACCGCCGCGCAGAATCAAATGACAATCCTCGTTGCCAGCCGTCTGGAAAATCGCTGAATGGCCGTTCTTGGTCACCGACAGAAAATTATGCGCACCTCGGGCGGCGCCAATGGCATCCACTGCAATCTGCATACTGCCGGCAGTTCCGTTCTTGAATCCGACGGGACACGACAGTCCGGATGCCAGCTCCCGGTGGCCCTGGCTTTCCGTCGTTCGGGCGCCGATGGCGCCCCAGCCGACGAGATCGGCAATGTACTGGGGACTGATCAGGTCCAGGTATTCGACACCGGCAGGCAATTCCATTTCGTTGATATCGGCCAGCAGACGACGCGCTATCTCCAGGCCCTCGTTGATCTGGAAGGTGTTGTCCATGGTCGGGTCGTTGATCAGGCCCTTCCAGCCGATAGTGGTGCGCGGTTTCTCGAAGTAGACACGCATGACGATGCGCAGTTCAGCGGCCAGCGACTTGTTCAGACTGGCCAGCTTGCCGGCATATTCCAGGGCTGCCTCCGGATCATGGATGGAACAGGGTCCAACCACTACCACAACCCGATCATCGCGACCGTGGAGGATTTCACTGACATCGTTGCGACAGTGCGTGACCGTTTGCGCGGCCGTATCGCTCACTGGGATCAATGTCAGCAGATCATCCGGTGATCGCAGTTCACGCAGGCCGGTTATGCGCAGGTCATCGGTATTCGTACTCATTTCAAGGACTCGACTGAAGAAAATTAACTAAGGATCTGGTGTTTGATAAATAGCCGCGGCCAGGCGTCGTGCGTTTCATGAACCGTCAGGTGAAGGTCGGACCGCATTGACCGCATTGACCGCATCGGCAATACGGTCGACTATTTCGCTGATCCGTGCATGCCGGATTTTCATCGAAGCGCGATTCACGATCAACCGCGATGAGATGTGGCTGATGTGTTCCAGCGGGACCAGACCATTGGCCTTCAGGGTCGAGCCGGTATCCACGACATCCACGATCAGCTCGCTGAGGCCGACCAGAGGTGCCAGTTCCATGGAGCCGTACAATTTGATGATTTCCACCTGGCGCCCCATCCGGGCGAAGTGTCGACGCGCACAGTCAGTGTACTTGGTAGCCACGCGAAATCGACGACTCGTAGACAGATCGGTTTCGGGAAATCCTGCCACCATGAGTCGGCACCGGGCAATTTTCAGGTCCAATGGCTCCAGTACGCCTTCCGCCCCATGCTCCATCAGTACGTCTTTTCCTACCACACCCAGATCGGCACCGCCATGTTGTACGTAGGTCGGCACATCACTGGCTCGAACGATGAGAAATTCCACATCTGCTTCACTGCCGGGCAGGATCAGCTTGCGCGATTTCTCCGGATCCTCCGACGGACGTATACCGGCGGCGTCGAACAGCGGCAGGGTTTCATCGAAAATACGTCCCTTGGACAGGGCAATTCGCAAACGCCTGCCCGTGTCAGACCGACCGGCATTCATTTATCCGGTACCCGCCGGATGTCGGCACCAAGCTGGTGGAATTTCTCCTCGATTCGTTCGTAGCCGCGGTCTATGTGGTAGACCCGCCGCACGGTGGTTTCACCGTCGGCCATCAGCGCAGCCAGGATCAGGCTGGCAGAGGCACGCAGGTCAGTGGCCATCACCGGCGCCCCGCGCAGGCGTTGGACCCCGCGAATGGTGACTGAATTTCCGTCAATGGACATGTCTGCGCCCATTCTCTGTAGTTCATTGATGTGCATGAAGCGATTTTCGAAGACGGTTTCCGTCACCTTGGCCGTGCCATCAGCCAATGCGTTGAGCACACAAAACTGGGCCTGCATGTCGGTGGGAAAATCCGGGTAAGGCGCTGTCGTTACGCTGACCGACCGTGGCCGTTGACCGTGCATGTCCAGTTCGATCCAGTCTTCGCCGGTGGTGATGTCGGCCCCGCATTCGGCCAGTTTGTCCAGGACGGCGCCAAGGATGCCCGGTACCGTGTCGCGCACACGGATCCTGCCCCTCGTGACTGCCGCACCAACCAGGAACGTGCCGGTTTCGATACGATCGGGAACCACCCGGTACTCACAACCCTGCAGCTCCTCGACCCCTTCCACAGTGATCGTGCTGGTGCCGGCGCCGGTGATTTTCGCACCCATGGCAATCAGATAATTGGCAAGATCGACCACCTCGGGTTCTCTCGCTGCATTCTCCAGTACCGTGGTACCGCGTGCCAGTGTGGCCGCCATCAGCAGGTTCTCCGTGCCGGTCACGGTGACCAGGTCAAAGGCTATCCTGGCACCCTGCAGACGTCCCGCACGAGCCCGGATATAACCTCCGTCGATGGAGATGTCGGCACCCAGGGCGCGCAGACCCTCGATATGAAGATTGACCGGCCGCGCGCCGATTGCACACCCTCCGGGCAGCGAGACTTCCGCCTGGCCGTAACGCGCCACCAGCGGACCAAGCACCAGGATGGAGGCACGCATGGTACGCACCAGTTCGTAGGCGGCTGTGTAATCGTTGATCGACGTCGGGTCGACATCAACGCGCATATTGTCGCCCATGGTGATCTGGCAGCCCATCCTGGCGAGCAGCGACATGGTGGTCGTCACATCATTGAGGTGCGGTACATTGCTGAGGCTGGATGCACTGCTGCCCAGCAGAGTGGCCGCCAAAATGGGCAGTACTGCGTTCTTGGCGCCGGAAATACGCACATCACCCGACAAGGGCGGGCTGCTTTCGATCAGTAATTTGTCCATCAGTCTTGTCGGTGCAGGAAGGGAGGGCTTTCCTGCACGGTGACAGGCTGGCTGAGCGCCGATTATATCAGCACAGTGTCGTTGCCAGCGATCCGTGTCGAGACGAACCCTGCATCAATCCTGACCAATCATGACTGACAGCGCTATGTCTGCACCTGCTTCGGCCCACAGCGGTGAACTCCGTCGAGGTGACACCCTGCCCTGATCCACCGGCACGCTACGGTGCGGATCAGTCCCGGGCAGGCTGGAATTTGGCCAGCAGTGTTTCCATCGACACGGCCAGGCCGCGCAGTTGCTGGGCAGCCGTATTGATATCCACGGCCGAAGACTGGGTATTCTTTGACTGGTCAGCCACGTTCATGATGACATCGCTGATTTCAACATTACCCAGCGATGCTTCCTGGATCTGGCTGCTGATTTCCCGCGTTGCGCTGGTCTGCTCATCCACAGAGGTGGCAATACTCGACTGCGTCTCGCTGATCTGCTTGACAATGACATTGATGCCGCCGATGGCATCCACGGCCAGGCCGGCATCGGACTGAATCGATGCAATGCGCTGTTCAATCTCCTCAGTGGCCTTGGCCGTCTCCTTGGCCAGATCCTTGACTTCATTGGCGACTACCGCAAACCCTTTTCCGGCATCACCGGCACGTGCAGCCTCGATGGTGGCATTCAGCGCCAGCAGGTTAGTCTGCTCTGCAATGGAAGTAATGACCTTGATGACGCTGCCTATACCGGCTGAGGATTCGGCCAGTTGACGCATACTGCCATCAGTGTCTTCTGCAAGCTCCACCGCTTTGTTTGCCACGCTGGCAGCGTCAGAGGCATGCGATGCTATCTGACGGATGGAGGCGCTCATCTGCTCTGTGGCGGAGGCGACGGATTCCATCGATGTGCTGACACTGCCAGTAGTCTCTGATGCAGACAACGCCAGCAGCACGTTTTCATCGGCCGCCGCAGTAATTTTCGCACTCAGTGTGCTCAACAGGCCCGACGCCGCACTCAGGTCATTGGCACTCTGATTGATGTCGACGAAACTAGTATTCATATCTGCGAACAGGTTTTTCAATGCAGTGGCTATCTTGGCCAGGTCATCACTCTCGCTACCAACGTCGATGGCGCAGGTGAAGTCTCCGCGGGATGCCATACTGACCGCTTCGAGCAGGTGCTCGATTCGACGTCGCAGGGACTCCGCCTGGGCACTGTCCTGTTCGGCCCGCTTGCGTTCCACCTCGAGTTGCCGCAGCTTCTCTGCCTGAGCGTCTTCTGCAGCCTTGCGTGCCAGCGCACGTTGCTCGCGGGCTTCCTTCTCGGCGGCACTTTGTTGTTCTGCCAGCTCAGCGGCCGCCAGGGCATCCTGACGAAAGACGTTCACTGCCGCAACGATGGATCCGATTTCATCCCGGCGTTCCTGTCCGGCAATGTCGATATCGGTATCGCCGGCAGCGAGCAGACGCATTTTCTCGGTGATATCCCGCAGCGGACGAACCACGTGCCGCCGGTTCATCCACCACAGAATCAGCAGAAGCGGAACCAGCGTCAATGCGGCTGCCACCGCCAGTTTCAGCAGCTCGTTATAGATGGCGTCCTTGGTGGCACTCAGGTCCCAGGCGATCAGCAAGGTGCCAATACGATCATCATTCCTGCCCATGGTGATCGGCACCGATACCCGGTAGATCCCATCTGCAAAACTTCTCCCGATGTCATCGGAGTCGTGTCCATTCCGGGAAAACGCTTCTTCGAACTGCGGACTGCCCAGCTCGGAATCGGTCAGGGTCTGTGCAGCCACTTCGCTGGACTGTGCGGGCAGGTACTGGAGCCACAACTCACCCTCAGCACCCAGCACCGATGCGCTGGTCAGATTGGATCCCCCGGTGGCGTGACTCAGCGATGCCAGCACGTCCGCCACCGCACCACTCTTCCTCCACCGAAGGCCTCCGGCTATCTGTGCCGAGAGCAACTGGCTGATGGTGTCATGACTGGCCTCGGTTTCCTCCAGTGAGTGCAGGTACTTCATACGGGCAGACATGCCCAGTATGAGCATGAATGCCAGCACGCTGCACAGACCCGTTGTCAGGATCAGCGAACGACTGATGGATGTCGATGGAGACTCAGCCGACTGAAGACGCGATTTCCCGACGCATCCAGTTTCCGGCGCGGTGTTATTCATGTATGTGCACTCACTGATGTCCGGGACAGGCTGATGGATTAAGTATTGAGCGCTTGAGCGCTACAGCATCATCAGGCCTTCAGCGTCGATTCCGATGGTGATGGCACCGATGGCCTCGCCGGTGTCAGGATCGACGACGGTCACACTCACTTGAGTCTGGTAGCGTTGAGAGGATTCATCCAGTTCAACCTCGTCGACGAATACGGCATCGGGACCCACAGAATAGGATTTCTGCCATTTACTCTCATCGCCCTGCCAGTAGTCTGAAGTGACGTTGCTCTGGCCGACATTGAGACCGCGATTATCCATCGCGAAAATTTCGGTAATCAGCCCATTGGACTCCTTTTGCACCTGCTTGAGATAGGCGGACAGATCATTGCCCAGCACATCGGCAATCATTGGACCACTACCGCTGCGGGATTGTGTGCGCCAGGCCATGTCCAGAGTATCGATATCGGTCTGTGACAATCCGCTGCTGGTAATATTCTGCGCCTTGATCGAGTCGATGACCACGGCATCAGACAGCCATTTCTGCGCGTGCAAATCGATGAACGCGCGCGCCGCCTGCGAGATATCCGCATTGGATTGAGCGAGGCCGACTACCGGGGCGAGAGAGACGCAGCCGAGCAGTGAGGCTGCAAAAAAGAGAGTACGGGCGCCAGATTGGGTCATGCGAATACCTGCTTTGATTGATGTGATGTGTGGTGAGAAACAACGCAGAAAGGGCGTTGTCTTCTACTCCAGGCATCGGCCTTTCAATGCAGGGCTTGATGGATCCGGGCGGCCAGTATGTTAGCCCGGAGCGGGTATGGCTGCATCCCGGGGAACAGCATCGGCATGGGGTATCGATTCAAGCTCGGGGTAACACTTCAAGCTCGGGGTAATACTTCAACTTCGGGGTATCGCTTCATGCTCGGGATAAGGTTTCAGCTATCGATCAGTTGATGAAACCGTCCACCTGACAGACTTTGGCCAACTGCTGCAGCCCCTCGGGGATATCATGGAACACAAGATCATGACCCGAGCGCAGAGCCAGGCCTTTGACCTCTATCATCAGGGCCAGTGCGGCACTGTTACACTCGGTTACGCCGTCGAAACTGATCTGCCGCAACTCACCGGACTGAACCAGCGGGCTCATTTTGTCCAGAGCTCGCCGGGCCGTGGTGAAATCCAGAGTTCCGCCGACCACGCAGTGTGTATCCGTTTGCTCGAGCGTGAAACCCTCATTCATGATTTCGCATTTCTGTCCTTGAGCGTATCGATCAGGCCGGCAATACCGCCCTTGCCTATCTCGTTGGTGAAAGCGGAACGGTAACTGGTAACCAGACTGAGGTTATTGACTTCAATGTCGTAGATACTCCAGCCATTTTTTTCCCGTAGCTTGTAGACCACCGGCACATCACTGGCGCCAGCCTGACTGAAGGTCGATCGCACAACGGCCCGGTCATCCCTGCTTTCGGGCCGGAATGGTTCAAACGTAATCGATTCGCCGCTGTATTCAGTCAATGCACCCGTGTAGGTGTTCAGCAGCAATGTCTTGAATTCCTTGACGAGTTCTATTTTCTGATCATTGTCCGCCTTGCGCCAGAATTTGCCCACCGCCAGTTTCGTCATCGTGTCGAAGTCAAGGTTGGGAACGATCAACTCGTCCACTCGGGATTGCAGGTAATCCGGATCAGATTTGATTCTGTCACCTTCGTTCTTCAATACATCGAGCATCGCCGTGATCGAGTCGACGACCAGCGTCTGGGCAGGATGATCCGCCGCATGCGATGCCACACCGACCATGCTCAGAGCCATGGCTGCCAAAATTACCTGAATACGTTTCAACATGCCTAGTCTTCCTGTCATTGATTGAGTGGCAGCGTAACTGACCACTAGCTTCCACCAGATCGGCTGAACAATACCTGACCAATGAGTCGTTCCAGCACGATTGCGGATTGTGTGAGCGAGATCTCGTCTGAGTCCTGCAGCATATCTTCCTCGGCTCCCGGATCCAGACCGATGTACTGTTCACCCAGCAGCCCTGCCGTGTAGATACTTGCCGTTGTGTCCAATGGGAAAGCATCGCTGAAACGGTTGTCGATAGTCAGAGTCACGCTGGCCTCAAAGGTTTCAGGATCGTAGGTGATGTCGCTCACTTCACCTACCTTGACTCCACTAGCGGCAACCGGTGCTCTTGGCTTCAGGCCACCGACATTCTCGAACTTGGCCACCAGTGTGTATCCGGAAGTACTGGTAAAACTTGTCAGGTTACTCACTTTCATGGCCAGCACGAACATGGCTCCGAGAAACAGGAGCATGAACAGTCCGACCAGTACTTCGATTGCACGTGAATTCATTGTAAATCTCTTGATGTCTATTCTGGATATCGGGCTAGAACATGACTGCGGTCAGCAGGAAGTCCAGGCCGAGTATGGCCAGGGATGAATAAACCACGGTTCTTGTCGTGGCGCTGCTGACGCCCTCGGAAGTGGGAATACAGTCGGCACCTTCGAAGATGGCAATCCATGCAACGACGAAACCGAACACCAGACCCTTGATCAATCCATTGCAGACATCGCTGGTAAAACTGGTCGCATTCTGCATCTGGGACCAGTAAGCTGCGGCATCCACACCAAGCACTTCCACCCCGACCAGGTGACCACCCATGACGCCTACGGCACTGAACATGGCCGCCAGCATCGGTAGTGCCAGGAATGCAGCCAGGAATCGCGGCGCAAACACCCGCTTGTAAGGATCCACCGCCATCATTTCAAGGCCTGACAACTGCTCGGTCGCCTTCATCAGACCGATCTCGGCAGTCAGGGCTGAGCCCGCCCGTCCCGCAAACAGCAGACCCGTTACGACAGGGCCTAGCTCTCGTACCAGAGTCAGTGCCACCAGCGTACCCACCCGGTTCTCCTGACCGAAATCTATCAGTGTGTTGTACGCCTGCAGCGCAAGAACCATACCGACGAACAGGCCCGAAACCAGCACGATGGAAAGCGTCATGACGCCAGTCGAGTGCAACTGCCTGACCAGCAGTGAGGGTCGCTTCACCAGGGAAAACAATGCCCCGAGTATATGCAACAGAAAGAGTGTCGCACGACCCAGCCGCTCTACCATGCTGAGCCAGGAGCGTCCGAATCGCTGCAGAAAATCGGTCATCGCGCAGCTCCAGCCACCGGCTGCCCGGCGACCTGCGATTGCTGCCCGAACAAGTCGGTCTGGTAATCGGGGGCAGGTGCCTGGAATGGAACAGGCCCATCGGGCATGCCATGCAGGAACTGCTGCACCCAGGGCGAGTCGGAATTTTCCAGTTGATCAGGTGAACCTGCTTCCACCACGACGCCTTCAGAGATGATCACCGCATAGTCGGAAATGGACAAAGATTCCTTGAGATCATGCGACACGATCAGACTGGTCAGGCCCAGTGCGCCGTTGACAGTCTGGATAAGCTCCAGCAGTACGCCCATGGAAATTGGATCCTGACCAGTGAAAGGTTCGTCATACATGATCATCATCGGGTCGAAAACCAGTGCCCGCGCCAGCGCAGCTCGCCTGGCCATGCCTCCGGAAAGCTCGGCCGGTGCCAGATCACGCGCGCCACGCAGACCAACGGCGTGCAGGCGCATCAGCACCAGGTGAGAAATAAGTGATTCGGGCAGATCCGTGTGTTCACGCAACGGATAGGCGACGTTATCGAACACCGAGAGATCAGTCAGCAGGGCGCCGGACTGGAACAGCATGCCAAGACGCTTGCGCAGCTCATAAAGCGCTGAGCGTTTCAACTTGCCGACATCCAGACCATCCACCGTGATACCGCCCTGGCTGGCCTTCAACTGTCCGCCGATCATTTTCAGCAGGGTTGTCTTGCCCGTGCCGCTCGGGCCAAGTATGGTCGTGACCTTGCCCCGTGGTATATCCAAGTTCAGGCCGCGAAATATATGCTTGCTTCCTCGAAAGAAGTGCAGGTCGCGGATGCGGACAAGCGTCGATCCATCTTCAGACATCGGATTTGGGGAACTCATGCGCATGCAATTTATGTGAAGTGTACCAGTTTGCCTGTCCTACTCAGTTGTACGGATAATTTAAGAAACACCTGGGCTGGAGACTCCGCACACATCGCCAGCCCGCCCAGGACCCGTCCCCAGGTTTCCTATCGTTCATGCACGGTCAGCTACAATGGCCAGGTAACCTCAACTCCGGCCCTGACCTGCTGGCGCAACTGCGATGCCAAAACCATTGTTTCCTTCATTGTTACTCGCCTGTAATCATCGTGAGGGTCGGACCATGCTCGGTCGGACCATGCTCGGTCGGACCGCGCTGGGTCGGGCCGCGCTCGGTCGGACCACGCTCGGCAGGGCTGCGTGCTGTCGACTGGCAATGGCCTTATCGACCCTTGTCATGGTCGGCTGCGCCAGTAATCCACCCACCGGACCGGTCTACGACCCGTTTGAAGGCATCAACCGACAGATCTACCGATTCAATACAGCGCTGGACGATGCAGTTCTCAAGCCAGTTGCAAAGGGTTACCGGTTCGTATTGCCTGATCCGGTGGAAATCGGTATCAGCAACTTCTTCAGCAATCTGGACGATGTAAACGTCATTGCCAACGATCTGCTGCAGGGCAAGTTTCGCCAGGCAGGCAGCGACACCGGACGCTTCCTCTACAACACCACCGCAGGTCTGCTCGGGTTCCTTGACGTCAGTACACGCGCCGGCCTGGTCAAGCACGATGAATCGTTCGGACAGACACTCGGGGTATGGGGCGTCGGCGAAGGCCCCTTCGTCATGCTGCCGCTGCTGGGACCCAACAATGGACGATCCACCACCGGCCTGGTGGTGGAGAAATTTACGACGGACGTGCCGCGACATACCATTGACGATACTGACGCCCGACTGGCCCTGTCAGCCCTGGACATCATTGCCCTGCGGGCTCGACTGCTGTCTGCCGGCAATCTGCTCGACGCAGCCGCACTGGATCCATACCTGTTATTACGCGATTTCTGGGTTCAACAACATCGTCGGTCGACCTGGGACGGAAAGCGGGAAGTCGGTATCGGCACGGCGACAATGGATGGTGACGACGACCTGGATGAACTCGATGAACTCGATGAACTCGACGAACTCGACGAACTCGACGAACTCGATGAACTCGACGAACTCGACGCGCTGGACTGAGGTCAATGGTCGGCACCCGCAGCGTTACAACCATGAATCCTGACCAGGAATCCCTGCTCAGGCTGGGCAGGTCCGTCATTCAGATCGAGGCGACAGCGGTTGCCCGGCTGGAATCCCGTATCGATGCGGAGTTCGTCCGCGCCTGCGAGCTGCTGATCGGCTGCGAAGGTCGTATCGTGGTGTGTGGCATTGGCAAGTCCGGGCATATCGGGGCCAAACTTGCAGCCACCCTTGCCAGCACCGGCAGCCCTGCCTTCTTTGTGCATGCAGCCGAAGCCAGCCACGGTGATCTGGGCATGCTCAAGGGCAACGATGTCGTGATTGCCATCTCGTACTCCGGCAACTCGGCAGAATTGATGACACTGATTCCCGGGATAAAACGCATGGGCGTCCCGTTGATCAGCCTGTGTGGCGAGCCGGATTCGCCGCTGGCAAGTGCCTCTGACGTCAAGCTCAATACACGGGTGGAACGTGAAGCCTGCCCCCTGGGACTGGCACCTACCGCCAGCACGACCGCCACATTGGCGTTTGGCGACGCGCTGGCAATAGCATTGCTGGGTGCGCGTGGTTTCAGCGAGGAAGACTTTGCACGTTCTCACCCTGGAGGCCGTCTGGGACGGCGCCTGTTACTGCGCGTGGAGGATGTCATGGTTCAGGGATCAGCCTGCCCGCGCATTCGTGATACTGCGACCCTCGCCGAGGCTCTAGTGGAAATAAGCTCCAAGGGCCTGGGCATGGTTGCACTGATCGACGAACAGGAGCGCTTGACAGGCATATTCACCGACGGTGACCTGCGGCGCACGTTCGAACGTGACCTGGACATACGCAAACTCGGCATTCACTCGGTGATGACGCGCACACCGGCCACCATCACCCGTGAGGCCCTGGCAGTCAATGCAGTCAGCCGCATGCAGACGCTGCGCATCACCGCCCTGCCCGTGGTGCGCGACGGCACCCTGCTGGAGGGCGTAGTAACCATGCATGCCTTGCTCGGCGCCGGGGTGGTCTGAAACGCCATGCTGTCGCGACTGGTTTCCCGCTACTGGTTTCTGCTACCTCTGTTGATCGTGGTCGTGATTGCGGTGGACCGGCTCGAGGAGCCGGTGTTCATCGAAGTGGAGGAAACCATCGACATGCGCCAGACACGCTCCGACTACTACCTGGCCCAGTTCCGGTCCCGCAAATTCGGCCCCGGAGGGCAGATCGAATATACCGTCGAGGGCGAAACACTGGCCCATTATCCGCACAATGATCGATCCGAGATTACTGCGCCGCGTGTCGAACTGCTCCGCGAGGATACCCACTGGCAGATACAATCCGACACCGGGCAATTCGATCCGGACCCTGACCTGTTTACCTTGTCCGGGGACGTGATCGTCAAACGCGTGGCACTTTCAGGCGCGCCGGTCACCATTCGCACCAGCACACTCAGTATCGCAACCGAATCCAATGAAGTCTCCACCGACGCCGCCATCGAACTCAGCGCACCGACGTGGCAACTGCAGGCTATCGGCCTGAAATCCGCCATCGATGACGGTAAGCTTTCCCTGCTCTCCAATGTCATCGGTCACTACCAGGTACCCGAACCGTGAATCCAGACGATCCTGCAAAGACGGCTTTTCCCGGTCGACCAATCCTGGCCCTTGCCCTGGTGATCTGCACCTGTGCAGCTGGCCTGCTTCAGCGTCCTGCACAGGCACGCGAAAGCGATCTCTACCAGCCCATCGACGTGCGCGCGGACAAGTCTGAATTCGACGAAAAAGCCGGCACGCAGACACTGATCGGCAATGTCGAGATCAGCCAGGGCAGCATGCGCATAACGGCTGACAGTATATCCATCGCGCTGCAGGACAATGCACTCAGATCCATCACCGGCACCGGTTCGCCGATACATTTCGAGCAGCAGAACGAAGCCGGTGAGCTGATGCAGGGCAAGGCGCGACGCATCGTCTACGATGCCCTGGCGGGCACGCTGACGCTGGAAGGTGCAGCGAGCCTGAGCCAGCCCAGGCAGGAGCTGGTCAGCGAGCGCATTATCTTCAACTCGCGCACCCAGAAAGTCAGTGCAGAAGGCAGCCCTGACGGTGGCAGGGTCAGCATCCAGATTCAGCCACCAGCGGGCGCAGATTCCAAGTGACACGAACGCTCGCAGCCATCGATCTTCACAAGGCATACAAGAAAAGGCGCATCCTCGAAGGCGTCTCGCTGTCTGTCGACAGCGGCGATGTCGTCGGCCTGCTGGGCCCCAATGGTGCCGGGAAGACAACCTGCTTTTATATGGTGGTCGGCCTGGTGAAGCCGGATCAGGGCCAGATCACGATCGATGGTCTGGATATAACCCGGCATCCCATGCATGCCCGGGCACGACTGGGGGTAGGCTACCTGCCGCAGGAAGCCTCGGTATTTCGCCAGCTGACGGTCAGCCAGAACATTCTGGCCATACTGGAGACCCGACGGGAACTTGATCGGGAAACCCGGCACGACCGGCTCGAAGCCCTGCTCGAGGAGCTGCAGATCGCACATCTGAGAGACAGCCTGGGCATCAGCCTGTCCGGGGGTGAGCGGCGACGCGTGGAGATCGCCCGTGCCTTGTCGGCAGACCCGGGATTCATACTGCTGGACGAGCCGTTCGCCGGCGTCGATCCGATCTCGATACTGGACATCCAGCGCATCATTACCCACCTCAAGGAGCGAAAAATTGGGGTGCTCATCACAGATCACAATGTCAGGGAGACCCTGGGAATCTGTGATCGCGCCTATATATTGAGTCATGGCAAACTCATTGCAGAAGGTACTCCCGAGACTGTTCTCGCCAATCAGGAAGTCCGAACCGTCTACCTGGGTGACAACTTTAGAATCTGAGCGGCAACAGCTGACACCCCGTGCCGCCGCTAATTACCTGTAATCGTTACAGAACGCTACATGCGCCCATATTTTTTCCAGTTTGTAATTCAAGTTATATGGTCCATACTCACTGACGGCGAGGATTTTGCGTCTATAGGTTCGTAGCTGAACATTATTCTTCCTGGAATCGGTTTACCGGACACGCGTCGATGAAACAGTCTTTGCAGATCAAGATGGGTCAGTCTCTGGCCATGACCCCTCAGTTACAGCAGGCAATCAAGCTTCTGCAACTGTCCACCCTTGAACTGCAAAGCGAGATACAGACCGCTCTGGAAAGCAACCCCATGCTGGAAATGCAGGATGAGGAGGGCTCGGAGCCGCGCGAAGCCGATCTGGCCAACGAATCGCGCGAGACGCGTGAAGCCAATCGGGAGGCGGATAAGGCAGCGGCCGAGCAGAAGCAGACGGCCTCGGAAATCGAACTGGTCGGCGAAAATGTCCAGAGCGGTGATGATGTGCTGCCTGAGGAACTGCCCGTTGACAGTGCCTGGGATGACATCTACGACTCGGCGACACCGGCCAGCACAGGCACCGCCGGCAGCGATGGCGAATCCCGCGATTTCACCGAGTTCCATAATGCAGGCATTGCCAGCATCCAGGATCACCTCAACGAGCAGATTCGTTTTGCCCCGCTATCCGAGCGCGACCAGGTAATTGCCGAAACCATTATCGATGCCATCGACAACAATGGCTACCTGATCGACGATGTGGATGTACTGATAGACGGACTGAATCGCGACATTACAGACCCCGAGACACTTTTCGTGCTCGATGAGTTCGAAACGGTGTTGCATCTGGTGCAACATCTGGATCCGGCTGGCTGTGGTGCCCGCGATGCCAGCGAATGCATGAGTATCCAGCTCAGCCAGCTACCGGAGAGCGATGTGGTGAACCACGCCATGGGCATCGTACGCAACCATCTGGATCTTCTCGCCAATCATGACTTCGCCCGGTTGCGTCGCCTGTTCAAGATCAACGACGATCAGCTGCAGAAAGCCATATCACTGATTCGCAGCCTGAATCCAAGGCCTGGCCGCCAGCTGGTCAACGACCACGACCAGTACATCGTACCGGATGTATTCGTCAAGAAGGTCAAGGGCGTCTGGCGAGTCGAGCTGAATCCGGATATTGCACCCAGGCTCGGTATCAACGCGCTGTACGCCGGCATGGTCAAGCGCGCTGACAAGAGCGATGACAACAACTTCATGCGAAGCCACCTGCAGGAGGCTCGCTGGTTCATTAAAAGCCTGCAAAGCCGTAATGAGACACTGCTTCGTGTGGCTACGGCCATCGTCGAGCGCCAGCGCAGTTTTCTGGAATACGGCGATGAGGCGATGAAACCCCTGGTGCTGCGCGACATTGCCGAGCAGCTCAGCCTGCACGAATCCACCATTTCGCGCGTGACCACGCATAAATACATCCATACACCGCGCGGAATATTTGAATTCAAGTACTTTTTCTCCAGTCACGTCTCCACTGCCAACGGTGGAGAGTGTTCGGCAACTGCGATACGGGCCATGATCAAGAAATTCATTGCTGCAGAGGACGCCACGAAACCGCTATCGGACAGTAAAATTGCCAGTACGTTAGTCGCTGAAGGAATACAGGTTGCACGAAGAACAGTAGCCAAGTATCGTGAATCCATGGCAATTCCGCCATCGAATGAGCGTAAGCGGCTGAACTAGAAGAATATATGCCCGAACAGCAATCCCTGACAGAACTGTTCCCCATCACTTTGAGCCTTCAGTGCCGGAGTACCGGGAATTATCGGGAATGCTGCCCCTCCCTGTACGGACACGCAATGGTCCTTATCTGTGCGGAGTCCCGTGTCGGGCTCCGCATTTCCTATTGTCATATTATCAGGAGATGCCCATGAACCTAACCGTAACTGGTCACCACGTTGACGTAACCAGCTCCATGCGTAATTACGTGACTGAGAAGATGGAACGCCTCCAACGCCACTCCGACAACGTTTTCGGGGTCCACGTAATACTGTCCGTGGAAAAAATGAGACAGAAAGCAGAAGCTACCATCCAGGTATCCGGTAATACCCTGTACGCGGATACCACTGAACCTGATATGTACGCCGCCATCGATCTTCTCACAGACAAGCTGGACAGACAGCTGATCAGGCACAAGGAAAAGCTCAAGGCACATCGACGAACTGGTGAACCAGTGCTCGAATAGGCATTCGGCACTTTTAATCCGGACTGCCTGGGCGCACAATAGCGCTCTCGCGGTGATTCAAAGGCCCTGTTACAGCCTGCAGCACGCAGGATTCAGGGCCTTTGAGCGCACAGTCTGGTCAACTACTCGACATTTCATGGTTTTATCCGATCTGCTCGAACCCGGGCGTATTCGCTGTAGACTCGGCGTACAGAGCAAGAAACGCACATTACAGACACTGGCTGAGTTGCTTGGCGAATCGCTCAGGGCAGACAGTGCAGAGTCGGTTGGTAATGCTCCCGACGCCGCGCAGGATGATGGTGCGGACGACTCCGAAGCCGCCACGCGCAAGGTGCGCAAGTCACTCAAGAACGACGCTCGGTCGGAGGATGCGCCCGAGACCCTGAGTGATATGCAGATCCTGGATGCGCTGATCAGCCGGGAACGCCTGGGCAGCACCGGACTGGGTCACGGCGTCGGTCTGCCGCACAGTCGCATGAGCAGTATCCAGCGACCGATTGCGGCATTCGTCACGCTCGAATCAGGTGTTGACTACGAATCGGCCGACGGTGAGCCTGTGGACCTGGTACTGGGCCTGCTGGTACCCGAAGACTGCAACGACGAACACCTGAAAATCCTGGCACAACTGGCGCGCCGCTTCAGTGACAGCTCGTTACGGGATTCCCTGAGGAGCTTTACCGACCCCGAGCGCCTGTATCAACACCTGGCCTCGCTCGAGCCTGCTGCACACTGATGTCGGCCAGGCAACTGACCGCGGGCGACGCGGTGCAGACACTGGGCAGGGAGCTGGACCTGCACTGGGTGGCCGGTCACGAGGGCAAGACTCGCCTGCTAACCCGTGACCTGGCACCGGGCAAGCGTCCCCGACTGTTGGGACCGCTGAATTTCAACAGTCCCAACCGCATTCAGCTGATGGGTGCCGCCGAAGTGCGACTGTTCAGCCAGAGCGCCTCTGTGGATGCCACGCGCTTCGAGTATTCCCTGCCGAACACCTGCGACATGATCGTGATATCGGACATGCTGCCGCCACCACCGAGCATCGTGGACCTGGCGGAGCGCGAACACATCGCCCTGCTGAGCTCTTCCCTGGACTACAGTCAGCTGCACAGCCGCATGCGTTTTCTGTTGACGCAACTGCTGGCAGAGCGCGAGATCATTCATGGCGTGATGATGGATGTCCATGGCACCGGCGTACTGATCACCGGTGATGCCAGCGTCGGTAAGAGTGAACTGGCACTGGAACTGATCAGTCGCGGGCACATCCTGGTGGCAGACGATGCACCGGAATTCACCCGAATCGCTCCCGGCACGCTCGAATGCCAGTGCCCGCCACTGTTGCAGGATTTTCTGGAAGTGCGTGGCCTGGGCGTTCTCAACATTGCGCTGATGTATGGTGATGCCCACACACGGTCGCGCAAGATCCTGCGCTGCATCGTGCATCTCAAACCGGTCAGCGGTGAGGACTTCGGTGAGGAACTGGCAGCCATTGCCGGTGATCGGATCAGCGAACCGGCCGGAACCCGGCTGGTACTGGGCGTGAACGTACCCAAACGCACCATTCCGGTCGCCCCCGGACGCAATATGGCAGTACTCGTGGAAGCCGCAGTTCGTGACCAGATCCTGCGTGCCGGTGGTTACAGCGCATCGAAGGATCTCGTCAGCAAACAGGAACGCGCCATGGTCGAGGCCGCCGGCCGGCTACAGTCGCGCCCTGCACCACCACCCAAATCGGGTACCGACGTCTCCGTCGACACCAAGTCGCCGCCATGACACGCCTGATCATCGTCACCGGCCTGTCCGGTTCAGGCAAGAGTGTCGCCCTGCATACACTGGAGGATGAAGGCTTTTTCTGCATAGACAACCTGCCCTCCCATCTGCTCTCCGATCTGGTCGACAAGCTGCTGGCCAGCGGCTCTGCGCTGTACGACAAACTCGCCATCGGTATCGACATGCGCAGCGAACGTGCCTCGGCGGACAATCTCGTCAAGCTGCTCAGTGAGCTTCGCACCCGGAAAGACACGCAGGTGGAAGTACTCTTTCTCGATACCGACCGTAGCACCCTGGTCACACGCTTTTCCGAGACACGCCGCAAGCACCCCCTGAGCAGCCAGGAACTGCCGCTGATCAGTGCCATCGACGAAGAGGCCCGCCTGCTGGACCCGGTCAAGGCTGATGCCGAACTGGTCGTGGACACCTCGGCACTGAACCTGCACGAGCTGCGAGCCATCATCCGGACTTATGTGCTGGGCAGGACGCATGGCGGCCTGGCGCTGATCTTCCAGTCCTTCGGATTCAAGCATGGCACTCCCGCCAGTACCGATTTCATGTTCGATGTCCGCTGTTTGCCCAATCCGCACTGGGAACCGGAACTTCGCGCATTCACCGGCCTGCAAACACCGATCATCCGGTTTCTCGAAGAGCAGGCGGATGTCGGGAACATGTTCGCCGACATCCGCGACTTCATCCAGCACTGGCTACCCCGGTTCGAAGCAGAGAATCGCGCCTACCTGACCGTATCAGTCGGCTGTACCGGAGGTCGGCACCGTTCCGTCTATCTCGTCGAACGGCTGGCCGACCACTTTGCACAGGCACGCGAAAACGTGTCCAGACGACACCGTGAGTTATGATCAAACGCGACCTTGAAATCATCAACAAGCTGGGCCTGCATGCACGGGCAGCGGCCAAGCTGGTCAAATTATCATCAAGCTTTGCATCGAATATAGATATCGAAAAAGATGGCCAGCGGGTGAACGGCAAGAGCATCATGGGCGTCATGATGCTCGCTGCCAGTTATGGCTCCCAGGTAACCGTGTATGCCGAGGGTGAGGACGAGGAGGAGGCTCTGGCGGCGGTCGTCGACCTGATCAACCGCCGCTTTGACGAAGAGGAATAGACTGTGAGTCTGATGTTCAACGGCATCGGCGTCTCCCGTGGCATCGCCATTGGCGATGCCTATCTGCTGCGCCGTAACCAGATCGACGTCACCTCCCGCACCCTGTCGAAAAAATCCGTACCCGGGGAAGTCCGGCGTTTCAAGCGTGCCCTGAAAGCTGCGCGCGCGCAACTGCTCACAGCACGCGAGCATATACCCAAGGATGCGCCCAGCGACGTCAGTTCGTTCATCGAGACGCACATTCTGATGATCGACGACAGTGTGCTGTCACAACGGCCGATCGAGATCATCAAGACTGAGCTGATCAATGCAGAAGCCGCCCTGCAGCAGCAACGTGAAGAGCTGATCAAAGTGTTCGGCTCGATGGACGACAGCTACCTGGCAACGCGCATCGACGACGTCAATCATGTCATCGACTCGGTGTTGCGGGCGCTGGACGACAAGGCGGAACAAGTGGTCGGTGCAGAGCACTGGAAAGGCCAGATCATCGTGGCTGATGACCTGACACCGGCCGATACCGTCACCATGCAGCATCACGGCGTGGCCGGATTCGTCACGGAAACCGGAGGCCAGTTGTCTCACACCGCGATCCTGGCGAGGAGCCTCGGCATTCCAGCCATCGTCGGTGTCTCCAGCATCCGGCGCTACATCAAGACCGGTGAAATCATCGCACTGGATGGTCGCCTGGGCATGGTGCTGGCAGAACCCACGGACGACATGCTGAGTGCATTCCGCCGCCAGCAGAAGGACACACGGCAGCGCCAGCGAGAGCTTGACAAGCTCATCGACACCGAGGCAATCACTCAGGACGGTGTGCAGCTGACGCTCTCCGCCAATATCGAGATAGAGGAGGACCTGAAGGCACTGAAACGTGTCAATGCCGACGGCGTCGGTCTGTATCGCACTGAATTCCTGTACATGAATCGTGACACCGTGCCCACTGAACAGGAACATTTCAAGGTCTATACGAAAGTGCTGCGAGCCCTCAAGGGATCACCCCTGACCATACGCACAGCCGACCTTGGGGCGGATAAGCAGGTCGACGGTCACGAGGCCAGTCGGTCACGACCACAAGCCCATAATCCCGCCATGGGTCTGCGCGGCATACGCCTGTGCCTCAGTGACACATCATTATTCATTCCACAACTGCGTGCCATCCTGCGTGCATCGGCACGTGGTCCGATCCGTGTACTGCTGCCAATGCTGACCAACGTGGCGGAAGTAGCGCAATGCCTGAGGCTGATCGAACAGGTCAAGCAGTCGCTGCGCGATGAGAACATCGATTTCGATGACGGCATGCAGGTTGGTGGCATGATCGAAGTACCGGCCGCCGCCATTGCAGCCGAGCAGTTTGTGCAGCACCTGGATTTTCTGTCCATCGGCACCAATGACCTGATCCAGTACACCCTGGCCATCGACCGCATAGACGATCAGGTCAACTACCTGTATGACCCATTACACCCGGCCGTGCTGGCGCTGATCAGAACGATTATCGATGCAGGACTCAAAGGCGGCATCCCGGTGGCCATGTGTGGTGAGATGGCCGGCGATGAGCGCTACGTCCGACTGCTGCTGGGTCTGGGATTGACGGACTTCAGTATGCCGCCTAATCTCATACTAGAGACCAAGCGAAATCTCATCGGCAGCCGGCGCAGCACCCTCAAGAAACAGGTCAACGCCCTGATGGCGGCACAGACCACTGAGGAGCGGCAGGCTCTGCTTGACAAGATCAATGCTTCCGCACCTGAACACTGAGCCCTCCACCCCTTGCAAACGTTCCCTGGCGATGCGCCCCTGCGCATCATGACCAACATCTAATGGAATGATGGAACCTGAAACTGATGAGCAGCAGTCCAGTGTGCTGGTTGAGAGCATCAGTGATGGCCTGCTGACCGAGGCCCGCAAGATCATGCTCGCCATGCATCCGGCCGAGCTTGCGGATGCGCTGGAATCACTGCCTCCAGCGCGCAGGCTGGTGCTGTGGAACGCCATCGATCCTGAGCTCGACGGTGAGATCCTCATGGAGGTCGGGGACGAGGTTCGCGAGAGCCTGGTGCGTGACATGGACATGGAGGAGCTGCGCGCCGCGACCGAGCAACTGGATCTGGACGATCTGGCCGACTTCGTCCAGTCGCTTCCGGAGCACCTCACGGCGGAAGTGCTGGCCGGCATGGGGCGCCAGGATCGGGAACGGCTCGATCAGGTTCTCGCCTACCCGGAGGACAGTGCCGGTGGCCTGATGAACCTGGATGTCATCACGGTACGCGGTGATGTGACACTGGACGTGGTGTTGCGTTACCTGCGCCGCCGGGGCGACATGCCCAGGCAGACAGACCGACTATGGGTGACTGATCGCTACGGTCGATACGAGGGTGAACTGTCTCTCCGGCTGTTGCTGACCAACAGTCCCGATACGCTGGTCAGTGATATCTCACTGCGCAATATCGAGCCTTTGCATGTACTGACCACACAGAATGATGTCGCACGCGCATTCCAGGACTTCGATCTGGTGTCGGCGCCGGTCGTCGATGACAACGGACGCCTGATCGGACGGATAACCATCGATGATGTCGTCGATGTCATTCGCGACGAGGCAGAGCAGTCGGTCCTGAGCATGGCGGGTCTGAACCAGGAAGACGACATCTTCGCACCCGTGCTCAGAAGTACCCGGAAACGTGCCTTGTGGCTGGGTGTGAATCTGCTGACCGCGTTACTGGCCTCCTGGGTCATTGCCCAGTTCGAAACCACGCTTGAACGGGTGGTGACTCTGGCCGTGCTGATGAGCGTGGTACCCAGCATGGGCGGCATAGCCGGCAGCCAGACGCTGACCCTGGTCATTCGTGGCCAGGCGCTGAACCAGATCAACAGGAACAATCTGCGTGATCTGCTGACTCGCGAAGTGGCGATCGGCCTGCTCAACGGTGTGTTATGGGCGTTGATCGTAGCCGCCCTGGTCTGGTTGTGGTTCGATGACCAGCAGATTGGAATGATCATTGGCGCAGCGCTGATCGTCAACCTGGTCACCGCCGCCTACGCCGGTGCCATGCTGCCGATGCTGATGCGGCGCCTGGGCATCGACCCGGCTCTGGCTGGCGGCGTGGCCCTGACCACGGTGACCGACGTGGTCGGGCTGGTTGCCTTTCTGGGACTGGCTACACTGCTGTTGTAGTCGCTCTGCCAGTGTGCAGATTCGCTAGTGACTGCGAGTCGCACCCACGAGCCGGGTTGCACTGTTGGAGGATATCCGCGCCAGCTTGTCGGTCTGGACCTGTGCGTACTCACACGATTCCTGCACCTGCCGCAGCAGCTCGGGGGTATCGATCCGAAAACCCTGGAACATGAATCGCGTCTCTGTCCAGGGTTTATCCAGCTCATTGACGTACATGCCGATTTCCAGCTGATTGCGATGAACCCAGCGAGTCTCGCTGACGATGCGTGTGGAAACGGCTGCCATTGGACGCTTGCCGGATGTTCGATTCAGTTTGATCATGCTCTTCTCCCGTGTCAGGGTGATCCCTGATCTCGTTGTGGGGAACCGGTTACTCGACTGTCGTTGAGTTCCGGCGTTGGCAGGCAATATATTCGCAGCAACCGCCTCGCGCCACAGGCTTGACAGCAGTTCGTGGGAGGCTTCACGATTTGCGCCCCGTCTCTGCAGATCTTGTGAATCAGCGCACTTTCGCGTCACCCTGGTGTAACGATTTTGACGCATGTTTCTGCTCGCTGGAGACACGGTCACCGTCCACTGACAAACCTCTGGCGGTCGCTGTCATGTCAGGCACGGCACGCGGCAATCATCTGACGTCAGCTGACACAACTTGTAACGAAATGTCGACCAGTGCCCGGAAACGGCGACGCAGCGCGCTCCGTGAAAACTGTCCACAGCTTGTGCACGTTTTCTGCACCGGTTTTCCCCACTTACAGCGACGCGTACCACTAGATATAGTGCCTGTCCAGGAATATAATCCCAGATATAGTGTTTTGGGCGTTGACCACGCGCATGACCGACGATACACTTCGCGGCCGCTGGACAGTTGTCTGTGAGATCGATCACATTCTTACGGACATGCTGCTACTTCTGCACTATATATAGCGTATGGATACGCAACACCACACACTATGTTGTGGTCTCAAGGAGTGAGCACCCTGTTGAAACCATCCGCCTGACAGCGCCTCCGGGCAGTCAGGCCAGAACAAGGAGACTCTCTACACCGATGAGTATTGTCGACGTCGTGGCGCTGAAAGACAGCCCTGCCAAGCCCGCATTGCTGCAACTTCCCCTCCAGGAAACTTCCCTGGACATCTGGGACAAGAAGTATCGTCTCAAGACCAAGGAAGGACAGAACGTCGACAAGACCATCAATGAGACTTACACGCGCGTGGCACGCGCCCTGGCGGATGTTGAAACCAGCGAAACCGATCGGGCGCTCTGGTTCGAACGATTCGTCTGGGCGCTCGAGCAGGGTGCCATTCCGGCAGGCCGGATCACGTCAAACGCCGGCGCCCTGGATCACAAGCCGGCCACCTCCACCATCAACTGCACCGTCAGTGGCACGATCGTGGATTCGATGGACGACATTCTCGGCAAGGTTCACGAGGCCGGCCTGACCCTCAAGGCCGGCTGTGGCATCGGGTACGATTTCTCGACCCTGCGCCCGCGTGGTGCCTATGTGTCCGGCGCCGGTGCCTACACGTCCGGCCCCCTGTCGTTCATGGACATCTTCGACAAGATGTGTTTTACGGTCTCCTCGGCAGGCGGCAGGCGCGGCGCACAGATGGGCACCTTCGATGTCCGTCATCCGGATGTTCTCGAATTCATCAAGGCAAAACGCGAAGATGGCCGACTGCGTCAGTTCAACCTGTCCCTGTTGATCACCGAAGACTTTATCCAGGCGGTCAAGGCGGATGAACAATGGCAGCTTGCCTTCCCGATTCGCCAGAAAGAGCTCGAGGACGGCGATATCGAACTGGATGATCCGGATCAGATCGTCTGGCGGGACTGGCCATCGCATGACAATGTAGTGGCCAACGAAGAGGGCCTGGTGGCCTGCCGCATCTATCGCAGAATGCCGGCGCGTCGGCTATGGGATCTGATCATGGCGTCTACCTACGATTTCGCCGAACCCGGCTTCATCCTGATCGACAAGGTCAATGAGATGAACAACAACTGGTTCGACGAGTCCATCCGTGCCACCAACCCCTGCGGCGAGCAACCACTGCCTCCTTACGGGGCGTGTCTGCTCGGTTCGATCAACCTGACACGTTTTGTACTCGACCCGTTTACTGACCAGGCCCGCTTCGACTGGGAGCGGTTCAACCGGACGGTCGAGATCTTCACCCGCATGCTCGATAACGTGGTGGAAATCAATGGCCTGCCCCTGGAGCAGCAACGCCGTGAAATTCGCAGAAAGCGTCGCCATGGCATGGGGTATCTGGGCCTTGGCTCGTGCATGACACTGATGGGCATGAAATATGGCAGTGACGAATCACTGGCTTTCACCGAGAGGGTCACGCGCGAACTGGCGCTCACCGGCTGGCGCTCGGCCCTGTCCCTGGCCAGGGAGAAAGGCCCGGCGCCGATCATGGACGAAACCTTTGCCGTGACCGGCGAGATGCTCAGAAAACGACCGGAGATGAAGAAGGATGGCTATGCCGTCGGTGACCTGGTTCCCGGCCGCGTGCTGCATGCACGCTACAGCCGCTACATGCAGCGAATAGCCGAGGTTGACCCGATACTCGTCGATGAGCTGGCAGAATACGGTGCACGCTTTACGCATCACAGTTCGATAGCACCCACTGGCACCATTTCCCTGTCCCTGGCCAACAATGCAAGTAACGGCATCGAACCCAGTTTTGCGCATCACTACGCACGAAACGTCATTCGCGAGGGCCGCAAATCCAAGGAGAAAATGGATGTCTTCTCCTTTGAACTGCTGGCCTACCAGTCACTGGTCAACGACAAGGCCATGCCCTACGCCAGTACAGCAGAAAACCAGCTGCCGGACTGTTTCATGTCAGCAGACGATATCAAGCCGAAGGACCATGTCGCCGTGCAGGCGGCGGCGCAACGCTGGATCGACTCCTCGATCTCCAAGACTGCCAATGTGCCCACCGATTTTGCCTTTGACGAATTCAAGGACATCTACATGTATGCCTATGACCAGGGTCTGAAGGGCTGCACCACCTTCCGCTTCAATCCGGAGAATTTCCAGGGCGTGCTGGTCAAGGAGACCGACCTGGAAAATACCGAGTACCAGTTCACACTCGAAGACGGTTCGATCGTCAGCGCACGGGGCAATGAGCAGATCGAGTATGACGGTGAAACGCATACGGCAGCCAATCTGTATGACGCGTTGAAAGAAGGCTATTACGGCAAGTTCTAGGGGAAGCCACATCATGAAAATCAGCAAGAAAATCGTCAGCTACACAGTCGCCAAACCGGCAGAGAGCAGCGCGGGCAAGAACTCGACTGCCGACGCAGTGTCAGACAGTACATCAAAGACAAGTGGCCACCTGGCCGATGTCATACACATGCACGAGACTCTGGAACGTCCCAACAAGCTGATCGGCTCGACCTACAAGCTGAAGACACCCGATCACGTGTCGGCGCATGCCATGTACATCACGATCAACGACATCGTCCTCAACGAAGGCACCGAGCACGAGTTGCGGCGTCCGTTCGAGGTATTCATCAACTCCAAGAATCTGGAGCACTATCAGTGGATCGTGGCGCTCACCCTGATCATGTCGGCCGTGTTCAGAAAAGGTGGTGATATCACCTTTCTGGTGGATGAACTTCGATCCGTATTCGATCCGCGTGGTGGTTACTGGAACAAGGGCAAGTATATGCCCTCGATCATCGCCGAAATCGGCGAGGTCATCGAACACCACCTGATCGATATCGGCATGCTCAAGGGCAACGAGCCGGATGAAGTCCAGGCCAGGCTGATCGAGGACAAGAAAGCGGAACTGCGCGCAGAACAGAGCGCCAGCACCGATTCAGGCACCTCCGATGCCATCCCTGAGGACGAACCCTGGATGGCCAGCGCGACTCACTGTGCCAAGTGCAACAACAAGGCCGTGATTCTGCGCGACGGGTGTCAGACCTGTATGAACTGCGGAGACTCCAAGTGCGGGTAGCCTGGGTTAGAATGGCTGCACAGGATTCGCAAGTTCAAGGATGTTCGACCAGTCGTATCGCCGTCTCTACTTACCGACATTTGTGAACTTATTCCATGTCATCTAAAAAATGCAGAAGTTGCCACACTGTCATGGTCGTGGATCGTTGCGAGTCCAGTGAATACGCCACGACGTGCTGGTACCAGTGCCCCCTGTGCAAGCAGGTGCGCCTGACCAGCGACCCGGTGACCACGAGAGCCTCTTTAGTCGGCTCGGCGTGGCACAACGATGATGAGGGCGGCTACGCCGCCGACGCCGAACCGCTGTTTGGCACCGGATACCTGCTGACATGAGTGAACTGCAGCTCTCTGCCAAGCTGGTTGCCGACATCCAGTCCCTGCTTCAGGAGCACGATCCTGCGTCGCAGGATCCCGGCGTCACCTCGCAGTATCTGTGCGCAGTCGTCGGCTTCCTGCTGGGTCAGCAGGATATGCCCTCAGGCCAGAAGGCCGATGTACTGGATCAGTTGTCAGCCTTCATGAAACATGTGGCAGAAGATGTCGAGAGCCAGAAGACACAAGCCTCAGCCCCCACTCCACCCACACAAGAAGCCTTTGGCATCTGGAAACCTGCAAAATGAGCCAAGCAACAGCGCGACACATTCTCGTAGACAGCGAAGACAAGTGCCAGAGCCTGATCGACGAGATCAAAGGCGGTGCAGACTTTGCAGCCGTTGCCCGCGAACACTCGAGCTGCCCATCCAAACGTGACGGGGGCAATCTGGGGACCTTCGGCAAGGGTCAGATGGTCCCGGAATTCGAAACTGCGTGTTTCGAAGGCGAAGTCGGCGAAGTCCAGGGCCCGATCAAGACCCAGTTCGGCTATCACGCCGTGGAAGTGACCGATCGCAGCTAGTCTGAGTCTGCACCCTTAGTTCAGCAACACGGAGTTCCGCAACACGGGCGATTCCAGCAGGGTGCTGGGATGCTGGTGGGTGAGCACAGGAATCTGCAGCCCGGCACAGCGGGGAAACGTCGGACATCACCGGGGTTACATGGTCATCGTCATCGCAACAAACTGTAAACAAACACGATACACAAGTGTGAACCTAGTCATTTAGTCTAGCTTTCTGCTATTTTATCGTGAAGTAGTTCGGATTTTCCTGGCCAGGATGGCGGAATCTGCCGGTTTCTGTTGCAATTTCGAGTACTGCATTGCGTTCGTGAAGACGTGTTTGCGCGGGAACCGGACAGGCAAAGAGTTTTGCCTTTATGTGCGTGAAAGACGATCGACCAACTCGATGAGTGCATTGACCGGCCACATCAAAATTTCAGAGTCATGGCCTGTCGCCTGTCCGTGGGCGAATGACAGCGTCATCGGCCAGGGACTGGCAGCGTCCACCGATGCCGCCTACCGTGCATTTGACGCTGTCCTGGCGACCTGGCAGGCATCCCCCTGGCTGCTGCTTCTGGCAGGCCTGTGTGCCCTGCTGCTGTTGTCCATGGGCATTCGCAAGGCTCGGCGCCTGCCTGCGCTCAAGCACAACAAGGCGGTCCAGAACACGCTCGATGCGCTCCCGGATGCTGTCGCCCTGTTCAATCAGGAGGGCAAGCTGACAGCGCTGAACGAGAAGCTGTCGCGCCTGCTGCCGCTGAAAATCGAACCGGCCGTGTATCCAAAGATGAGTACCACGGATCTTTATGCACAGATATCGCCCGACAATCTGGCCATCGAACGAGCCATGACAGTGGCACGCGAGCAGGCGGCCAGCCTGGATTCGACGCTGAGCTTCGAACTGCCGAGCTACGGGCAACGCTCCCTCCTGGTCAAGGAACGCGCCACCGGCGATGGCGGCAAGAGCATCTCGGTTTACGGTGCAGTACCGACCCCCAGCCATCGCCTGCGTGACCCCCTGACAGCACTGGCCAACCGCACACGTCTGGTCCATGAACTTGCGCAGCGGTGCAGTCGCACCAAGGGTGAACTGTCACTGATCATCGTCGATCTGAGAAGTTTCAGGCAGATCAATGACACCTACGGTCGCTCGGCCGGTGACGAATTACTCAAGCAGACTGCCATCTGCCTGCAACAGTCGATGCCGAACAATGCCTTGATCGCCCGCACGGCCGGTGATGAATTTGCCATCCTGCTCGAAACCGACCACGGTCGCCGCGCCATCGAATCAATGGTCGAGGAACTGCTCAAGACCTTGCGTCAGGGCCTGAACGTCAACGCCATGAACGTGCCGGTGCGGGCCAGTATCGGTATTGCCTACGCACCCGAGCACGGCAATACGGTATCCACGCTGCTGACCTCTGCCGACAGCGCCTGTGCACACGCCAAGCACGTCGGCGACAATACCCTGGTCGTGTTCAACTCGAAACAACAGCAAACGGCAAAACGTCGCCACCAGCTGGAAATCGGATTGCAACAGGCCATCGAGAGACATGAACTGGCCCTGCAGTACCAGCCGCAGATCGACATCAAGAGCAAGATGACCTGTGGCATGGAAGCACTCATCCGCTGGCACAACAGTGAATTCGGACGCGTGTCCCCGGCCGATTTTATCCCGGTTGCGGAAGAGACCGGTATCATCAACCGCCTTGGTGCCTGGGTACTCAATCAAGCCGTCGAAGACTACCAGCGTTTATCACGCTACGGCATGTCACCCACTGTGCTGTCGGTCAACCTGTCACGCAAGCAGTTCGAAGGTGGACAAATTGTCACCGATGTGGAAAAGCTACTGACCCGCACCGGGTTCGAACCCACGAACCTGTGCCTGGAAATAACCGAGACGGCACTGGCCAGCGATTCGGATCGCCTGTGCAAACAATTGCTGGAGCTTACCTCGCTGGGTGTTCGACTGGCCATCGATGACTTCGGTGTCGGCTATTCCTCTCTGCTTGAACTACGTGACTACCCGATTGCCGAGGTCAAGATAGACCGGGCATTCATAACCAACATTGCCACTGATACGCACAGTCAGGACATCGTGGGCGCAGTGGTCGACATCTCCCGCAGCATTGGTGCGGAGGTGGTCGCCGAAGGTATCGAGAACCAGCAGCAGTTTGACAAGGTGGCCGAGCTGGGCTGCGATCGGGCGCAGGGCTATTTCCTGTGTGAACCCATGGCGGCAACCACCTTTCCCGACGTCGTCCTGGGTCGCTGAAGAATTCAGCTTCCCGGCAGCGATGCAGGAAAACGATCTCAGGCTTACTGCGGATCCTGCCAGTCCATCTCCAGCTGTACCGGCAACTCCTCCGACAGCGGCAACAGCGCGCTGAAGGCGATACCAAGCAGTCGAACCCCCGCACGCTGCGATGACTTTCCCGAAGGCGACGGCTGGTGCCCCATGGCCAGGGCACGATCCAGCAGGAATGGCAAGGCGCGTTCCGCAGCACCCTTGTCCAGCAGGCCTTTCGATGAAGAGTGCGCACGGGTAAAGGTGGAGAAATCGGCAAAGCGCACCTTGACGGTCAGCGTCCTGCATCCCAGCGACTTCTCCTCCAGCTGCCGCATCAGATCTGTACTGAGGGCCGTGAGTATGGTGAGCATCTCGGCGCGATCGCGAATATTGTCACCAAAGGTACGCTCCGCACCCATCGACTTGCGTGTTCGACTGGTCCTGACCGGACGGTGATCGATGCCACGGGCAACGCGGTAGTAGTACTGGCTGCTCCTGCCGAATTCGCGGGTCAGTTCAGCTTCGCTCCATTGACGCAGGTCGCCGCCGGTGTGAATGCCCAGCTCGTGCATGCGCGCTTCAGTCACCTTGCCCACCCCGTGAAACCGGCCAATGGGAAGGGTTGCGACGAATGCCTCACCCGCCTCTGGCAGGATGCAGAACAGGCCATCCGGCTTGTCGTGATCCGAAGCGATCTTTGCCAGGAACTTGTTGTAGCTGACACCGGCCGAGGCCACCAGCCCGGTTCTGTCCAGGATCATCGTCTTGATTTCGCGGGCAAGCCGCACGGCAGATCCGCCGAACAGGCTGTTCCGGGATACATCCAGATACGCCTCATCCAGGGACAGGGGCTCTATCTGATCGGTGAATTCGCGAAACACGGCATGGATCTGCTGCGAGGCCTGTTTGTAGACCGGGAATCGCGGCTTGACGAAGGCGGCCTGTGGACAACGCCGTCCAGCCTCCACGCTGGGCATGGCCGAATGAATACCAAACGCACGAGCTTCATAACTGCAGGCCGCGACAACTCCGCGACCATTCGGCTGCCCACCAACGATGACCGGTCGACCGCGAAGCAGCGGATCGTCCCGCTGCTCCACCGAGGCATAGAAGGCATCCATGTCCACATGGATGATCTTGCGCAGTTTCAGCTCATCGCCGGCTTCCATGGTCGCTTCTCTACTTTTGCATTTGGGCGGCGAAGTTGATGACAGACTCATATAAGTCGCGCAATTGCTTTAGAATCAGGCGATCTGGAAACCCGGCACGTCGTTTCCGCCGCGATTTACTCCGCGGTGGTGCTGATGCCTGATCGCCAGATCGATATCGGAGTTTATCAATCTGCTGTATTGCGCAGCCACTACAACGCGGAGCTGAATCGTGTCGAGCACTATCGGGGTCGAACTGAAAGGTGGTATGTACACCTTCATGTCGCTCAAGCTCTACACCAGTGACATGATGGTCATTGATGAAAAGCTGGCGGACAAAGTGCAGCAGGCACCGGGGTTTTTCAAGGACACACCGGTGGTCATCGACCTGAGCGTTCTGGAGCAACAGGAGACCACGATCGACGGTGCTGAATTGCTTCAGTGCATAAAGAGACACAATCTGGTCCCCATCGTGGCCAGCATCGGTAACAAATCTTCACCGTTGGCAC
>JABDKN010000097.1 GCA_013002205.1 Granulosicoccus sp.
GTGTGCGAACGCCTATCCGCTTCAGTGATGCAAAGTTGAAACTTGATCGACGTGCACCGACGCTGGGTGAACATGATCTTTGAGGCCAGCGTTGCCAATGTTGCGCCGACAACACCTTCATTTCCCATCACTACGGTGACGGAAGTGCGAAGGATGATCTCATCCGCGTAGTGATATTGCAGGGAACTGAACCTGCGATCTCGTCGGTCATGCCGGTCATGCCGGTCATGCCAGTGATGCCAGTGATACCGGTAATGCCAGTGATGCTGATAGCGTCGCTGGGGTCACTCGGCAACCATCGCATTACCGGTGCCTGTGACCTGAAAGGTCAAGTGTCATTGACATGTAGTTTACCGATCAGGACTCGCTGGCCACAGGTCGATCCCCGTGTACCCGGTCAGTCTCGCTCATCCAGATACCGACGGCGCAAATGATCTATCAGGTATCGCGCATTACTGCCCTCACCCGTTGCCGCGACCATAAGCTCCTGGGACTCAAGTTCGCAACCATGTTGCCAGATATTTCGTGACAACCAGTGCCGCAAGTGACTGATGTCACCTGATGCAAACTGATCCTGCCAGTCAGCATGCGTCTGCCTGAATGATGCCGCCAGCTGCGCCGCATTGATAGCACCCATGGTATAGGAGGGGAAATAACCAAAGGAGCCATCGCTCCAGTGGATATCCTGCAGGCAACCCGCGGCATGATTGCCATTCACGGACAATCCCAGGTATTCCTGCATCGATGCCTCCCAGGCCTCCGGAATGTCTTCCGCCTCCATCGCACCATTGATCAATGCACTCTCGATGTCGTAGCGCAGCATTATGTGCAAGGGGTACGTCACTTCATCAGCCTCTACGCGAATGAAACTGGGTTTGACACGCGTCTGCGCAATCCACAGATCGTCACTGTCCACGTTGCTCGTGGTGGGCAGATGGGTATGCAACGGCTCCACCATGGCCTTACCAAATGCACGCGACAGAAATACCTGCTTTTCGAACATCAGGCTCTGGCTCTCGTGAATACACATATTGCGCGCGCGGCCAACCGGAAAGGATTGCAGTGCATCGGGAAGACCGGCCTCGTAGCTGGCGTGCCCCGTCTCATGTGCCGTTGCCTGCAATGCATCGGCAAAATCCGCTTCCCGGTATCGTGTGGTAATTCGCTGATCCCCTTTGACGCCCGTGCTGAACGGATGCATGCTGACATCCAGTCGGCCAGCACTGAAGTCGAACCCGAGCATGCGCATCAACGCTTCGCTGAGTGCCTGTTGCCTGGCTATGGGGTAGTGTCCCGTCAGATCCGGCACACGCACAGTCGACTGCTGGTCCATGACCGCTTGCAACAGAGCCGGCAACTCTTGCCTGAGCTCTCCGAACACATCACTGATCAGCGCCTGACTGTCCCCGGTACAGTGCACATCCAGCATCGCATCGTACGGGGTTGCATATTGCCCTGACGCATGCGCCTGACGACACTGTGCCTCCTCCCGGGAGAGTGCGACCACCGTACGGAAGTTGTTCAGGAATCCGGCCCAGTCGTTGGCAGCACGCTGAGTTCGCCAATCATGCTCACAACGTGACCCGGCCAGCACCCTGGCATGTACCAGCTCAGCCGGTATCGCTATATCCTGTTGCCAGGTCCGCCGCATTTCCCTGACGTGCGCTGTTGAGGCTACCGGTAGCGTACCTGCCTGCAGTTCAGCATCCACCGAGTCCAGCCAGTCGAGCATCGCAGGTGCCGTTAACAGCTCGTGCCGCAGACTCGCCAATTCGGCCATCGCCGTAGCACGAGGCGCGGAACCTCCATCAGGCATCACCACCATCTGGTCCCAGCCAAGAAAGGTCAGGGCGTGATCTATCTGGGCTATCCGGTGGAATTGCTCCTCCAGATTCTTCAAAGAGCGACTCATGAAATGCTCCGGGACACAGTTACAGGACGACGGACCAAGGTACCTGGCAGGCGCTGATGACGATTCGCGATCATCGGGGTCAGTCCTGAATGCGCTACCACCCGTAGTCGTGCAGGAGTTCTTCCCCGGCTTCAACGTCACGCAGCACGGTGACATCGAGATCGGAATAGACCACGTTCGGGTTCTTGTCGTGATTGATATATTTCAGATCGTTGGTTAATTCCAGTCCAAGCTCATCGGAGATCCACAACACGTAGATGCCATCGTCAAACGTCGGCATTCCGTGCAATCGAGCGATGACCGTGTCCGCCTTGATCCGCCTGGCGGCGAACAACCCCTTGCCGTGCACGGGACTGGTGGCGACGAACACCTTGTTGGAGACATCACTGGGCCGGGCATCACTGAACCTGGCCATGACCTTTCCTCTGCCGGACTTTTTGACCTTCTTTTTGACCGCAGACATCGATACAGACTCATTGTAGAAAACAGCCATAGCCTACCGGAGCCATCGCAATCACTCCAGTAAAAGCCTCGTTTACCGAATCATGCAGGGCTTGCCTGTTTTAATCAGTACACCTGCATCAGTACACCTGCATCGGAATACTCGTTTCGGAATACTCGCATCGGTATATCCACATCGGTACACCCGCTGCAGATTACATCGTCTGGGTCGGACGTTCACCCTGCACGGCCGCAGCCAGGTGCTGTTCGATGGAATTCTTCGTCTCCCCGTTGTCATCCTCCGCGAACTGAACACCGATTCCGGGCACCTTGTTACCCTGGGCTCCCGCCGGTGTAACCCAGACGACAGATCCGCTGACCGGCACGATACTGTGGTCGTCCATCAGCTTGAGCAGCATAAATACCTTGTCACCGAGCTCGTAGTTCCGCGCAGTCGGCACAAACACCCCGCCGTTCTGCACGAAGGACATGTACGAGGAGTACAGGGCACCGCGATCGGTGATGGAAAAAGCGATGATTCCTTTTCTTGTGTCGGTAGTCATATGCAGGTCTGTCAGCGGTTGGTCATGAGACGGATATCGGCAAAGATTCCCTCCAGCACAGTCTGTGTCTTGAAGCTGGTACTGTCAGACCGGTGTAATTGCAGCAAACGATCGTGAACTGTGAACCATTGCTCCTTTTCGAGCTGTTCATGAGTCGCCGATATCGCCGTTACCACGGCAGGATCCGCGCCAATTGGCAGGTTTTCCAGTTGTCTGACTGCAAGCAGTGTCCATCGACTGAAGGTTGACAGGCACAACGCGGTATCCAGTCTGGACAGGGAGGTGCTGATACGGCCAACGCTGCCCTTGTGCAAAAACAGGTCATTCCAGGCCTGCAGCAGCAAGGTCCGGGCAGCCACATGCTCCTCATCGCGCCGGGTCATCGCCGCATACGGAGCCCCTCCGGCATCCAGCAGCGCCGTTTCCGGATCATCAAGCATTTCCGCCAGCCAGACGATGGCGGCTGCACGATCGTGCATCCCCAGGGTAATCTTCTGGCAGCGACTGCGAATGGTGGCAGGCAGTGCACCGGTACGTGTGGCTGTCAGTATGAGCACTGCCTGAGCACCCGGTTCCTCGAGCGTCTTGAGCAAACTGTTGGCGGCACTATGATTCAAGGAATCAGCCTGTTCCAGCAGTGCCACCCGGTAGCTGCCCTGACCGGCCGTCAGCTGGATCCACTCAGTCAGTTCACGCACTGCATCGACCTTGATGACAGCACTTGCCCCTTCAGGTGCGAGCATAAGAAAATCCGGGTGCGAACCGGCTGTCAACTGGTGACAGGCATCACAGCCGCCACAGGCACCAGCCTCGGAGCGGCGTCGGCACAGCAGCGCTTCAGCCAGCCAGCGTGCAAACCGGCGCTTGCCAATTCCGTCGATACCACTGAGCAGCAGGGCATGTGGCAGCTGGTCCCTGGCCGCTCGGGCCATCAGGGCAGCGCCGTCCTTAAGCAGCCACGGCGGACAGGGTGTCAGTGGCGCCATTTCAGGCATTGCCCAGAAGTTCGTGCAGTGCGCTGCGCACCTATGCCTGGACAGTCTCAAGCGGCTGGGCGGCATCCACCACTTTCACGCGCTCTGGTGCCGCACCGGCACACCGCAGGTAGGCCTCACGTACGCGTTCGAAGAACGCCAGCGTTTCACGCTCTATCCTGTCCGGTGAACCGCGCTGCGCCATTCTTGCCAGACCGTCCGCTACCGGCATATCCAGCAGCAGGGTCAGGTCCGGCTCCAGTGTCACACCCATCAGGCGATGGAGCTCGGCAACACGTTCGACTCCCAGTTGCCGTCCGGCGCCCTGATAGGCAATGCTGGCATCCAGGAAACGATCGCATAACACCCATCGACCGGACGCCAGTGCCGGTTCGATAACCCGCGCCACATGCTCGACCCGCGATGCAGCCATCAGCAGCAGTTCGGTTTCGCCCTGCATCTGTCCCTCGGCTGACAGGACCAGCTGGCGCAGGGATTCACCCAGTGGCGTCCCCCCCGGCTCACGCGTGACGACGAACTCGATGCCGCACTCCGCCAGCCAGTCTGCCACACACTGCCGGTTGGTGGTCTTCCCCACCCCTTCGAGTCCTTCCAGCGTAATGAATCTGCCGCGCACCGTCGATTTCATGGCAGATTTCTGTCGAGGGATGACCGCAGCCTGTCCTGCAGCCTGTCCTGGAGCCTGGTGAGTCCCGTCCGTTCTGAGGCCGTATGCCGCTTCATCGACGCCTGAGCTGGTACTTTCTTACAGCGGCGTTATGCGCCTCCAGCGTATCGGAAAACTGGTGGGTGCCATCACCTCGAGCCACGAAATACAGCGACGTGGTGGATTCGGGTTGCATGACCGCCCGGATGGCCTCGCGACCCACCATGGCAATGGGCGTCGGTGGCAGTCCCGCGCGGGTATAGGTGTTATACGGAGTATCCGTAGTGAGATCCTTTCGCCGGATATTCCCGTCATAGCTCTCACCCATGCCATAGATGACCGTCGGGTCCGTCTGCAGCCGCATGTTCTTGCGCAAGCGGGACAGGAAGACACCGGCAATTCGAGGTCGTTCTGCAGCCACGGCCGTTTCCTTTTCGACGATGGATGCCAGAATCAGTGCCTGATAGGGATCATCCAGCGGCAGGTCGTCCTGACGGGTCTGCCACTCCTCTTGCAGCACCTTGTCGAGAGTCTGCTTGGCGCGCCTGAGGTAATCCAGGTCAGTGGTGCCTTTGGGAAACGCATAGGTATCGGCGAAGAACTGGCCCTCCGGATGCAGGCCGGGAAAGCCCAGTTTCTCCATGATGGCCTGGGGTGAATCGAGTACGTCATCTGCCAGTGTGTGCCGTAGCGATGTCGATGCACGAACCGACTTCAATGCCTGGCGCCAGTTGGATCCCTCAATAATGCTCTGGGTATACTGGATCGTCTGGCCTGCAATGAAAGTGTCGAACAGTTCGGGTACGGTCATGGGACCCGTGAGACTGAACTCTCCGGACTTGAGACCGCCTGCCTGTTTACTCAGGCGTGCAAACAGGTCGAACCAGTATCGCTGTTCGATGATGCCCTGCTTTTCCAGCTCAGCAGCCAGTCGTTTTGCAGACCAGCCACGCTGGATAGTGAAGGTCCGGCCCTCTTCAGGCAGGTTGACGGGGGTCGTCAGGTAGCGGTTGTAGTCATGCCAACCCAGCCAGCCGATCCCAGCCGCGGAGAGCAGCAGCAGTACCAGCAGGAAACGAATCACACGCCGTCTTTCGCGAAAACCAGGGTACCGTTGGTGCCACCAAAACCAAAGGAATTGGACATCGACACTTGCAGATCTGCTGATCGCTTCACGTGGGCGACATAATCGAGATCACACCCGTCTCCCGGGTTGTCCAGATTGATGGTGGGCGGAGCCATCCCATCGCGCAGGGCCAGGATCGAAAATACCGCCTCGATACCACCCGCTGCTCCCAGCAGGTGTCCCGTCATGCTCTTGGTGGAACTCACCAGCAATGCTTGTGCATGCGCACCGAACGCGGATTTGATGGCATCGGTTTCGGCAACGTCACCGGCAGGCGTCGATGTACCATGTGCATTGACGTAGTCAATGTCCTCGGGTGCCAGCCCGGCATTGCGAAGCGCTGCATGCATACATCGCGCGGCACCTTCGCCATTCTCTGATGGCAGGGTCATATGATAAGCATCGCCACTCATGCCATATCCCACAAGCTCGCAGTAAATCGTCGCCCCGCGCGCCCTGGCATGCTCAAATTCTTCGAGCACCACGACACCTGCACCGTCACCGAGCACGAAACCATCCCGATCCCGGTCCCAGGGTCGGCTGGCCGCAGCGGGATCATCATTTCGTGTTGACAGCGCACGTGCAGCGCCAAACCCTGCCAGACCCAACGGGCAGGTTGCCATCTCCGCTCCCCCGGCAACCATGACGTCGGCATCTCCGTACTCGATGAATCTCGCCGCGTCGCCGATATTATGCGTACCCGTCGTACAGGCCGTGACCGTACACAGGTTCGGTCCCTTGTAACCGTACTTGATGGACAGATTGCCACTGATCATGTTGATGATGGTAGAGGGTACGAAAAATGGTGATACCTTGCGCGGCCCACCCTCCAGCAGCGCCTTGTGCTGGACTTCGATGTTCGGCAGGCCACCGATCCCGGAGCCGATAGATACACCGATCCGTTCCAGATCCAGGCCATCGGCCTCTTCCAGGCCGGCATCACGAATTGCCTGCATACCGGCGGCAACGCCGAAATGGACGAAGATATCCATCTTGCGCGCTTCTTTCGTGGAGAAATACGCAGCGGTATCGAATTCCTTTACGGAGGCGCCGAAACGGGTATTGAAGGCAGACACATCGAATTGCTGGATATTCGACACGCCGGACACACCGGCGAGGATGTTTCCCCAGCTTTCCTCGACATCGTTGCCTACTGGAGTTACCAGACCCAGTCCGGTAACCGCTACTCGTCTACGCGTCAACTCTGTTCAACTCCGTTAAACCTGCACTCGCGGATCCAGCGCGAAAAAGAAGGCAGCGGCAGATACCAGGCTGCCGCCCGGATTCGTCGCGGCGCGCGGACCTTCCCCGGCACCGTTGCGAATCGCCCGGCAATCGTGGACCCTGAGGTGATGCACTTATCTCACCTGAGCAGTCCAGACCTGTTCTCTGCTGCCCTGTTGCCAATAATCTCTCTACGAGGGCCACACTCCCTTGCAGCCCGCTGCGGTTCAGGACTGGTCGATGTGTTTGGCGACGTAATCAATTGCCTGTTCGACAGTGGTAATTTTCTCGGCCTCTTCATCGGGGATCTCGCACTCGAATTCTTCCTCCAGTGCCATCACTAGCTCGACCGTATCGAGAGAATCTGCGCCTAGATCTTCGACAAATGAAGCTTTGATCGTTACTTCTTCCTCTTTAACGCCAAGCTGCTCTACGACTATCTTTTTGACGCGTTCGTCAATACTGCTCATTGTGGGATAAACCTCCGAAAAAGAATAAGCGGCCTCGGCCGTGGCTCCATTGTAGTGAGTTCCATTCAAACGTGCCAACTCTTGGGCAAATTCTTCTGGTAATACTCTGGACAGCCTGAGGATTAAACGTCATTGAACGTCATTGATCGTCAAGAACGTCACCAGATCGACAACCCGGCCTCTGGCGTCGCCGGTGACTGACATTGCCAGGACCGACCCGGTTCAGGTCATGACCATGCCACCGTTGACGCTGATGGTCTGGCCTGTGATGTACGCCGCTGCCGGAGAAGCCAGGAACAGACAGGTCTGGGCTATGTCCTCTGGAGTCCCCAACCGACCCAAAGCGATCTCGCTCATGAGTTTCGCTTTCTGTTGCTCCGGCAACGCATCGGTCATGTCCGATTCGATGAAACCGGGTGCTACTGCATTCACGGTTATGGAACGCGATCCGAGTTCGCGGGCCAGGGATCTGGTCATGCCCAGCACACCTGCTTTCGATGCAGAATAGTTCACCTGCCCGGCGTTGCCCGTGATTCCCACTACCGAGCTGATGTTGATGATTCGCCCTTGGCGCGCCTTGACCATGGGCTTGACGACCAGTCGGCAGAGCCGGAATACGCTGGTCAGATTGGTCGCAATGACGTCGTCCCATTCCGCATCCTTCATGCGCATAAAGAGATTGTCCCGGGTGATGCCGGCATTGTTGACCAGGATGCTGACAGGGCCGAAAGTACTGCTGATGTGATCGATTGCCGAGGCCGTACTGTCAGCATCGGTCACATCGAGACACAGACCGGTTCCGGCGATTCCCGCCTCCTTGAACCGGGTCGATATTGCTTCTGCCCCCTGGTCCGAGGTTGCCGTGCCGATGACGGAAGCGCCGTGGGCACCGAGCAGGTCGCTGATGGCGGCACCGATACCGCGGCTGGCTCCGGTGACCAGGGCAATCTGCTTGTCGAGCAATTTATCTGTCACGTCCGATCTCGAAGGTAGTTGGGTTGATGTTGGTGGCCACTGAACAGGCTGTCGTCAGCTGTTGCCCAGGGCACTCTGGACTGCAGCCAGATCCGCCGGGGAATCCACCGGCAACGTAGGCAGTGAGCGGTCGATGCGCTTGCCAAGTCCGGTCAGTACCTTGCCCGGACCCGCCTCGACCACGGTGGACACCTCGTATACGTCGCGCAGTGTCTCGATGGTACGAGTCCAGTAAACCGGTCGAAAGACGTGCGCCTTGAGATGATCCAGCAGCGCCGCAAGGCTCGGCGCAGCACTCGCCGTGGCATTCTGCACCAGTGGGACCGCAGGTTCCGAGAAACTAATGGTATCAATGACCCTGGCCAGCTCAGCCCCGGCATCACGCATAAGCGACGAGTGATTCGGTACGCTGACAGCCAGCATCAGCGCCTTGCGACATCCCCGTTCCCTGGCCAGCGACAGCGCCTTCTCCAGCGCATCCAGATGACCGGATATGGCCACCTGCCCCGGTGCATTGAAATTCACCGCTTCGCAGACCCGTTCACCGGTGACCGCAGCACACACATCGACGACTGCCTGGTCATCCATGCCGATCAGGGCTGCCATGCCCCCTTCTCCGGCGGGTACGGCGGATGCCATCAACTCGGCCCTGCGCCTGACCAGGGAGAGTCCGTCGGTAAAGCTCAGAACGTCAGCCGCCACCATGGCAGCAAACTCTCCCAGGCTGTGACCCGCCACGACAGCTGGCATCGGCATGCCGGCGTCTCGCAATGCCCGCCACACGGCGACATCGGCACAGAACATCAGCGGCTGTGTCACGCGGGTATCACTCAGGGCGTCGGCCGGTCCATCCTGGGAAAGCTGCCACAAATCCTGACCCAGTATGTCAGCCGCTTCGGCAAATGTGGATCCAATAGCAGCATGCTCCGCGGCAAGCGCAGCCAGCATGCCGACACTCTGAGAGCCCTGGCCCGGAAAAACGACAGCAAACGTCACGATGCACTCCTTGAGTTGGTCCTTACTGGCACTGTTGAAGTGTAGTCAATCTGCGGGAAAGTCATGGCGCCAGGCCCAGGACATGGGTCATGTCATAGAGCCCTGCAGGCTGTGCTGCGAGCCACAGCGCCGCGCGCACGGCACCACGGGCGAAGGTCATGCGGTCTGTTGCCCTGTGCGTGATTTCGATACGCTCGCCGGCACCCGCAAACAGCACGGTATGCTCGCCGATGATGTCACCGGCGCGTACGGTCTCGAAGCCGATCGTCTTGCTCTGCCGGGCGCCGGTAATACCTTCCCGCCCATACACGGCACAGTCGGCGAGGTCTCGTCCAAGGACTTCGGCCACCACTTCACCCATGCGGATGGCGGTACCGGAGGGTGCATCCACCTTGTGACGATGGTGCGCCTCGATGATCTCGACATCGTAGTCATCGCCGAAAGCTCTGGCAGCCTGCTGCAACAGAGAGAGGGCCACCGTCACGCCCACACTGTAATTCGGTGCAAACACGATGGGACGCCGCCGGGCATGCCCACGCAGCTGCTCAAGCTGGTCAGCGGAAAATCCGGTGGTGCCGATGACGACACCGGTGGTACTGTCATCCAAGGCGTCCAGCAGGGCCAGGGTTACCGGGGGTGCAGTGAAATCGACGATTACATCGCTGTGCGCGACCAGGGCCGATGCGCTGTCGGCGACAGACACGCCCGATGGTTCTCCACCCGATAGCACGCTGGTGTCCAGTCCGATGCAGGCCTGTCCCGGTGCATCCACGGCAGCTGCCAGCTGAGCATCCGGGTGCTCGCCAATGGCGGCCAGTAATTGCCGACCCATGCGCCCTGCGGCACCGTTGACTGACAGAGCTATCATGGAATCATTCATCCGGTGAACCGATCAGTTCCAGCAAGGCTGCCTCGTCGAGAACCGGTACACCCAGCGACTCCGCACGGGTGACCTTCGAGCCAGGTGATTCGCCGGCAAATACGGCGGTGGTCTTTCCCGAGACGCTGCCACTGACCTTGGCACCGCGGCGCTGCAGGCGCTGCTTGGCCTCGTCTCTCGAGAAAGCGGCCAGGGTTCCTGTCAGCACGTAAGTATTGCCGGCCAGACTACTGACTGTGTGTACCGAATCTGTCGTGGGGAAGCGAATGCCGGAAGCCAGCAGGGCATCCACGACGGCACGGTTATCCGGGTTTGCAAAAAAAGCCCGGATACTGCTGGCAGCGATCGGGCCGATGTCGTCGATACTGGTCAGCTCGGCCTCGTCAGCCTGCATCAGTGCGTCCAGCGAACCAAACTGCGCGGCAAGCAGCGCGGCACCGCTCTCACCGATATCGCGAATCCCCAGCGCAAAGATGAATCGTGCCAGAGTCGTCTCGCGTGAGGCGTCGATGGCATCGATCAGGTTGCTGGCGGACTTTTCCCCCATGCGCGGCAGGGACTGGAGCTGCGCGGCCTCCAGGGTATACAGGTCGGCCACGGTTTCGATCAAACCGGCATCGGCCAGTTGTTCGACCAGTTTGTCACCCAGGCCATCGATGTCCATGGCCCGGCGCGAGGCAAAGTGCTTGATGGCCTCTCGCCTCTGCGCTGCGCACTGCAGACCACCGGTACAACGGGCCTTGACTTCATCATCGGCGTTGATCACCGGTGAACCGCAGACCGGGCATGTCCGGGGCAGTTTTATCCGTCGCGCACCACGCCGACGCTTGTCGAGGATCACCCGGGCCACTTCAGGAATGACGTCACCCGCACGCCGCACCACTACGGTATCCCCGATCCGAATATCCTTACGGCCAATCTCGTCCATGTTATGCAGGGTGGCATTGCTGACCGTGACACCACCGACGAAGACCGGGGCCAGCCGGGCAACCGGAGTCAGGGCGCCGGTCCGCCCTACCTGAAACTCGACACTGTCGATGGTGGTCGTCGCCTCCTCGGCTGGAAATTTCTGTGCAATGGCCCAGCGCGGCGCCCTGGAGACGAAACCAAGCTCGCGCTGCTCGGCCAGACTGTCGACCTTGAAAACCACACCATCGATGTCGTAGCCCAGCGTTGCCCGACGCTGCAGGATGGCTTCGTAAAAGGCAAAACAGGCATCGATACCCTCGCACAGGCGGATCTCCCGGTTGACCGGGAAGCCGACCTCCTGGAGCATCTGCAACACCTGCATCTGGGTCGCCGGTATTTCCATACCCTGCAGCTCGCCAAGCCCATACAGATTGATCGACAACCTGCGTTGGGCCGTCTTGCGGGAATCGAGCTGGCGCAGGCTTCCCGCGGCGGCGTTGCGCGGATTGACAAAAGCCGCTTTTCCCGCCGCGCTCATGGATTCATTGAGCGCTCTGAATGCCTGATGTGACATGAATACTTCACCGCGAGCCTCGAATACCGCCGGGGGATCGTCCGTTCGCAGTCGTAGTGGAATCATGTCGATAGTGCGCAGGTTATCGGTTACGTTTTCACCACTCTGGCCATCACCACGCGTGGCACCCTGCACGAACACACCGTTTTCGTAGCGCAGGCTGATCGCCAGGCCATCGATCTTGGGTTCAGCCACATAGCAGACCGGTGCATCGTCACGCTCCAGTCTCTCCCTGACCCGGCGGTCGAATTCGCCGAGCTCCTCCTGCGAAAAGGCATTGGCCAGTGACAGCATGGGTGCCGCGTGCCGGACCGTGCCGAATCCCTCCTGCGGGGCTGCTCCGACCCGCTGCGTCGGCGAATCCGGGGTCAGGAGCTCCGGGTGTTCCGATTCCAGCACCTGCAGTTCACGAAACAGGCTGTCGTATTCCGCATCACTGACAGACGGGTCATCCAGTACGTAGTAGCGATGCGAATGTTCGTGCAGAAGATCATGCAACTCCGCCGCACGTTCGGCCGGCGTCTTCACATCAGGAAGGTACGGTGCCGAAGTATTTTTGCCGATGCATGTATTCGTAGATGCCTTCTCGCAGATGCTGGACAGTCTGCTTGGTCAGGTTGCTGCGATGTTCGTCAAGCACGGTACCGTTGAGCTCCCTGGCCATCTCATAGGCTTCACTGACCAGCACCTCGAACGAGACATCTGCCGGAACGGGTCCTGGCAATTGCAGGATGAGCGTGATGCCCGGAGTATCGAAGCTGTCCAGATCGTTGATGTCGAAAAAACCGGGCTCGATCATCTTGGCCACCGAAAACACGGTGGTGCCTTCGTGCATGGAATGAAAGATGTTCATTTCGCCGAAATGATAGCCCCGGTTCTCGAACACACTCAGCAGGTGCTCGCCCTGAATCACCGAATCGGGCGGGGCGACGACATGCAAGGTGACTATCTTGCTCGCGTACTTCGGATCGCTGGCGGTCTCTTCGTCCAGTTCAGCCGGTTCAGACTGGGCCACCAGCTTGCGCCGTCTGGGCGAGAGACGTTCGCTGAAGGCCTCGAATTTCTGGGTAAAACTGCTGAACCCTGATGAACCACCAGACTTGTCACCCGTTGCCAGGTCCTCAAACTCGTAGTCGTAGTCCGGTGCTGGCCCGCGGCTGAACGGTGCCGACGGTGCTGATGAGGCTGGTCTGGCCAGATCGTCAGGGTCGATGTCATCGAAGCCGGTGTAGTGATCCGTGACAGGTTCTCCACCGAGCAGCGGATCGTGATCAGCACCACGTCCCGACCGACGTTGCAGATTCATGTCGAAATCCTGACTATCCCGATCCGCTTCATCGATACGACGATGATCGGTGCGGCCGGGGGCGCGGCGCGGTCTGCCGGAAAAATACAGCAGCACCAGAATGGCGACGCCTGCAGCAATCAGGATCCAGCGTAGGTTTTCCACAGGCGATTCCTCTTGAAAAAGGCTTGACTCAGGTAATGACTCAGGCGGCAGATGGCGTGGAGCCAGCCATGCACTCAGGCGCCTGCCAGTTCGACAGCTTCATGAACATCGACAGTAACCAGCCGCGAAACACCGGGCTCGTTCATGGTGACACCCATCAGCTGCTGTGCCATCTCCATGGTCACTTTGTTGTGCGTGATAATAATAAATTGTACACGCTCTGACATTTCTTTGACCAGCTCGCAGAAACGTCCGACATTAGCATCGTCCAGCGGTGCATCCACTTCATCGAGCATGCAGAATGGCGACGGATTGAGCTCAAAGAAGGCAAACACCAGCGCCACCGCCGTCAGCGCCTTTTCACCGCCCGAGAGTAGCTGTATGTTACTCACCCGCTTGCCCGGTGGCTGGGCATTGACACTGACACCGGTACTGAGCAGGTCATCACCGGTCATCTGCAGACAACCGTGTCCGCCACCGAACAGTCGGGGGAAGAACTCCTCCACCTTGGCATTGACCTTCTCGAAGGTGTCCTTGAAGCGTGAACGCGTTTCGCGATCGATCTTGGCAATGGCCCGCTCAAGCGTTGCCAGCGCCTCGGTGACATCCAGATGCTGATCGTCCAGATACTGCTTGCGCTGTGACTGTTCAGCCAGTTCATCGATCGCCGCCAGGTTGATGGGGCCGAGACGCTGGATCTGGCGCTCCAGCCTGTCCAGTGCCTCGGCCCAGGTGGCTACGTCCGCCTCCTGTCCCAGAGTCTGGAGAATCTCCCTGATATCGTAGTCGTGCTCGGCGAGTTGCTCATCGAGCGTCTTGAGTCGCACCAGCACTTCCTGCGCTGCCATGCGTTCGTTCTGGACCGTCTCACGCATGGATTGTGCACGGGAATCGTGTCGCTGCCGGGCCTGTTCGTGCTCGCGCAGCCGATTCTCGATGCCATCGAGCTGCTCCCGTGCCGCACGCAAGGCGTTGTCGCTGGAGAGCTTGTCTGCCAGATGTTGCTGCAGGCCTGCTTCCAATGCCACCAGCGGGTCTTCCTCCTCGGTGGCCAGCATGGCATTGAGCATGCGCTGGCGCTCGCCGAGCTGGGTGATGCGCGCCTGCATGCGTGTCAGGTTCTGCTCTGTCGCCACGCGTGCACTGCGCATGGATTCCACGCGTATGGCCAGCTCCTGACCGGCGTCCCGATCAGCATCACGCTGTTCACGTGCACGGACGAGGTTGCTGCGCAGCGTGGCCTGCTCCTCGGTTATCCGCGCTTTCTCCTGTTCGAGTGCTGCGAGTTGTTCCAGGGCTTCAAGCTTGCGCCCCTGCGCATCGTCAAGCTGCAGTTTTTCCTGTTCCCGTGCCTGTTCTATCTCAGCCAGTTCTTCGTCCAGCATACGCAGTCGCCGCTCGCCCTGATCAAGCCGCTGGCGCTCGGCCGCAATCGCCGATTTGATTCCGGCATGATTCCGCACGGCATCATTGAAGGCATGTAACAGGGTTTCCCGGCGCGTTTCCGCCTCGTCCTGCTGACGGTTGAGCTCGGCAAGTTCTTCACTCAGGCTGGACGCCTGGCTGTCCAGCCCGGCCAGCTCGACTTTCAGCTCGGCAATTTCGGCTTCCCGAACGAGTACGCTGTCCTGCGACTCGGCGCGAGCCACACGCAGCCACGACCTGCCGATCCACAGTCCGTCCCGGGTCACCACCGACTCACCTTCATCCAGGCTGTCCCGGAGGCGCAGCGCTGCGCCCAGGTCCTCGGCCACCCGGATGCCTGCCAGCAGATCGGCCAGCGGCAGTTCGCCGCGCACCTTTGCTGCCAGAGACCCGGCGTGTGCGGCGGATTGCCGGGAAGAGGCATTCACCAGTGTCAGCGACATCGCCGGCAGCTCGTTCAGGCAACGTTCGATCAGTGCATCACCGTCGACGCACACAGCCTCCAGCCTCTGACCCAGCACAAGCTCCACGGCACGCTCCCAGCCCGGTTCAGTGGTAATTACCTGTGCCAGACGGGGACGCTCGTCCAGCGCATTCACCTGCAGCCAGTTGTCCTGTACATGATTGTCCGGCTCAAGCGCGGCCTGCTGCAATGCTTCGAGCGATGCCAGCCTGCCCAGACCGGTCTGCAGCCGTGAACGGGTCTCATCCAGTTGCCCGGCGCGCTGGCGAATGATTTCCTTATGTGCCTGCTGCTTTTCGCCGGCCACACCCAGCGCCTGATGCAAACGCGTCTCCTCCTGCGCAGCGTCCATCTGCTCGGCAACCAGCTCCTCGATGCTTTCGCGCAGAGGCGCCAGATCGATACCCTGGCGTTCCTCGCGCAGTTTGCCGAGTCGCGCCTCGGCGCTGGCCAGACTGCGTTCGAACTGTTCGATACGGGATCGCTCGACCTGTGCTGTCTGCGAGGTTTCCGAGAAGCGTCGGTTGAAGGCGTCATGGCGTGACTGCCATTCATGCAGCTCGGCCTCGGCGCGCAGCAGCAGCTCCGCGGAGTGTTTCTGACTGTCCTGCAGCAGATCGAACGCCGGCTGATCGGTTTCCAGTGCCGTTGCGATCTCGGCAATGCGCGTCGTGTCGTCGCGTAGATGAGCCATTGACTCTTCGAGTGACTTGTCCACCTCGGCCAGTTCCTGACTCTGCTGATGGCGGGTGTCCCGGGTGTGTTCGATAGTCTGTTCGAGTCGTGCGACCTCGCCACCGATTCGATAGAATTCGGCCTGCACCGTGGAAAACGCTGCCGCAGCCTCACTTTGCTGCCCACGTGCCAGCTCGATTGCGCTTTCCGCGGCCCTGAGTTCTGCGACGATTCCTTCGAGCTCCTTTTCCAGCTCGCCGGTCTTTCGCGCCTGACTGTCACGAGAGCGCTCGAACTCCCTGCGTCTGAGCACCAGCAGTTCGCCATGCTTCTGGCGCTCTTCAGCCTTCAGAGCCTGATAACGCTCGGCGGTACTGGCCTGCCTCTGCAGGTGAGTCAGCTGCTTGTCCACTTCCTCACGCAGATCGTCCAGCCGGTCCAGGTTGTCGCGGGTGTGGCGAATACGGGTTTCCGTCTCCCTGCGCCGTTCCTTGTACTTCGATATGCCGGCCGCCTCTTCCAGGTAGACACGCAGTTCCTCGGGCTTGGCTTCGATCAATCTTGAAATCATGCCCTGCTCGATGATGGCGTAGCTGCGGGGACCCAGCCCGGTACCAAGAAAGATATCGCGGATATCACGCCGCCGGCAGCGGGCATTGTTCAACGCGTACTTCGACTGACCGTCACGCGCGACCTCGCGGCGGATGGAGATCTCCGCATACTGTGCATACTCTCCCCCCAGGGATCCGTCTGCATTGTCGAATACCAGCTCTACCGACGCCTGTCCTACCGGCTTTCTGCTGCTGGATCCGACGAAAATGACATCGTCCATCGACTCGCCGCGCAGATGCTTGGCAGATGACTCACCCATGACCCAGCGTACGGCGTCGATGGTATTGGACTTGCCACAACCGTTGGGACCAACGATGGCGACGAGCGAACCGGGTAGCTTCAGGTCAGTGGGATCGACGAAGGATTTGAATCCGGCGATCTTGATACGGCTCAGACGCATAGGGTAGAAAGCGTGTCGGGCAATGGGCCGTTGAGACTTGCCAGGCACCCTGCAACCGGATGCCTGCCTGCGATCGCGTATTGTACTGCCTTTGAACGCGGCACGACAGTCTTGTGCAGCAGCTATGCTTCGGGTATGACATCTATCGGATTTACACAGTCGCTGAGTTACATCGGCGTAGGCTGGCGCCTCCTGCGCACCCCCGGGCTGCGACGCTTCGTGTGGATGCCGCTGCTGATCAACCTGGCCGTATTCGGCGCGCTGGGGTGGTGGCTGAATGCCTGGGCAAGCGAGTGGCTCGGGTCCCTGTCCCTGTTCACTTCGCTGGCAGACTGGTGGATCGTCAGGGCACTGGAAACGGTTCTGCGCTGGTTGATGACCATCGTGCTGCTGTTCTCGCTGGCATTTCTATTCACCTTGCTGGCAAACCTGGTCGGCGCACCATTCAACGGCCTGCTGGCCGAACGAGTCGAGGCGCACCTGACCGGCAGTTCGACAGACGCCGCGCCGTCATGGCTGACGCTGGTACGGAGTGTGCCGCGTCTGCTGGGCTCTGAGATGGCTAAACTGATCTATCTGGTCATCTGCCTGGTCCCCCTGCTGATCCTGCAGTTCATTCCCGGCATCAACCTGTTGGCACCGGCCCTGCTGTTCCTGTTCGGTGCGTGGATGTTCGCTCTTGAATACATGGACTACCCCATGGGTAATCACGGTGCCCTGTTCCGCGACGTCAGAAAGACCTTGCGTACGCGTCGCCGGATAGCCTACGGATTCGGCTCCGGGGTTGCCGTGTTGAGTACGGTGCCAGTGATCAACCTGTTCATCATGCCGGTTGCCGTTGCCGGTGCCACCGCCCTGTATGTCGACCATCTGCGCGACGAGCATCTGGATTCGCTGAGTCATCGCGCGTAGGGTATGCAGCGCAAACCGTCGCAGGAACCAGTCATGTCAATCAGCTACCAACTCGCCACGATGATCCGTCAATGTGCGCGCTCAGCATCATTTGTTCTATTGTCAGCCGGCTTGTTCCTGCCAGCCTTCACGGGCGCGGCCGGCTTCATGGATTTCATCGAGGCATCGCCGGTTCCCGGTGGTATCGCGATCATCGACCTGGGGCCCGCACCTGCGTCCGATACGCAGGGCCAATCCAGTACTCAAATGAGCGCTACGTGGAATGATCGTCCCGTGGCGCTGGTCGAGCAGGCGGGCGTGCTCAAGGCTGTGGTCGGCATTCCCCTGTCCGTGACACCGGGCATGCAAAGCGTGACCTTGACTCACCCGGACGGTTCGAGGGTCACCGCGCACTTCGAGGTTCTTCCCTTTGCCTACGCAGAGCAGCGCCTGACCATTACCGACAAGCGCAAGGTCAATCCGGAGCCGCTTGACATGGAACGCATCACGGCGGAAAACAAGCGTCTGCAAGTGGTCAAGAGTTACCGCGCGGAGCGGGCGATTGCTGATGGTTTCGACTGGCCTCTGGCGGGACCGGTGTCCAGCCCGTTCGGTTTGCGCCGCTTCTTCAATGACCAGGCCAGGCGACCACATGGCGGCATCGATATTGCCGCCGCCGAGGGTGCGCCCATTCTGGCACCCGCGGATGGCATCGTGATCGACAGTGGAGAGTATTTCTTCAACGGCAAATCCGTATTTCTCGAACATGGTCTCGGCCTGCAGACCTTCTATGCTCACATGAGCCGGATCGATGTCCGAGAAGGTGAGCGCGTCAGTCGCGGCCAGGTACTGGGGGCCGTGGGCCAGACCGGCCGGGTCACCGGGCCACACTTGCATTGGTCCGTCGGACTCAATGGAACCTGGGTCAATCCCCTGCTGGTGCTCTCTACCGACAGCCCACCGGCAGCGGAGAACCTGGAGCCTGCACGTTAGGAATACGCTGATGCCAGTAACGGACACCTGCTGCACCGGCAGCTAACCCTGGCGTTTGACGGAACTCTTTTTCTTGACCCGGCCATTGTTCGCCGTTGCACGCCGCTTGTCCCGGCCATCGTCCTTGCGCCGTTTTCCATCGGGCTTTTCCCGGGCCGGTTTCACCCGGCCGGTTTCCCGGTAGGGGTTGTCATCCTGCCGGAACTCGATACGCAGCGGCGTTCCGAACAGGCGCAGCGCCCGGGTGAAATGATTCATCAGATAGCGCTGGTAGCTTTGCGGGACCTTCAAAGCCTGCTTGCCATGAATCACGATGATCGGTGGATTCTGGCCACCCTGGTGCGCGTAGCGTAACTTGATGCGCCTGCCGTTGACCATCGGCGGCTGGTGCTGGGTCGTCACCACCTCCAGCATGCGGGTCAGGCGCGGCGTCGACAAATCGATGAAAGCCGATGCGTAGGCGCGATTGATGGACTTGAACAGATCTCCGACACCTGAGCCCTGCAAGGCACTGATGAAGTGGATCCGGGTGAACTTCAGGAATTCCACGCGCCGCTCCAGATCATCACGAACCGCGTCGCGCTGCTGCTCATCCAGGCTGTCCCACTTGTTGACCGCGACGATCAGCGCCCGCCCCTTGTCTATGATATAGCCGAGCAATGAGAGATCCTGGTCGGTAATGCCATCGGAGCCATCGAGCAGCATGACGCAGACATTGCTGCGGTCGATGGTCTGCAATGTCTTGATGATGCTGAAGATCTCGACCTTTTCACTGACCTTTCCACGACGACGGACACCGGCAGTATCGATCAGTGTGTATTCCCTGCCCGCACGTTCGAAGGGAATGGACACCGAGTCACGGGTAGTGCCCGGTTGGTCATAGGCAATTACCCGCTCCTCGCCCAGCAGGCGGTTGATCAGGGTGGACTTGCCCACATTCGGACGACCGACGAAGCTGATGCGAATCTCAGCCGCTGCTGCAGTCTCGACATCCGCGGCGATTTCCGTTTCCGCGCTGGCTCCCTGATCGCTGAGTACACCCGCAACTGTCGAGCTGCTGCCCGCTTTGTTCTTCTTGCGGGATCGGCGCTTGCGTGAGGGCTCGATACGCTCCTCTTCGGGTATCTGGAAGTAATCAGCCAGCTCCTCGACCAGTTGCTGAACGCCGCGATTGTGCGACGCGGCGATGGGTACCATGGTCTCGAAGCCGAGTTGATGGAACTCCAGTTGCGCCTTGTCTTCACCGATGCCATCGATCTTGTTCACGCACAGAATGACGTGCCTGGCCTGACGGCGCAGGATATCGGCGATCTCCTCGTCGATCGCCACCAGGCCGGAACGCCCATCCACCATGAAGACGACCAGATCGGCCTCACGTACAGCGCCGAGCGTCTGGCCGGCCATGGCTGCATCCAGCGAATCCGGTGCACCGCTCAAACCACCGGTATCCACCAGGAGGTAGGGCCAGCCACCGACCTTGCCCTCACCGTACTGCCGATCGCGGGTCAGACCAGGCAGGTCTGCGACCAGTGCATCCTGTGTGCGCGTCAGTTTGTTGAACAACGTGGACTTACCGACATTGGGTCGGCCCACCAGGGCGATGGTGGGTTTCATGGGTGTCTCAACGTGCAAACCGGTAGGCGGCAATCAAACCATCAGTCGCCTGCACGACGACTGCATCCCGGGTCGTCACCGGACGGGCCTTGATCGGTTCTTCGCTCAGACGGGTTCGACCGATGGACCGTCCGGAGGATAGATCCAGTACATGCACATAGCCTTCGACATCACCTGCCACGATATCGCCAGCCGGCGTGAACGAGGGTGGACTCAGGCGTCGCCCGGGCATGGTCTCGTTGGACCACAGGATCCGGCCGGTCTGCTTGTCCAGGCGATGCACCGTATCGTTGTCGTCGACCAGGATCAGGCTGTCATCATTTAACGCAATGCCGGCACCGGTCGAAACCGGGTTCGACCATACGATCTGCCCGCGCCTGGGTTCGATGCGGGCGACCTTACCCTGGTAGTTAGCCACATAGATTCCTTCATCATCGAGCATGATGTCCGCATCGATGTCCACCAGGCGCTCAACTTCAGAACGACCGGAAGGCACACTGACAACCGTCTCCCAGATGAGCTTGCCGTTGTCGAGATTCAGCGCCAGCAAGCGCCCGTCATCCAGACCGACGAGCACGCCACCAGCGAGTAATGCCGGACGACTGTAGCCATTCAATGTCAGCGCCGGCGGCGTATTGGACACACTCCAGCGCTCACTGCCATCCTGCGGCTCGAGGGCCACTATCCGACCATCAGTACTGCGCACCAGGACAGACCCGTAGCCTGCCGACACCGGGACGAGTATCTCCGAGGAGGCCTGGCTCTGCCAGAGCAGTTGCCCGGTGCGACCATCCAGCGCATGCACGGTACCATCGATATCACTGACATAGACCCGGGCATCATCACCACCCACACCACTGTTCAAGCGAACATCCAGTTCGGACGCCCACAAACGCATACCATTGTCGCGAGAAAAGCTGCTCACCTTGCCGCGACGATCGGCCACGACGACCTGTTCCTCGGTGACCAGAGGCTCAAATCGGCCACGACCGACCTCACCCACCCGGGAGGACCACAGACGCAGCAGTTCGACTTCGGTGGTTATCGGGACCAGTTTCGCCGGTGGAACCGGAGGCGGTTCCGACGCGCAGCCAGCCATGAACAGCAGAGCGCACAGGCCTGCTGACAAACTGCCGGCCTTCAGCATTGCCACCTCAGCTGGTGCTCTCGGCAGAGTCGCCTGCCGTATCACCGGGAAGTGCCAACTCATTGAGCTTCATGGTCAGTCCTTCACGATTGGCGACGTACTGACTGGCCTGGGCGGTTTTGTAGGCATCGCGCGCTGCCTGCAGATCGCCAGTCATCATCAGCAAATCGCCCCGCGCCTCTTCAACCAGGCCGGTGAAGGACTCCGGATACGTGCCAGGCAGACTGGCAAGCCCTGCAGCGGCATCGCCACTGGCACCCTGCACTCTGGCCAGACGCACCCTGGCGATCAACTGCACATCTTCCTGGGGTGCATGGCTGCTTACCCATTCCAGTCGCCGCATCGCATCGGCAAGATTACCGGCTTCGACGGCTGCCCGCGCTGCTGCCATGTTCGCATACGCACTGTAGAGTTTGCCCGGTTGGTCATCCGTCAACTCATCAGCCAACGAGGCGGCAGCAGCGGCATCGCCGCCATCCAGCGCTTCGATGGTGCGACTGTAGATATCACTGGCGATGACCGCCTGTTTCTCCTGATAGCCTGTCCAGAATGTCCAGCCACCGATGAGACCAGCACCCAGCACCACTCCCGTGATCACGGCTCTGCCGTTCTCTGCCCACCACGCTTTCAGCGCTTCGACCTGCTGCTCTTCTGTTTCGTAATCCACGTATTTTCTCCACGCGCTGTGGGCGTCAAACCAGTCCGCTTGACCTTGTGCTCGTCGCCCGATTCAAATCATTTTTCCAGTGCTGCGTTGTTGCAGCACCGATTCAGTCAATCTGCTCCAGCAGCCGTTGCAGCGTCTCACCCAATTGCAGCGCAGGCACACTGGTCTGCTCATGAGGTCCCCGCAATGGCTTGACGGTCACGTATCCATTCGCCAGTTCATCACTGCCAATGATGGCAGCCAGCGATGCGCCACTCTTGTCTGCCTTGCGAAACTGGCTCTTCAGGCTGCCCGCTGCCGTATTGTGCACCACCGCGCAATCAGGCAACAATGCGCGAATCGTTTCGGCCAGTGCCAGCGAATCCGCAGCAGCCACTTCGTCGGTACCGATGACGAACACATCAGGTGCGTGCTGTGCGGGGCTGACGCCAAGTTTGTCCATCAGGGCAATCACGCGTTCCATGCCCAGGGCCCAGCCGACACCCGGCATGGCCTTGGCACCCAGCTCGGTCAACAACCCGTCATATCGTCCACCGGCACACACCGCAGACTGGGCCCCGAGTTCACTGGTGGTCCATTCGAAAACCGTATGACTGTAGTAGTCCAGACCGCGAACCAGGCGTGGATTGACGACGGCGTCTATACCGCTACCCTGCAGCAGCGCCTGCAACTGCTCGAAGTGCATCAGAGATGCCTCGCTCAGACTTTCCCGAAGCGCGGGCGCCGCCTCGATCACGGCCTGCATCGCCGGGTTCTTGCTGTCCAGGATTCGCAGCGGATTCCGCTCCAGCCGCCGCAGACTGTCCTCGTCCAGTGTCTCACGATGCGACTCGAAATAGGCAACCAGTGTGTCACGATAACGTGTCCGATCCTCATTATCGCCCAGCGTGTTGATCTCCAGTTGCATGCCCTTGTCGATGCCCAGCTCGCGCCAGAGCCGCGCACTGAGCAATATCAGCTCCGCCTCGATGGCCGGACCTGCCAGGCCATAGACTTCAGCACCCACCTGGAAGAATTGTCGCTGCCGGCCCAGTTGCGGCCGTTCATAACGAAACATCGGCCCGGTATACCAGATCCGGTTGACACTGCCCGGCTGTAACAGGCCGTTCTCGATCGCTGCGCGGACACAGCCGGCCGTATTCTCGGGTCGCAGCGATATCGACTCGCCTTTCCGGTCGGAGAATGTGTACATCTCCTTTTCGACGATATCCGTCGCTTCGCCGATCGAGCGCGTGAACAGGCTGGTTCGTTCCAGCAGCGGCGTACGAATCTCCCCGTAGCCATAGGCACACATGGCATGGCGCACGGCGGACTCCAGCTGCTGCCATGGAGCAATGGCCTGTGGCAGCAGATCCGGCATGCCACGCAAGCGAGTGAACTGGGTTTTCATGATGTCGGCAACCGGTGCTGCAGGCTAGCGAATCGGCCGCGACAGGTATTCGCCGGCTTCCTGCGAGGCGGGGAACTGATTGAGAAGCCTGCTGGCAAAGGCCTCTGCGCTGGACAGATCACCGGCATCACGTTTGATCTTGAGGCCCAGCCACAGACTTTCCGCAGTCTCGGGCCCGTAGGCCTTGTAACGCTGGTAATAGGCATCAGCCACCGTCAGACGCTGCTTGCGATGCATCAGGTCAGCCATGTGCAGGTAGGCGTTGGCAAACTGCGGATTGACCCGCAATGCTTCGCGCAGGTAGCCCTCGGCATCATCCAGGCGATTCCCATCCAGCATGCACAGGCCGGCGTTGTCCAGGGCAAACTCCGGCGTCCGGTAATACGGATTGTCGGCAGCTGCACGAAACTGCTTTTGCGCATCGTCAAACCGGGCTATCTCACACAGGTAGATACCATAGCTGTTGCGGTGTTCTGCCTCATCAGGTTCGAGTTCCAGCGCACGCTTGAAATGCACATCGGCACTGGTCGGGTTCTGCACGCGAAACTGCAGCTTGGCGTAGGTAACATGTGCCAGGGCGTTGCTGTCGTCCTGATCCAAGGCCTTCAGTAGTTTTTCCCGCGCCTGATCCAGCTCACCACGCTGCAGATACTGTGCGCCCAACTGAGCGTTGTACTGCGCGGCATCCCGGCGTTTCTCGAGACTGGTTTCCCCACTGCCGGCACATCCCTGCAGCATGAGCAGCAGGCCAGCCAACGCCAGACTCGTAAACTTAGCTGTCATGTTCATCGAACCTGTTCTCCAAATCGTGGCTCCATGAATTTCACGTGCCGTTTGCTGCGGTCGTCGATATCCCCGGCCAGCTGCCCGCAGGCAGCATCGATGTCATCGCCACGCGTGGTTCGCTTGAGCGTGAGAATACCGGCATCAGTCAGGATCCGGGCGAACCGTTCCACCGCATTTCTCGAGGATCGCTGGTAGCCGGATTGCGGAAACGGATTGAATGGAATCAAGTTGACCTTTGCGGGGAAGCCACGCAACAGCTCTGCCAATTCGTAGGCCTGAGCCGCCTGATCATTGACGCCTGCGAGCATGACATATTCAAACAGTACGTGTTTTCGGCGCTGTGACGCGGCTTCCTCGCCGTCCACATAGCGCCAGCAGGCCTCCATCAGGGCCTTGATCGGGTACTTGCGGTTGATGGGCACCAGCTCGTTGCGCAGTGCATCGTTTGGCGCGTGCAGCGATACCGCCAGTGACACATCTACCTCGGCAGTCAGTTTGTCCATGGCCGGAATGACACCGGATGTGCTGACGGTGACTCGCCGCTTGCTCAGTCCATACGCAAGATCATCCATCATCAGATTCAGTGAGCAGACCAGCTGTCGGTAGTTCAGCAGTGGTTCACCCATGCCCATCATCACGATATTGGTAATGCGCTGATGACGTGTAGCCGGCTCCTGCGCCAGCAGGTTGGTGGCGAGCCAGACCTGTCCGATGATTTCGGAGACGCTGAGGTTGCGATTGAATCCCTGTCGTCCCGTGGAGCAGAACGAGCAGTCCAGTGCACACCCGACCTGCGAAGAGACGCACAGCGTGCCGCGCTCACTCTCCGGGATATAAACCGTCTCGATGCAGTTTCCGTCGTGCAGTTCGAACAGCCATTTTGCGGTACCGTCGCGACTGAGCTGCGACTGCTGCACAGTCGGCAAGCGCGTACTTGCCCGCTCCTGCAGCATGGCCCGGGTGGCCCTCGAGATGTCCGTCATCTCACTGAAATCACGCACATTGTGCTGATACAGCCACTTGAGAATCTGCCTGGCACGGAACGGCTTCTCGCCCTCACTCACCAGAAATTCGGTGAGTGCCAGGCGATCCATGTCGAACAGGTTGACAAGCGCTGTATTGGTCATGACCAGAGCGGTCCGTGGTCTATCAGGCGGTGCGGCAATGCCGTGGCCTGGCTATCAGCGAGTGCGCGGGCACACACCGTCGTCACCGAAGAAGAAGGCAATCTCCTGGGCGGCAGTTTCCGGTGCGTCCGAGCCATGACAGGCATTTTCATCGATGGACGTGGCAAAACGCTGGCGAATGGTGCCTTCGGCGGCTTCCGCCGGATTGGTTGCACCCATGACATCACGATGAGCCAGTACGGCATTCTCACCCTCGAGTACCTGGACCATCACCGGACCGGACGTCATGAAGCTGACCAGGTCATTGTAGAACGGACGTTCCTTGTGCACCGCATAGAACTCACCAGCCTGCTCCCGGGAGAGGTGCATCATGCGCGCAGCAACGATCTGCAGGCCTGCTGTCTCGAAGGCTGTGTAGATCTCACCAATGACGTTTTTTGCCACGGCATCCGGTTTGATGATGGATAGGGTGCGTTCGACAGCCATGCGGCTCTCCTGAAGGGATTGAAATGGAATTCGGTCAACCCACCATTATAGCGGAATTGATGTCCCTACTGTCTTTCGGAATGCGTCAACTTGACCGTCTTGAAGGTCAATGGCAACTGTGAAGAGGTATCGAAGGCGGCACCGGCCTCCGCCCCTGCACGGGCGATGTCCTTTGCCGACTTGAACCGATCGTACACGGCATGCATGGCGCCAAGCGCGTAACACGCCCCGGAACCTACGGCCCAGAACCGTGTGTATTCGTACACCTCGCGCAGGGAAAACAGCGCAAAGATCCCGTTGGGATTGACGAATACGGCGTCTATCTGACTGGTTTCGTACGGATCCTCGTCCGCATCCTTCGAATTCAGGAAATAATGCTCCTTGAGCACCGGGTGCAGACGAATCAGCGTGTCGAACGTCGAGTCACGGGTTGAAAAATCGGCAGCCACATCCTTGTTGTTGAAGGCTCGTTCAGCGACCAGCGTATGTGCAGCGCTGCCCACGATGCCCATTTGTGTCTTGCCGAATGTCTGGATCTTGGAGTGATGGAAGTCCATCGAACTGTCCAGACGGACATCGCCGAAGGTGGTCAGCGTATCAGCGGCAATACAAGCGGTTCGACCTTTGCGAGCCACGACGATGGTAGACAAGGCAATTTTCTCTTCGATTAAGTGATTGAAACGTAATAAGTGGTTGACACAACAGTGGGCGATCGCGAATTTGTCGATCGTGTTGTCCGCTCCCGACATGATGCGGGCAAAACACGGACAGGGGACGGGAGACGCTCACATTTCCTACGCCAAACGCTCAGGAATCGTCGTTTCTGCCGGGTACATCAGTGCCGGGCAGCAGTGAGAGCTGATTGGCCGCCTGCCCGGGCGATCTTTCCAGCGTGTCGATTGCCTCACGAAATGCGGCCGCATCCTCAAACTGCCGATACACCGACGCAAACCGTATATAGGCAACCTCGTCCAGCTGCTTCAATTCTTCCATCACCCATTCTCCGATGCGACGGGCATCGATCTCGCGTTCTCCCGCCACCAGGCAGCGGTGTTTGACTCGCGCGACGGCATCGTCGATGCGTCCAACGCTAACCGGGCGTTTCTCCAGGGATTTCTGGAATCCCGCCTGCAATTTGATATCGGAAAACGGCTCCCTGTTGCCTCGCGACTTGACGACCCGGGGAAGGTTGAGTTCGGCCGTCTCGTAGGTCGTGAACCGCTCTTCACACTCGGTGCATTCCCGTCGCCGGCGCACCTGATCGTTGTCCCCGACAAGTCTTGAATCCACAACGCGCGTATCGATAGCGCCACAGAACGGGCACCGCATGCGTGCAAACCTCCAGATGATGGGCGTCAGACAGTTGCCGCAGGGTATCACAGGCGCCTGTGTTAACATGCTGCCGCGCCCAATCCTGCTGGCTGCGACCGAACACTGGACGGCCTGTCTTCTGACACACCGCCCCGACGCCGCCAACACGACGGCGCCTGTATCGACAGGCATGCTTGTACACCGTCACTGGCTTGTCCTGACGAACCTATCGCGAATCATTAAAGGATGCATTGACCATGAGCCAGCCGAAACGCGTCGCCATTACCGGCGCTGCCGGACAGATCTGCTATTCCATGTTATTTCGTATTGCTGCGGGCGATATCTACGGACCTGACCAGCCCGTCAGCCTTCACCTGCTGGAGATTACACCCGCACTGGGCATGCTGGAAGCTGTCAAGATGGAGCTGGATGACTGCGCCTTCCCCTTGCTCAATGATGTCATTGTCACCGATGACCCCAAAGTGGCTCTCAACAAGGTGGATGCTGCCCTGTTCGTCGGTGCCAAACCTCGTGGACCGGGTATGGAACGCAGTGATCTGATCACCGACAATGGCAAGATATTCAGCGCGCTGGGAGCGGTACTCAATGAGGTAGGCTCCCCGGACTGCAAGGTGTGTGTGGTGGGTAACCCGGCCAATACCAACGCCTACATCCTGAAAGCCAATGCGCCGAACATCGACCCGCGTAATATCACCGCATTGACGCGTCTGGATCACAATCGTGCATTGTCGCAACTGGCAAACAAGACGGGTTCACGTGTCGCGGAGATCAATCGCATGGTCATCTGGGGAAATCACTCGACCACGCAGGTGCCGGATATCTCCTATGCCACCATCAATGGCAAGGCTGCCAGCGACCTGGTAGACACTGACTGGTCACAGAATGAGTTTATCCCGACGGTCGCCAAGCGAGGCGCTGCCGTCATCAATGCCCGCGGCAGTTCCAGCGCCGCCTCTGCTGCCAATGGTGTAATCGATCATATGGCCAGCTGGATCGGCGGCACTCCCGATGGTGACTGGGTCAGCATGGCCGTTCCCAGCGACGGCAGTTATGGCATCGACGAGGGGATGATCTACTCGTTTCCGGTCGAATGCAGGAACGGCGACTACAGTATCGTCAGCGACCTGGACGTCAGCGATTTCATTCGCGAAAAGATGATGGCCAGCCAGCAGGAGCTGCGCGAAGAACGTGACACAGTAGCTGCCCTGCTACCCGCTTAGGCAGTACCCGGCCAGGTCTGCCACCCTTTCTCCAAAGGGCAAACAGGCCTGGCCCTGCAAGGGCCGGCATGACAGAGGCTCATGTCTGGCGCAGCAGTCGCATGAAGCGCATTGTGAAAAGACCCAGTAACAGCGCCAGATACACCAGGGGTTCGAGTAGATCCCCTTTGGCCAGCCACACGTAGTGCACCACCGCTGCCGCACCTGCCAGATAGACACCGCGGTGCAGAATGCTCCAGCGTCGGCCCAGACGCCGCACCATCTTCCGGGTCGAGGTCGCGGCCAGCGGAACCAGAATCAGGAACGCCAGCGTACCGGCCACGATGTAGGGTCGTTCGGAGAGGTCTTCCCAGATGGCTGCCAGATCAAGCTGTTGATCCAGAAACAGATAGATCGACACGTGCAGGACGGCGTAGAAAAAAGCGAACAGACCGAGCATGCGCCGCAGCCTGATGGGCCAGGTGTCTTTCAATAACCAGCGCAGGGGGGTCAGGGACAGACTGATCAGCAGCAGTCTTATCGCCAGCGTGCCGGTCTGGTCAGTCAGTGATTCAATCGGATTGGGCCCCAGGGCACCTGTGAACAGGGCGTGCAACAGATACACGAATGGCGTCAGAGCCAGCACGAAGACAACCGGTTTGAGCCAGGACGACCAGCGCACTCCCGGCGCGATTCTCACAACGATGCTGTGCACGAACTGAATCGTCAGTGAAATTTCTGCAGATCCATCCCGTCGTACAGACCAGCGACTTCGTCGGCGTAGCCGTTCATGAACAGGGTATCGATCTTGGATGCAAACAATGCAGCCAGAGCACTGGTGTCACCTGAGAGTCGCCTTTCCTTTGCCTGGCTCCAGCGTGGATGTCTGCGACCCGGATTGACGTTGCTGTAGAAACCGTATTCCTGCGGTGCAGACATGTTCCAGCTGGTTGGCGGCTGTTCCTCCACGAAACTGATGCGCACGATCGACTTGATGCTCTTGTAGCCGTACTTCCATGGCACGACCAGTCTCAGCGGCGCGCCATTCTGGTTCGGCAGCACCTCGCCGTACATGCCGATGGTCACCAGCGTCAGGGGATGCATGGCTTCATCCATTCGCAGTCCCTCGCGATACGGCCATTGCAGCACATTGCGGCGGATACCGGGCAGGTCATCCTGCACCACCGTTTCGAAAGCGACATACTTCGCCCTGGATGTCGGCTCGAAGCGCTTGAGCAGTTGCGCCAGGGAAAACCCGTTCCAGGGAATCACCATGGACCACGCTTCGACACACCGCATGCGATAGATACGTTCCTCGATGGCATGTGGCTTGAGCACGTCCTCCAGCGTATAGGTACCCGGCTTGCTGCATTCCCCGTCGATGACCACACTCCACGGCTCCGTCTTGAGCCGATTGGCGTACCGGACAGGATCACCCTTGTCGGTACCCAGTTCATAGAAGTTGTTATAGGTGGTGGCCGTCTCCCTGGACGTGAGCTGTTCATCGGTACTGAACGCACTCCTGGCAATCGGCCCCGGCAGGCTGGCAGCTTGCGCGGCGGCTTGATGAGTGAGCACCGAAGCCACCCCGGCGGCGAGCGAGGCCTGAATCAGCTGGCGACGTTGCCTGAAGAGCCGCTGATCCGTAATTTCGCTGCTGCGTATACCCGCCATTTTCATCCAGTCGCGCATGATTGCCCTCGTTGAAGCCGTGTCAAAACGATTGTTCACTTGCCTTGCCTGCCTGCAGACGGAAACTGTCATCCTGTCGGTGGGACCGCATTCAGCCGTGTTAATTCCCGGCCGACAACAGGTAACAGCTGAAAGCGCATACACATCGCTGCATTAGTGCTTGAAAGAACCAGCAGTTCACGTAGATTGGCCATACTGTGAATTGGTCTTGGCCCGATTCCTGAATTGAGGTAAGCAATCGGTCGAGTACCTGTCGTCCTACCCAACTGACCAGCCCAGGCAAACCCTATACCAGTGGAAGTCTTGCACGGAAATCAATCAGGCTCCAGGCACTCCCGACGCCGTTCGGACAAGATTGCCCTGGGTGAGAATCGGGCACTTGACTGGGGACGCCAGGATTCAGACATCGACCTGCTGCCGCACTCGCCGCTGGCTATCGCTGACGTACTGTCGAAACAGGGCGGTTTTCTGGACCTGGTGCCTCTGAATGTCGGGCAGAGTACGGTCTCACCTGAGGAGGGTGAGCATTCGACGCCGCCCGTGACGGAGAGTGGTTCGCGAAAGACGCGCCGACAGCGATGCAATCTCCTGACCCGTTATGACGCTGCCGAGCTGTGGCGGCAGTGCAAGAAGATTCTGGTGGAGAATGCACTGATCAAGGACAAGGGAGACAGGCAACTGTACCTTGCCGCAGGATTCATCAGCTGGCCAGATGCCAAGGACAACGCCGTCCGCCAGCGCGCACCACTGCTGCTCTATCCTGCCCTGCTGGTACGCATACCCGATGAACAACGCTACGAGATAAGACTGGCCGGCGACACGCCGGAGTTCAATCAGGCACTGGTGCTGCACGCCGAACAGCGATTTGCCACAAAACTGCCCGTTCACGAGGATCAGCAGCCACTGGACGAATTCTTTGCGCAGGTCGCGCAATCCATCAATGACTCACCGTCCCTGCAGCTGGAGTTCGATATTGCCCTGGGCAGCGCGGCGCTGTTTCACACCGGAGCTCACTCAGGTAAAGCCGTACAATTGCCCAACCTGCCACGGTATTTCGATGTCGGACTGGCGATGAGCATTACCGGTAACAAAAGTCTCAGTCAGTTGAATGCCGTGCTGCAACTGATCCCGGATTACAGCCGGCCTGATACCACCATCAGTCCTGAGCCCGCGCCCATGACTCCCTCGACCAGTGTTGCCGCTCTGCGAAAGTACGCTGCCCGGCTGGCTGCGGAAGGCCTGGACCATGTGGAATTCAGGCAACTGCCCGCACTACCGGCAAAGATCGATCGCTGGACGGCCTCGATCAGGACGGCGCTGGAGAGCCAGACGATTCACCGCGTATTACAGATGCCGGAACTGTCGGCTCGTGAACTGATCCGGCTGGCCAGCATCATCGAGCTGGTTGATAAAGCCCCGGCCAGTATAGAGCAGTTCGGTCACGGCGATTTGAGCTTCGCCAGCAGCACGATCCTGCTGCGTCGGGCACAACATCAGGCCAGGCTGATCGAGGACGAACTGGCCGCACTGCAGGAGCATTTCGTGCTGGAAAAGGTGCCGGGCAAGTCCCAGTTACTGACCCTCATGGCCGAGCTTGGTAGCAGCATCGAACAAGGCCCTGACTTCGTCGACGCCGACTACTTCAATGCGCGACGCCAGTTCATGGAGTTCAGCACACATAAGCCTGCCAACCTCACCAGCGAACACCGCCGATCGCTCTCGCAACTGGCCAAGGTGCTGCGCTTCCGCGAGTTGTTTGTCAACAACACGGAATACCGGGCAGCCCTGGGACCCGCTTACCGGGGTCTGCGTACCGATTGGACCATACTGAACCAGACCAGCGACTACGCCCGGGAACTTGCCGAAGTGCTGCAATCGGAAACGCTTGCCGCTCAGTTACTGCGAAGCTGGTCGGACTTCCGCTCGGCCTACAGTGTCGAATTGGATACGCTGCAGTCTGCCGCCGATGCCTGTCGACGACTGCTGGGAACGGTTGGCACACGCTGGCAATCGCAGACCGCCACCTCGCTGGCCGACCATGCACAACTGATTGCCTCGCGTCTGACAGACTGGGGTTGTGCCTACGGCCCGGTCGATAATCATGCGCACAAGACGCCAGCCATGGTCCTGTCCAGTTTCTCCGGTCGATCTCGCGACGACATGCTGGTGGAAACCCAGGTGGACGAGACGCGCATGCGCATCAACCGCCAATTGCAGACCGGGGAAATCCAGCGCGAGCAGATTACCGATACATTGAAGTGGCTGTCAGCCGCTGGCCAGACTGCCGCCGAAAACGACTCCGACATCGACACCATCGTGGAACATCTGCAGATAGCCTGAAACTACCGCTGCGAGCCTGTCCACCGGAACTGGATTGGCCACTTGCCCACCGTGCGGGCCGGGCTGTCAACGGTGCTGGTCGATCAGAATCTGGTTGCCATCCGGATCAATCAAGCTGATGCTGGCCGGCCCGGAGGTCGACTCTTCGGCTACGCTGGCCAGCTCAGCACCCTTTTCCCTGAGCATACTCTGCAACTGGCGAACATCGGTGAAGGAATCCAGGTCCTCGCACTGCTGGTTCCATCCCGGGTTGAAGGTCAGGATATTGCGCTCGAACATGCCCTGAAACAAACCCAGCACGTGCTCACCGTTCCTGAGCATCAGCCAGCCCTGATCGGCATCGCCGGCGAAGGGCAGAAAGCCCAGTTGCTCGTAAAAAAGTCTGGATCGCTCCAGATCCTGCACGGCCAGGCTGACCGAGAATGCGCCAAGCTGCATAGACTCCTCCATTGTCCGAGTGTCTGGTGGACTGCCGGATCAGCATAACATTCGGACGGTCAGGTCGTCGGTACGATGAAGTCCGGCCGGATGCCACTGCGGGCTATGGCACCCTCCACGTCCAGCCCCTTGAGCAGGCCGTGATCGGTAACCAGTACGGTTCTCCAGCCAGCCCGGGCACCGCCCAGTATGTCCGTGTGCAGGGTGTCGCCGACCATCGCGATGCGCTGCGGATCGATGCCGGACAGGGTTTCCCGGACAATGTCAAATGCATTGTCGAACGGCTTGCCGTAAAACTCCGGGCTGGCCAGCGCATCGTCCGCCAGGTCATGGGCGTACAGTCCGGGTTCTCTGGACAAACCCGCTGGATGCGGGGCCACCAGATCCGGATTGCCCACCAGCACAGGCCTTTGTCGTGCCTGCAGCGACGCCTTCAGCAGCTGTTGTCGCCGCCATGACCAGTTGCCCGTTCCGAGCAATACGAATCCATCGCAGGCATCATAGGCCTCAACATCATCCTGCAACAGGCGGTAGCGTGGCGAGAGCCCGTCGAGCGCGGACTGTTCAAGCGCAGCAAATCCCAGGCACTGAAAGCTTCGCGTTGCCAGTGCACGCACCAGCGCGTCTCTGCTCGAGATGACCTCATCGTGCAGGAATTCGATGCCCCAGCGCAGGTACTTGGCTCTGGTATGCGATGCCGGGAAACTGGCCCCGTTGGTCAACACACGCACCTGCTTGCCCATTGCCCGCAGGGCGTTGACCCGGTCGACGGCACCCGGCACTGTCGAATTACCCACATTGAGCACGCCGAAGCCGTCCAGGACGAAACAGTCGATCTCGTCGCACAGCTCCTGCAGGTTTGCCCGATGTAGGCTCTGCGCCGGGAACGTCGCTGTCGGCAGGCGCGGCTGAATGGCCTCATACCGGGCCACGGCCATCGCCGCAGTTGGTGCATCACCCTTCAACATGGTTCAATTCGATTCGGTGTGGAGGACATGCACGGTGCCGGATACAGAGCCTGCGGCGGATGGTGACATGGCAACGTACAGTGTCAGATGATGGCATGCCGGACTCGGGCCGAGACCCATTCGCTGACCACCACCGTGCCCAGAATGACCACGAAGATCATGGTGACCTGCGGCCATGCCAGGGTGTTCAGCGAGGCCTGCAACTGCACACCGATGCCACCCGCGCCTACCAGCCCGAGTATGGTGGACTCGCGGATGTTGATATCCCAGCGAAACACGGAAATGCCATAGAACGCTGGCAGAATCTGCGGAACGATAGCGTAGTTGAGAATCTGCGCGCGAGATGCCCCGGTTGCCGTCACCGCTTCTATCTGCATCACGTCCGTCTCCTCGATTGCCTCGTATAGCAGCTTGGCCACGAAGCCGATGGAGCGCAGGCCAATGGCGACGATTCCGGCCAGCAGCCCGGGACCGATGATGGAGACCAGCAACAGGGCCCAGATCAGCGAATTGATGGAGCGTGATGCAACGATGATGAACAGCGCCACTGGTCGGACGAAGAGCCTGCTGGGGGTGGTGTTGCTGGCGGCCAGAAACGCAACAGGGATGGCAAACAGGATACCGAGCAACGTGCCCAGGGTTGCAATATTCAGTGTATCCCACAGCGGTATCCAGAGTTTCTCGATGTAACTCCAGCGCGGTGGAAACATCCGGCCGCCCAGGTCTGCCGCCTGTCGTGGCGCATCCGACACGAACGCCCAGATGGTGTCCCGGGTCATCACCTGCCAGCAGAACAGGAACAGAGCCACCAGGATCAGCCAGCCGACCCAGAGCAGCAGTCGCATGCGATTGCTGCGGTGCTGCCAGAGCGGTGTCGCTTCGTTATTCATTGGACCCATTTGCGGACGAAGCCCGACGAATACTCTGCCAGCATGACGATCAGGATGATGATCAGCAGTATGGCGCCGGCCGAATCGAACTCATAGCGATCGATCGCGGTATTCAGCGTGGCACCGATACCACCGGCACCCACGATGCCGATGACAGCCGACTCTCGAAAGTTGATGTCCAGGCGATACAGCGACAGACCGATCAGGCGGGGCATGACCTGAGGCTGGACTGCGTAGTTGATCAGTTGCAGCCAGGAGGCACCGGTCGCCCGGATTGCCTCGGTCTGGCTTTCATCGATGTCCTCGATATCCTCGGCCAGCAGTTTGGCGAGAAACCCGATGGTGGCGAAGCTCAGGGTCAGGTAACCGGCGAATGGGCCAAAGCCGAACATGGCCACGAACAGAATGGCAATGATGATCTCCTGCAGTGATCGGGAAACCGCAACGATGGACCGACAGACGTAATAGATGAACCTGGGAGCCACATTGCGCGCCGCGCCTATGCCGACAGGTACCGACAACAGGACTCCGGTCACGGTGGAGGTGAAGGTCATGGTCAGGCTCTCCACCAATCCGGCATAGATGTCCTTCCAGCGTGAGATGAAATCCGGTGTCAGAAAGCCCTTGACAAAGCGCCAGCCGCGATCAAGCCCCTCAGCCACCCGGGTCCAGTTGACCTCGATCGTGCTGATCGCCAATACAAACCAGACCAGCGCCAGCGTCCACAATACCCAGCGCAGCCAGGCGCGCTGGATGAACATCGGTGGTCTCTTGAAGGTCGCCGGATAGGCAGCACCGGACTTGCTGCCTGCCAGCAGGCCTGAATCATCCGCAGAGTTCACCACGCGTCAGGCCGCTTCCGCCTCATTATCCAGTGTCGTCCAGTCCTCTTCCCCGTAGATGCGCGTCAGCACCGCTTCGGTCAACTCGGCGGGTGATCCGTCGAACACGATCCGACCCGCCTGCAGACCGATCAGCCGTTCAGTGAACTGACGGGCCAACACCACGTCGTGAATGTTGATGATGGCCGGCAGGTGACGTTCGCTACAGATCTCGATCAGCAGTCGCATGATTTGCCGGGACGTCTTGGGGTCCAGTGAGGCCGTCGGTTCGTCGATCAGCAGCAGTTCCGGATCCTGCGCCAGCGCGCGGGCGATGCCGACTCGCTGGCGCTGACCACCGGACAGCGCATCGGCACGCTTTCTGGCGTGCTCGAGCAGGCCGACCCTATCCAGCAGGGCATACGCCTTGCGCACATCGGCAGCAGGATAGCGGCGCAGGAAACTTCGCCAGAATGAGACGTAACCCAGTCGCCCCGACAGGACGTTCTCCATGACGCTCAGGCGTTCTACCAGGGCGTATTCCTGGAAGATCATGCCTATTCGCCGACGCACCGCACGCAGCTCACCGCTCGACATGCCGGTGATCACCGTCCCCCCCAGACTGACACTGCCACTGCTGGGTTCCACCAGGCGGTTGATGCAGCGAATCAGGGTCGATTTGCCCGCTCCGGATGGACCGATCAGTCCAACCACCTGGCCTGCCGGTATATCGAAGCTGACATCATCGAGCGCCTTGTCACCGGCGGCGTAGGTCTTGGATAGGTGGCTGACTTTCAGCAAGAGTCTGTTCTCCGTTGGGGGCAGGCCCGCGAAACCTCAGGCCCGACCGGATGGCGTCTGCCAGTTACTGACAGCTGTATTCGACTCCATTGGCTTCATCGATCTTGAGGATGACCGCCCACTGCTCCTGAAAGGTGATCGGGATGAACTGTGCTTCACCGGATTTGCTGAACTCGGCCTCCAGAGCACTGCCCGCCCATTCGAATGTGTCGAATGCCTCCTTGATCTTGTCCTGCAGATCGGCCTTGAGGTTGTGTGCGACACCATAGCCGGTGGTGGGAAACGTCTGCGACTTGTACAGGGACTTTATCTGATCGGCCGAGATGACATCGCGGCTGAGCATACGCTTCAGCACCGAGTTGGCAACGGCGGCGGCCGGATAGTCCTTGTTGGCTACGCCAAGAATGGAATTATCGTGCTTGCCGGAGAATACCGGCTCGAAGTCGGTTTCCGCTTCCATGTCGTAGTCGGCCTTGAGAATTGCCGATGGTGCCTTGAAACCGGAATTGGACGTCTCGGAGGTAAACGCAAGTTTGCCTCCCTTGATGTCTTCCACCTTCTCGATGCCGGAACCCGGATAGGTGATGATCTCCATTTCATAACCGAATGAGCCATCAGCTCCGGCCATCATGGTGAACGGACGGAAGCCTGCGCAGGCCACCGCCAGCGGGTTGGACCCGGTATTGAATCCGGCCACATGCAGTCTGCCCGCACGCATGGCTTCGATCTGGGCCGCATTGGATTGCACCGGGAAAAACTGTGCTTTTTTGCCGGTGAGTTCCGTCATGTGTGCCAGGAATTCAGACCACACGTCGGCGTAGACAGCGGGATCTTCTACCGGTGTATAGGCGAATATGAGCGTGTCCGGATCCACCTGTTCGGCGGCATCCGGAATGTCGGCGATCAGATCGCCATCGTTATCGGTGTAGCGTGCATCGAGGCTGAATGCTGCGGTTGCCGGCAGACTGAGCGCGGCAGCCAGCATGGCAGCCACTATAGCGAGGACAGGTCGTTTCATCATCTATTGCGTTCTCTGGAATGGGGTGAAAGGGCTTTACCTGCTGGTGATTATTCCTCAAACCAGCCACTAACGCCATGCCTTTGCACTCGGGCGGTGCGAGACAGCCCCTGCTCCCTTCCTTCTTTGCAGAGGATGCATTAGTCTGCAACAGCCCCGCGGACGATGCACGCAGCGATGCCGGACTAGCCTACCCAGATACGTGCATTTTCGAACATTCGCAGCCATGGTCCGTTCTCGCCCCAGCTGCGTGGCGCCCAGGAGTTGGTCACGCTGCGGAAGACGCGCTCCGGGTGTGGCATCATGATGCTGACTCGCCCATCGTCATTGCACAGGCCGGTGATACCGAACGGAGATCCGTTGGGATTCATCGGATAGGCCTCGGTCATGGCGCCGTGATTG
>JABDKN010000282.1 GCA_013002205.1 Granulosicoccus sp.
CCAGATAATCGGTGTCCTGTTCACCGATGGGGCCGGATAAGGTCATGTGAAAACGGAATTCATCATCCACGTAGGGATAGCCATAGCTGCGCAGCAACTCCAGTTGCCGAGTGCTTAGTGGCTGGGCCATGCGCCGCTCGATATCCGCCTCCGTGAGCGCACGGCGATAGGGTTCGAACTCCGTGACGATCTGCATCGCCAGCGAGCGCAGTTGTGCCGGTTGCCTGACGAGTGTCAGAGCACTGAAACCGGCCATTTGGCGAGGCGCCAGACTGTGCAATTGGATGCGGGACTGGCGGCAGGCAAACTGTTGCAGGTGTTCTGCCAGTGACTGTACCGTGTAATCCTCTTGCAGTTCGAAAGGTGCCTTGAGCGTTGCATGAAAACCGTAGTGGGCAGGTGAGCGGGTCAGCGTCAGCCAGCGCTGCCGATCGGGAAATGTACTGCCTGCATCCACCGGGCGTGCCGTCGTGTTTGAGCGACCCAGCACCGCTTTGCCGAAAGCTGCCAGCGCAGAGGTATCAGCCGGTGAAAAGTAGATAGCATGACGCATGCTCATAGTGTCGGTGTTGCCTTACGAATGTTGCCGGGCGTGGAGTAGACCGGGATATCAGCGTGTAATCTGCAGCGGTTGCTGCATACCATCCGGACTGGCCCTGACCCTCAATTCATAGACGGTGCCCGAGTCCAGGCCAAGGAACTTGATCGGTTTGCGCGGGAACGTCCTGGTAGGGAAGAAACCGATGACATCGTGGTCGATGGCCACGGCGCAACCGGGCAGCGACTGTTCCTCATCCAGCAGACGAATGGGTTCTGGCATCAACACAGCGCGTTCATGTCCATTCAACAGGTGCAAGAGGATGGGTCTGGTGACATAACGGGCTTTGCGAAATTCCAGCCATTCTGCCATCGGTACCACATCGTCCCCGGCAGCATTCGATTCGCTGTGATCGGGTTTGGTCTGCTGGGCATGGCTAGTGGATATGCATGCTGAAAAACTGACAAGCGTCGTCAGAACAATGACGCTGGTGTTGCGACTGACGCTCATGAGGTTCGTTGGGAGGAAATTGATCAGTTGAGTCATGCGCGCAACTGTACCCAGTCTGTTGTGGCTGCGCACAAACGATATGCCTTTCTATCGTGTTGTTAACCTCAGTGTAGATAACGACCGGAAAACTGCCTGGCGATTATCCCGCACCCTCTTCAGGGAACTGCCGACAGGCAAGCGTGCATGGTGAGTGTCAGCTTTTCCATCAACTGTATGTAGAGCGCCGATCCGGGCTCGAGCGTGGAACCCAGGGGGTCAAGAACGCCGCGCCTGGCATCCAGACCACGCGTAACGGTATCAACCAGCCGCTCACTGAACTGGGGTTCGGCAAACACACAGGCGCCCGGATGCTCTGCCAGCAGCTTGCGCAGCGTATTGATCTGGCGTATCCCCGGCAGGGTACCGTCTCCCAGACTGATGGTGGCCATGGCCGGTAGCTCGAAGCGCTCCTCCAGATAGCGATAGCTGTCGTGGAAGACGATGTACGGCTTTCCCTGGACCTCCTGCAGCCTGCCGGCAAGTCGGGTGCCCAGATCAGCCAGCGCGGTGATACCTCGCCGTGCATTGTCCTGGTAAGTGACACCATGCTGTGGATCCAGTGCCGTCAGTGTGTCCGCGATGGTCTGCAACCATCGTTGTGCGTTGACGGGATCCAGCCAGGCATGCGGGTCAATGCCCTGTTCCGCCTCATCGTGCTGGTGGGTCTGCTCCGCGAAGTCGGAGGATTGACGTAAGGCCAGGTGGAGGGTACCCGGGCTTGCCAGCAACTCCACCGAGGGCAGATCCGGTGCCAGTGTCGACATGGCCTTGGGCAGCCACGGTGTCAGGCTGGCGCTGGTCCAGATCACCACATCAGCCTGCCCCAGAATGGTGGCATCCGACGGGCGCAGTGCATAGTCGTGCGGACTGGCCCCGGATCGCATCAGCAGGACGGGCTCACCCGCCGCTCCCATCACCGTCGCCACCAGCGAGTGGGTAACGGGTATGTCGGTAACCACCACCGGCACTGCAACAACCGGCGCAGGTGCGAGCAAACTGATGAAAAGTGCAAAGTTAGACAGACTTGCTTTCATGAACACGCCGGCTTCAAGAAAATGTTATGTTATATCAATACTATCTAAATGGGGAGAAGCTGGCATCGTAAAGCACAGGAGCAACTCTGCAGCGGCAATCGGCTTTGCCAGGCATGATCATCGGCGCTGTATAAATCGTGCGCTGCACGAGGCCGATGCCTATTGCCAGCTCAACAAGTTACGTTTCACCAAAGTACGACGGCGCACCCTGGGCATTCTGTTGGAGAGTCACAGTGCGGTGGGTGCTTACGAGGTGCTTGATCGACTGAAGGCGGAGGGCCTGGGGTCCAAGCCACCTATCGTCTACCGGGCTCTTGGCTTCCTGCTGGATAACGGATTCATCCATCGCATAGAACGGCTCAATGCCTATATAGCCTGCTCGCAGCCGGGTGATTCCCATGATCCCGGGTTTCTGATCTGCACCGATTGCAAGTGTGTCGCCGAAACCAATGTCAATTCTGCAGGCACTCTGGCTAAATGTGCCCGGGACAGTGGATTTCAGATTCAGCACACGACGCTGGAGGCCGAAGGGCGATGTCCGCGGTGTCAGCGAGCGTCGGAGTTGACACATACAGGCCATCGATGAGCACGGTGCCCAGCCCGACAACCCTGATCGAGGCCAGCGGGATCAGCGTGCGCCATGGCGCCGTCACGGTCCTGGACGATGTCACGTTCTCCCTGCATGCAGGGGAAATTGTCACCATCGTCGGTCCCAATGGTTCGGGTAAATCCACCATGGTGCGTGCCTTGATCGGCGCGGTTCCTGTGACATCGGGGAGCGTGACCCGAATACCGGGGCTGCGCCTTGGGTATGTGCCACAGCGATTGCAGCTGGAACGTGCCTTGCCGATGAGCGTGCGACGCTTCTTCGATTTACCGACCCGGATAAATGCGCAAGCGTTGAGTGAGGTAGCAGATCGGGTTCACGTTGCGCACCTGCTTGAGCGTCAGCTGTTCGATCTGTCGGGTGGTCAGTTGCAGCGCGTACTGCTGGCTCGCGCCTTACTCAACAAGCCCCAGGTACTGGTGCTTGACGAGGCCACGCAGGGACTCGATCAGCGTGGCTCTGCCGGGTTTTATCACCAGGTCGAAACCGTGCGTAACGAGCTGGGTTGCGCCGTACTGATGGTCAGTCATGAGCTGCATGTGGTGATGAGCGCATCGGATAGGGTGATCTGCCTCAACGGACACGTCTGCTGTGAAGGTGCTCCCGATGTGGTGTCTTCGCAACCCGAATACCGCGCCTTGTTCGGTACTGACACACAGGGCGCTCTGGCCTTGTACCGGCATGAACATGATCATAGCCATTGCGTGACACATGATGGGGAAAACGCGCCTGTTCACAGGCATGCGCACGTTCCTGATCAGGCAGCGGCACAAGCGCGTGGAGGTATGCATGATCCTGATCAGGTGGCGGCGCAAAGGCGTGGACATTTACAAGATCCTGATCAGGATGCGCGAGCGGAGAGCGATAACTGATGCTGGACAGCATCCTCGGCAGTTTCCTGGACAGTGTCCTGGGCAGCTTCATCGTGAGAGCAGGACTGGCCGGCATGGCGGTGGCACTGGCTGCAGCACCCATCGGCTGTTTCGTCGTATGGCGCCGGATGGCCTATTTTGGTGATGCAACGGCACACGCGGCAATTCTGGGTGTGGCGGCTTCGCTGGCCTTCAATCAATCGATATTCGCCGGTACGGTGGTGCTTTCCCTGCTCATGGCCTACCTGGTGTCGACGCTTAGCTGGCGAGGCTATTCCATGGATACACTGCTGGGCGTGCTGGCACATTCGGCGCTGGCGTCCGGACTGGTGGCGGTGTCTTTCATACCTGGCGTACGGGTCGACCTCAATGCCTATCTCTTTGGGGACATACTTGCTGTATCACCTGCGGATGTGGTCATCATGTGGGCCGGAGCAATGCTGGTGGCAGCTCTGGTGTCGTGGCGCTGGTCGGCTTTACTCCTGGTGACCCTGAATGCGGAACTGGCTTACGCCAGTGGCATCGATCCGAAGCGTGAGCAGCTGGTACTGACACTGTCACTTGCGATTGTCGTGGCGGTTGCCATCAAGGTCGTCGGCGCCCTGCTGATCACGGCTCTACTGATCATACCGGCGGCTGCGGCTCGACCGATGAGCCGTACACCGGAGCGCATGGCCCTGTTCGCGGTGCTGGTTGGTGTGCTGTCCATCCTCAGTGGTCTGGGCGTCTCCTATTTACTGGACACACCTACCGGACCCACCATCGTCTGTGTGGCCGCGCTACTGTTCGCGGGCACCAACCTGCTTAGCCGATTAAGTATCCGGGTGGTGTAAAGCAGGGAAGGTGGATGCAGGCCGGTTGACTGCATGGATGTCGAATGCAGGACGAAATGCAACAGAGGTGAAGCACGACGTAAGACACATTCAGATTATAATAGCCTGAGTGTGAACAACTGCTCGCCTGTCTCGTGTGTATCCGGTTCAGCCTGGAACCCGCACTTTTCTAGCACACGCCGTGAGGCAATATTGCTTTGTTCGACACCGCCTGTTACTGAGTGAATATCGTGGTGGCGGCACCAATTTACAAACCCACCGACAAGCTCACTTGCGAAACCCTTCCCCCAAGCCGACTCATTTAGCATATAGCCTAGACGCAAGTTGCTGCTGGCTTCCGATTCAAACAGTATTATCATTCCAATGGCTTGTTTGCCAGCCTTATCCACCGCTAATAGATTAGTTCCTTCTTTGTCGCGATCATTGATCCAATGATGAGCACGAGTTAGATTGTATGAACCTTGCCATGATGGAGGTAGATTTTGTGTAACGCGCTCAGTAAGGATTTCCTGTACAACATTGT
>JABDKN010000007.1 GCA_013002205.1 Granulosicoccus sp.
CAAAGGTCCCTGAGCGTCTGGCCGATCACCTGGCGATCTTCGTCGACGTATACAACCGGGCACTGAGCCCACGCCAGCCGGGGCACACCACCCAATAGATCAGCGGAACAACCCTGCATGACATCCACCGACCCTGATAGGCTTCAGCTCACTTCGTAACAACAGGCAGGTGGGCCAGTTTATGGTGACTGCGGAAACAACCGACGCACTAGTGCGCCGCATTACTGATCTATTGGCAGAGCGAACCCAGCAAAAGCGTCTGCTCATCGGAATTGCCGGCGCGCCGGGTTCAGGTAAATCAACGCTGGCAGAGGGGTTATGTGGACAACTCAACGCGTCGAGTTCGACGGAACAGGCGGTAGTGGTTCCGATGGACGGATTTCATCTGGACAACGTCATACTTGACCGGCGCGAGCAGCGTGCAGTCAAGGGTGCACCACAGACTTTCGATGTCGACGGATTCATCATTCTGCTGCAGCGCCTGGGTAGAACCACAGACTCCAGTGTGTACGTGCCGGTATTTGATCGAGAGGCCGATCTGTCGAGAAACGCGGCCCAGTGTGTGGATCCCGAACATCAAATCATCATCGTTGAGGGCAATTACCTGCTGCTGAGGCGACCCGGCTGGTCATCTCTGCGTGAAAATTTCGATTTGACCGTCATGCTGGAGGTGCCGCTGGCACTCCTTGAGGAGCGACTGGTGCAGCGTTGGCTGGATCATGGTCATGATCCGGCCCAGGCACGGCAACGTGCTCTGTCCAATGACATACCCAACGCGCGACTCGTTCTGAAAGAGTCGACAGAGGCAGACCTGTACTACAAGAGCGTGCGATAATGGGTGATCTTGGCTGTCTGGAACGACATGAGCGCACAGATTCAACCCGCAGAACCAGGCGGTCAGGCGGGGGAGGGTGACCAGCCGCTGATAATTGGCTGGCGAGAATGGGTCGGCCTGCCACTTCTCGGGCTGCCGGCCATCAAGGTCAAGGTGGACACCGGTGCACGAACCTCCGCGATACACGCCTTCGATATCGAACGAGTCAAGCGCGATGGCGGACAGGACTGGTTGCTGTTCAGTGTGCAGCCAATACAACGCGTTGCCGCTGTCGTTCGTCGTTGCGAGGCCCCATTGATCGATATCCGGCGAGTGACCGATTCCGGTGGTCACTCTGGCGATCGCTTTTTCATCACCACTGAACTGCATCTGGGTCCGGTTACCCGTACTATCGAAGTAACCTTGTCGCAGCGCAATGACATGCTGTTCCGAATGTTACTTGGCCGAACTGCCCTGAAACCCGGCATACAGGTCGATCCATCGCGCTCCTTTACATTGGGACGGGTGTCAGCACGCCAGCTCTATGCGGAAGTGCCGGCAGGAGCTGAATCGTGAAAATTGCCATACTGTCGCGTAACCGCCGGCTCTATTCGACACGTCGTCTGCTGGAAGCTGCCAGGGAGCGCGGGCACGATGTGCAGGTGATCGATGTGCTGCGGTGCTATATGAACATCGTGTCCCGCAGGCCAAGTATTCATCTGGAAGGTAAGACTCTGCCCAGTTTTGACGCCGTCATTCCCAGGATCGGTGCGTCAGTGACCGCCTATGGTACCGCGGTACTGCGTCAGTTCGAGATGATGGGAACCTACACCCTGATCGAGTCGGTTTCGCTGTCTCGCTCACGGGACAAGCTGCGCTCCCTGCAGCTGCTGTCCAGAAAGGGAATCGGCTTGCCAGTGACCGGGTTTGCCAATAAGCCTGGCGACAGCAAGGACATCATCAAGATGGTGGGTGGTGCCCCGGTCGTCATCAAGTTACTGGAAGGTACGCAGGGAATCGGCGTCGTACTGGCCGAAACCAACAAGGCTGCTGAATCGGTCATCGAGGCATTCATGGGTCTGCAGGCCAACATCCTGGTTCAGGAATTCATCAAGGAAGCTGGCGGGGCGGATATCCGGAGGCTGGTGGTGGGTGGCAAAGTGGTTGCCGCCATGCAGCGTCAGGCGGCCGAGGGCGAATTCCGGTCCAATCTGCATAGAGGTGGTTCCGCCAGCCTGGTCAAGATCTCTCCGGAAGAGCGCTCAACGG
>JABDKN010000009.1 GCA_013002205.1 Granulosicoccus sp.
TTAAGGGCGTATCGCCGAGTTCACCAGGGAGGCGATAGGATTGCGCATCACTCCCCTGCTCATGGATAAGCCGTTGAAGCTGAATTTAATGAAAAGCCTGGCGCGGGACGTCCTGGAAATTCACGTATGGCTCGGCAATATTCACCAGAGGCTGTTCGAGCTGTCTGTGATTTTTTGACGGATTAGAGACGCTGGGCCTAAGGGCACATCCATCGACCGGAATTGATCAGATCCGGTCCATCGAAAATTCTGCACGGGCGAGGACTGCGGCAGCGACTATCGCAAACTTATCGAATAACCGGATATTTTCTCAACCGGAAAATGTCTCATCGACGTGAAGTGGCAGGGTTGGTCCTGTCCCAGGGATACGTCGCGTTCTGTCAGTTGTCCGCACACCATGGGTGATCATTCGACTGTACGGTGCGCCATCAGATCACTACACTTGCCGTGATCCGGTTGGCACGCAATGGTCAACGCCGTGAACGTGTCCTGAACGGGATGATCCGGGCGCCACCTGCCGGGACTGAATGGACGCTGACACACAACGCATCACTGGCGTAGGGCCAGAGCTGATCGGCATCCATCTGCTCGCAGGCCCGTCGAATCATCAGTTCGGTAATTTCCTGCTCTTTGCCGGATTCATCGATCGTTGCACAGACTGTCATGGAATCCGGCAGCGGCGTAAGAGTGTCTGTGTACTGTGCTTTCAACTGCTTCATAAGTCTGATCCTTTATTCCCACACCACGCATTCGCTTGCCCGTAGTTGCCTACGCAAGACTCTGACCACCTTGGCAATCCTCAGGGACATGGTGGTTCTAATCATCCTCGCTGTTCAGGCGAGTGATGTTTTCATCAAACAAGGCGATCTCACTGCGGCTCTTTTCCGGATAACGAAGGGGCAGAGATTTCAGGGTCTGCCGGATGATTCGGGCCACGCTCAGTCGCATATAACGCTTGTTATCAGCCGGTATGGCATACCATGGAGCCTGCTCGGTTGATGTCTCGTTCAACAGGCTTTCGTAGGCCTGCATGTATTCGCCCCAGCGGCTGCGGGTAGCCAGGTCGCTATTCGAAAACTTCCAGTATTTTTCCGGTGTCGTCATGCGTTTCAGGAAGCGTTTCTTCTGTTCATCTTTCGACACGTTCAGCCAGAACTTCACGACGACAGTGCCATTTCGGGACAGATGTTTTTCATGGTCGCGTATGGATTCGAAACGTTCCTGCCACAGTCGCGGGTTGTTATGCGCTGGCAATCTCTGGTTGGCCAGGTATTCAGGGTGCACACGAACGGCGAGCACCTCCTCGTAGTAGCTGCGATTGAAGATGCCGATACGGCCTCGTTCCGGCAATCGCCTGACCGTGCGCCACAACCAGTCGTGCTCCAGTTCCTCGTCTGATGGGCTCTTGAATGAGGACACCTGGCATCCAGCCGGATTGACGCCACTCATGACCGCACGAATGGTGCCGTCTTTTCCCGCCGCATCCATCGCCTGGAAGATCAGCAGGAGAGCAAATCGATCGTCGGCAAACAGCAAACGTTGCAGCGCGCTGATCTGCTCCACGCACGCCGCCAGTTCGCCCTCCAGGGCTTTCTTCCCACCGATGCGTTCCGGTGGTTCGGTAACACTGTCAGCAACCGAGAAACTGCCGTCGAACGGCACCATGAAGGGCGACTCGATCATGCTCACGCGTCCGTCTGTTCCCGGCCGGACAGAACAGGGAGATATTCGGGGACCTCGATCAGAATGCTCGATACAGGCACAGATTCGACTCGGTTGACCCGTACCGGCGGCACGGGCGACTTGCAGCAGTATTCGCCGCTCTCAAATCGAACAGTACCTAACCATGCTTAAACGAAACTGAAATCCGGGTCAGGAACGACAAAAAGTCGCACACTTTCGTAATAAGGTGCTTTTTGCACTGCAAAAACAGGCCGAACAGTCAGCTCGACTCCATCGAATGTCGGAATTCCGGCAGATCGCGCCGGAAGTGCTGTTTCGTCACGCACCCTCCAAGCATAGAACATGGACGGCAAAACGCGAGCACGGTGGGGGTTTACCCCATGAACAACCCGTACCGGCCTGCAAGCACGATGACCATCAGCACCAGTCCCAATACCAGGTTGACCAGGACTATGTGCCTGACCCGATTCAGCGCCGCGCCAGCTGCAGGCCAGTCTTCGGATTCGACGCTCTTCCGCAACAGCGGGTACGGTTTGAAGTAGAGATAGACGAACAAGGCTACCATCAGCCATCCCAGGGCATGCATGATGTGGACGTGGACCGGACTGGTTGCAAATCCACCGAATGCCATGAAGACGAGCCAGTAACCGCTCAGCAACAGAACCAGTACAGAGACCCAGACCCACGGAAAGAACCGTTGAAAAACGCCTGACCAGAGGCCGAGTCGCCGGTGAGGCTCCATTTGTGCAACTGTTGGCCTGAGGATCACATAGGCGAAGAACATACCGCCGATCCACAGCGTAGCCGCCAGTCCGTGCAGGGCAATGGCAAGGGCATTCATCGTATAGAGGTGCTCAGCAGTCAGGAAAACCAGCCAATACTTCTATCACGTTTAAAGCCAGGCCACCGCGAACGGTTTCCATGTATTTGTTTTCATCTCGGCACCCGTGTCTCGCAGGATCCTGAATACCTTGCCCAGCGAAAAAATATGCGTGCCGTCACCTCGAAGTGCACGGCGCAACTCATCGATGGCCTTGAAGTGCACGGCGCAACTCATCGATGGCCTTGACAGAGCCCACTTGCGCTCGAACTAGGGCTAATGGAGCAGTCCGCCTGCCGGATCACAGGTGAGACCCGGATTGTGCACCATGCCGATCTCAGGGGCGTACTCCACACTGTTCCGAGGTGCCTCCCGGGGCATTCATGAGTTCACCCTGACCCTGCGGGAGGATGAGGCGCATTGAAGAGTCCAGGCCTAGTGATAACTGCGCAGGAACTCGTCAATGGTGGCTGCGGCTACTGACACCGAATGATTGGGCAGTTTCACGTAGTGATCACCTTGCAACGTTGCACCATACCCGCGCAACATGCCCAGCATCTTCCAGGCACCGTCCTGACAACTGAGCAGGCCACCGCCGGACTGGCCGGAGTCTATGGAGGCACTGGCGTGCAGCGCACCTTCACGACTGCCCTGCAGAACACCCGTCGACGTCATCATGGCCTGCGCACGTGGATAACCGACGGCCCAGACCGGTTGCGACCTGGCCGGGTTGAAGCCGGACATACGCAATGGCTCGATGGATTGCGTATCCACTGCCAGCACTGCCAGGTCGTTGACGTGATCAACCATTACAAGGTCTGCCGAGCGAAAGACATCACCCACGCGAACGAAGAAATGACTCCCGCCGTGTATGGCGTGAGCCGCCGTCAGGACGCGATTGGTGTCATAAACTACTCCGGTCGCATGGCTACCATGATCAGTTGCCACCGGTAGAATGGCCTTGAGCGTGGCGTCATCCGGCTGTTCGCACCGGTCGCTTGCACGATCTGCAATGCCGGGTGTCGAATGGCCGGTGCCGTGCACCGACCTGGTAGGCTCGACACCTGCCCGCATGGCAAAGGATTGTGGCCAGATTCGCGCCTGGGTCAGGCCATCCGCCGCCACCTGCCAAGGTTGTTCGGCCCGGGAGACCGGCACGGCGACCACCAGACCCAACATGAAACACGCCAGTCCGATGGCTTTCACCAGGGTGTGCAGCATCATTTTCCCTCACCGATGACAATGGCCGAAGATGGCACTGGTATCGACGAGAGGGAACCAGGATTGACGATCATGGATTATCACGCTGGTCGCAATGTGGCACAGGCATCACTGTCGGATCATTGTTTGCTGTTTTTGCGATGTTTCTTCCACCCATTCATCTACTGGCCGGTCACCTGAAGCTCAATCAAAAAACCGACTTGATTTTTGGCCCAGCGCAGTCTACCGCAGGTTACACGCACAGATCCGCGCCAAAGCCGCCGAGTAAATGACACCGAAATGACCGCTTACCGCGACAAACGGCTGCTCGGGAGGTTGATCACCGGAGGTAGCCTGCCAGTTGCACATCATTGACGATGTGGCAGATGGCGTGGCGGATAGGGAGGAAATGGCCAGTCATACCAGAACGGATCGCTGAAGGCATGAGGCGGGTACGTATTCCAATGCGGGAAATGCCGCGGCGGAGTGGGCACCCTCTTTTTCCAGTATCGGTAGTCCTGAACCGAGACCACAGGAAACACATAGCTGGACTGCCCGATCTGACCTCTCGTGCGGCGGTTCAAATGTCCGACGACGGTCATGTCTCGACCCGGCTTGACTATCTCCGGGTCGAGAAACTGGTCCAGTTCTGCCATGAAGCGGCCATCCGATCGATCATCGTGAATGGGTCGACCACCGCTATACAGGGGGCGAGACACGATTTCCAGCATCGTGCGACCGTCAGCAAGATTGGAAACACCCACGATGGTGCCACCCCAGCGAACGAACGGCAGCCCTGAGGTGTCTATACCGGATTCGTCGACCCCGGCCTCATCCGCTATTGGTAGTCGCTCGTCCCGTTGTGCCTGAGAAACCGTGACAGTGCTCACCAGTTGCTCCCCGGCAGGGGGCGACGGCTGGCTGATCGCGCAGCCGCTGGTCAGCGCACCACCCAGCGATAAAATTACCACAAGGCTCATCACTCTGTTCATACCGCGCCGTCCGGATTTCGAATCCTGTGTCATGGGGTCGAAGTTGTAGCCATAAAGTGTCACATGCAAGCATAAAGTGTGGACCTATACTGTTTTTAATGGTTTCAAGCCATGCATATCGAGGTCTGGTTACACAATTGGACGTAGAACTGCTACTTTTCGATCAGGGCAATAGCGGCGCTGCCGTTAGAGCCTAAGATCGAACGATTCGTGATGACCGGCGTCCGAGAAGCATGAGGGACTCAACGCCGGAGCAAGTGGCCAGCACAGGATGTCCGTGACCTGCCTGTTCACTTGTGACTTTAATGTTGGCCTGACAGCCATTGGAGCCTGACTGACTACGATCACCAGAGAGACACGTCTCATGCAAACGATTTCGAAAGCAGCGCACATGCTGAATATCAGCGAGTTCAGGTTGTTCAGCGAAGCCTATCTGGCATGGTTTGGAGATCGCGCCGACGATGAAGATCTGACACTCGTGTTTTCGCAATTCATCATGTTTGGTGAATTGCCTGAATGGGCCGACCAGTTTGCCCGCTCGGTGCTTGATGATCTTGAAGCGAATCGGCAGGTCAATCTGAATTCATTCAGCGTATTGAATTTGTCGCCGCGAGTAGGGAAACGCCCGGAAATCAGTTTCTCGATTCTGCGCTGAAACAGTCCTGTCCGGCCTCTCGGCCCCGGTAGAGCGGTGATCGGATGAAAACCGGCAAATGAGGCAAGGTGGAACGCGCGTCAGTGTCGTTCCAGCCATGCCCTGATGATTGCGCGGTGACGTTTCCGACCAAAGCTGGGAAAGTGACCTCCATGAACCACGTGCACCGGTAGAGTCAGCAGTCGTTTCATGCTACGGACATAGTCCGGCACATTACTGTGATAAGCATCCTCTATGAGCGGACCGTCATAGACGATATCACCACTGAAGAGAATACCGCGGGCAGCCTCCCACAGTGCGATGCCACCCGGGGAATGACCAGGTGTATGGATGACCTCCAGACGCCGGTTACCCAGATCGATTACATCGCCGTCCTCGACAATCCGTGTGGCCGGAGCTGACCGAACGAAGTAGTCGGCAGAGCAATAGGGTATCGGCGGAAGAGCGGTAAAGATGTCATCGGTGACATAGGGATCTGCCAGGGTATTGCTGCGGGTGGGAGCCGCCAGCAGTTGCTGTTCATGCCGGTGCACGATGCGTTCATTGAATTCGTGATGACAGCCAATGTGATCGAAGTGCGTATGGCTGGCAATGGCCGTGAGTGCGCGTTCGCTGACCAGGGGAACCTGCTCCCGCAAGCTCACCACGCCCATTCCTGAATCGATCAGGGCATCGCGTTCGCTGCCGCGCACATGCCAGATGTTGCACCGGTAAAAAGGCCTTATCCATGGCTCGCTGATCAGCCGAACCTCATCGCTCAGTTTTTCGACGCGATACCACTGCTCGGCACTGATTCTGAGCAGACTCATTGATGTATGCCCGGAGATGTGCAGAGTTGTATTATGCAATGATGGTGCTCTGGCACAGTTGTCAAACTCCTACCGGGCGAAAAGGACAATGGACTCTCTGCGCACACCTAGATCCAGGGCCTGCCCGTTCTCGACCTTCCTGTTCTGCGGCAAATTGGCCAGCAACGGCTGCTG
>JABDKN010000111.1 GCA_013002205.1 Granulosicoccus sp.
ATCATCGTGTGCAAATGTGAATCGGGCAATATCAAGGTGCCGGTCATTCGCATGGATCCGGTGGTGATTCGAGAGCGATTCATGCGCACCATCGAATCTCGCAACGCAGTGTAGCAATGCCGCAGTCCATCCATACGTGTGACGATGCCAGGCGTCTGGCTCGGCGTCGCCTGCCGTGGCTGGTCTTTGACTACATCGACGGGGCAGCAGGTGTCGGTTACGCGGAGCAACTCAACCGCAGTACCTTGCAGCAGATGCAACTCCAGCCGCGGATTCTGAACGACGTTGAACATCGCAGCCTGGCTGTCAGCGTATTCGGCAGGGAGGCACAATTGCCAATCGGGATCAGCCCGATGGGCATGTGCAATTTGAGCCGTCCGGGTGCCGATCTCATGCTGGCCCGCCTGGCGGCCCGGCATCGTCTTCCCATAGGTGCATCCACAGCGGCCTCTACGTCGCTGGAGTCGATCATCGAGGCCTCCGAGGGTAACGCCTGGTTCCAGCTCTATTTCAGTGGACAGGAAGCCGATGCCGATCGCCTGATGGCACGTGCCGAAGCGGCTGGTTATGAGACGCTGATACTGACGGTGGATGTACCGGAAGTAGGTCGCAGACCTCGCGAGCTGCGTCGCGGGTTTACCATGCCTTTTCGAATCGGCGCAAGTCAGTTCATCGATTTCGCCTGTCATCCGCAATGGTCTCTGTCCACGCTCTTCCAGGGAGCACCGGCATTGGCCAACTTCGGTGGCGATTTTGGCGAGTTCGACCGCACCAGCAGCCGTGCAGGTGCAGATTGGGGATTGCTAGAACGCATCAGGGACCGCTGGCAAGGCAAACTGGTGGTCAAAGGCGTGCTGGGCGTCACTGATGCCCTGTCGCTGAAGAGCGCGGGTGTGGATGCCATTCAGGTGTCCAGCCACGGTGGCCGCCAGCTCGACAGCGCGCCGCCGGCTATCATCGCCCTGGCTGAGATTCGAGACGCGGTAGGCAAGGAATTTCCGCTTTTCTACGACAGCGGCATTCGCAGTGGCGAGGACATCGTGAAAGCCTATGCCAGCGGAGCTGACTTTGTCTTTCTGGGCCGTCCATGGTTGTTCGCCATCGCCGCCGGTGGCCGGCAGGGACTGCAGCAATTGCTCGACGTCCTTGCCAGTGAGACCAGCATTACACTCGCACAACTGGGTCTTCGCGGACTATCCGAAGTCGATCAAACCTGCCTGGTCAACCCGGCAGTTCCAGATTGATGGTTGCCGAAGCGGGATGACATTGCAACGGGTGCTGAACCTGTTCAAACAGCATGAAATTGCATCGGCATGATGACTACAATTCTGTCCCGGTCGGTTGAATGGATGTCCGCACGCGTTCGTGACAGCGGCAAGGGCTTCCTGGTGGCACTGATCGTGGCGATGACTGCTCAGTTCTTGTCCGAACATTACGGCGCCCCGGCAATGTTGATGGCGTTGTTATTGGGAATCGCTTTCCACTTTCTGGCTGAAGAAGGTCCGTGCAAGCCAGGTATAGAATTTACATCGCGCAGCATATTGCGCCTGGGTGTAGCGCTACTGGGCGTGCGAATCAGTGTGGAACTCCTGATTGCGCTGGGACCTGCGCTGATAGGCCTGGTCATAGGCTCAGTGATTCTCACCATTGGCTTTGGCATGCTGGGTGCACGGCTTCTCGGCCGGGGATGGCGCCTGGCCTTGCTGACCGGTGGGTCGGTGGCCATCTGCGGCGCATCGGCCGCGATGGCCATCGCAGCGGTACTGCCGAAGAACGAATACTCGGAACGCAACCTGCTGTTCACAGTTCTGAGCGTAACCGTTCTCAGTACGGTTGCCATGGTTGCCTACCCCATCATCACTCAGATTCTGCAGCTTGATCATCGCTCCAGCGGTGTATTCATAGGCGGCACGATCCACGATGTTGCGCAGGTGGTTGGTGCCGGCTTTTCCGTCTCGAACGAAACTGGCGAAGTTGCCACCCTTGTAAAACTCATTCGAGTTTCAATGCTTGCCCCGGTAGTACTCGTGTTTGCTCTTGTAATGAGGGCGCAGGGTATTGCAGGTGATGCTGAAGATTTACGCCCACCGCTGATGCCGGGCTTCGTGATCGCATTCCTTATTCTGGCGACATTGAACTCCCTGGGTCTTGTACCGGAGGTAGTCTCAGCGTTTATGGGGGATTTATCACGCTGGGCGCTACTGACCGCGATCGCTGCGGTAGGAATGAAAACCTCGTTACGCAGCATCCTGGATGTAGGTGGCCAGGCAATCATATTGATTGTGGCCGAGACACTGTTTATCGGTGCTGTTATCCTGGTTGGAATCCACGCACTCTTATGATTTCAAGGATCACGTGATTTCAAGGATCACGCCAGCAACCTCTTTGGTATTGCCGGTTGTACCCCCCATGCTCAGCGGTAGATCCGTGGCGCAGGCCCACGGTAGGCCTCTGTCAGTTCGTCAGCTACTTCGGAGCCGTCGACGAGAAAAGGCAGTATTCCCTTGCGCCCGGACCGGCCGCGCATCATTCTTATGTCCTCGTCCGATCTGGTGACCCGCTGGGACAGCCGTCGTCCCCATCTGCCGAGACTGTCATAAAGACTGCCAATGACAGCTTCGTGCCCTGCGCACTTGGCGAGGTCGCGGAATTCCTCGGGGTCTTGCTGTAGATCGAACAGCATGGGGCGGAAACCACCTTCGGCGTGCATCATCTTGTAGCGACCATCGAAGATCATGAAGAGTCTGGCATCACGTGGTTCAAGGTTCAATGCGATGCAATGCGAAGTAGCCGAGTAATCGTACTCGCTGATGACGAAGTCCCGCCATGCGGGCATTTCCCCGTGTAACCAGGGTAACAAGGATCGCCCTTCAAGGATGTGATCGGCTACCTGACCACTGGCCACATCCACGAAGGTGGCGGCCAGGTCAATCGACTCGACCAGTGCATCGCAGGTCGTGTTGCGAGTTGCATCTGCATCGCTACGCGGGTCGTATATGATCAGCGGTATCTTCACACTCTGTTCGTGGAAGAGATCCTTTTCACCCAGCCAGTGATCACCCAGGTAATCCCCATGATCCGAGGTCAACACGATCATGGTGTCCTCCATTCGACCGGATTGCTCCAGGTAATCCAGCAATAGTCCCAACTGGTCATCGCATTGCCTGATAAGACCCATGTATGTGGGTATGACACTCTGGCGAACGTCTTCGCGCTGAAAGGCCTGTGCAACCCGGCTACCGAGGTAGGCACCATACACCGGGTGTGGATCTTCAAGTTCGACAGGGTGACGACAAGGCGCGGGCACATGCTCAGGCCCGAACAGGTTGTGATAGGGCGCCGGTACGATATATGGCCAGTGCGGTTTGATATAGCTGACGTGCGCACACCAGGGTTCGGTAGCCTGCTCAATGAATTCGATGCACTTACGCGTCAACCACGGCGTCTCACTGTCCTGCTCAAGAATGTTCGCCGCTTTGCCAGCGTTGGCGAACATCCATCCCGATGCCTTGTTACCCTGCTCGTCCACACCGGCATTGGCAAAGTCGGCCCATGGATTTTCTGACGGATAACCGCGCTCTTTCAGGTACTCGTTGTACGGGGACTTTTTCGTATCGTAGAAACCGTCAGGCCCCTCACCCCACAAACCATCGTCGCGAATCCAGCTGTCAAATCCGCACTCTGCCTGACGCGCCCCGATGATGCTGTCTGTACTGAGACCCAGGCGCTGCATACCCTGTGCATCGACTTTCATGTGGGTTTTACCGATCAGCCAGCAATCCATGCCAGCCTGGCGTAGATGATCTCCCAGGGTCACTTCACCTACCCGTAACGGAAAGCCATTCCACTGTGCGCCATGAGACGAGACATAACGACCGGTGTAGAAGCTCATACGCGACGCACCGCAGATAGGCGATTGTGCGTAGGCATTGGTAAAGCGTACGCCCCTGGCCGCCACGCGGTCAAAGTTCGGTGTGTGCAGATGCGGATGACCGGCGCAGGACAGATAGTCAAAGCGCAGTTGGTCGTACATAATGAACAAAATGTTCATAGCTGATACTGCAGTACGCCTGTGTAGCGCATGGTGTTCCCCCCGGTTCCAGTAACGCTGGCATGACAGGCCAGATGCTCGGGCCGACTATTTCGTCGTCGAATCGACTGCCGGGAGAATTCGGCACACTCACTCATCGAGCGGAAAGTCCACGTGGATGTGGTTTCCGTCCGGGTCCCACAGGTTGTATTGAATCAGGTTGAATCCAGGTAGTTCAACCCGATTGTATTTTTCGCCAAAGCTGTCGAGAGCTGCCTGGAAACCAGCGCTATCCCTGGCACTGAAGGCAAAGTGTTCAAGCTTCAGCTTCACTTCCGCACCTGCACCCGCAGATCCGTCGGTGCCAACCAGGTGTACGGCAGCTGAGTTGCCCACATACATCCACGCACCGGGAAACGAGAAATCCGGGCGAGCGCCACTGTGCATACCCAGAATGTTCGTGTACCAGTCGATCATCGCCCCGAGTTGGGTGGTTCGCAGATTGACGTGGTCCAGTTTTTCAAGATGTCTCATCACGCATGCACCACCACTTTGCCTTTCGCTTTCCCGGTTTCTATCAATGCATGGGCAGACCGGATGTTCTCCGCATTGATGGGAGTAAGAACCTCACTGAGTGTGGTGCGAATTCGTCCTGCATCGATTTCCCGGGCCACGTGGCTCAGCAGCTTGTGCTGTTCTATCATGTCAGGTGTCTGGTGCATGGCACGGGCGAACATGAACTCCCAATGCAGGCTGGCCGACTTCATCTTCATTCCGGCCATCGGCATCGGCTGATCAGTGTTGTCTATCGTGACGATGCCACCCTGCGGTCGAATCAGTTCAACCGCGGTTTCCCAGTGGCGCATGTCGTTGAATATCGCAATGTGATCGACATGCGTAAACCCCAGTGCTCGCACCTGCTCTACCATGGGTTCACGATGATTGACCACGTGATCCGCACCGAGCTCCCTGACCCAATTACTGGTCTCGGTGCGTGACGCCGTGGCTATTACGACCAGCCCTGCGGCCTTGGCGAGTTGAATGCCGATTGAACCGACACCGCCACCTGCTCCAATGATCAACAGCGACTTTCCCTTGTCGGCACCGTCACGATCGATGCCCAGACGATCAAAGAATGATTCGTACGCGGTAATAGTTGTCAGTGGCAGTGCTGCCGCTTCAGCAAAGTCGAGACTTTGCGGCTTTTTCCCGACGATTCGCTCATCAACGAGTTGAAACTCTGCATTGGATCCTGGCCGCGTGATATCACCAGCGTAATAGACTTCATCACCGGGCTTGAACAGAGTGACATCCGGACCGACAGCTTCCACGACGCCGCTGGCATCCCAGCCCAGGACACGCGGCGTCTCCTCAACCGTGTCTTTGGAACGGCGCACTTTCGTGTCCACCGGATTGATGGACACAGCCCGGACAGCGACCAGCAGATCACGACCGGAGGCACTTGGCGTGGGCAGCTCCACGTCAAGAAAGGCCTTCGGGTCATCGATGGGAAGATAATGAGTGAGTGCGACAGCTTTCATAGGTAGTTCTCTACACCGGGATTGATTCTTTGCAACGGGCTATTCGTCCGCTTCTGCGGGCACTGTAGTTTACCGGGACCTGATTGATCAACCGCATTGACCGGTTTCCACCTGGACGAACCGCTCGAATGCCTGTACTGGACCTGCATCATTCACTGGAGCTATGCCCGCTTGTGGAGGTAAACCTGCTTCTGGAGGTACACATGCTTGATTTTGTTCGATCCGGTCGCCATTATCCAGCGTATCCCTATCAAGCCTGCACACGACAAGCAGGCGAGGAGCCAGCATGTCCATTAGACCAGTCAGGTCAGTCAGCGGAACGCGATCAACACTGGAAGGTGCCGGTGTGCGACTCGAACGGGTTTTCGGCTTTGGCGATACGTCGCTGACGGATCCGTTCCTGATGATGGACGATTTCCGGAATGATCGACCCGAAGACTATGCCGCCGGCTTTCCGTGGCATCCGCACCGCGGTATCGAGACCATCACCTATGTACTGGCAGGTAGCGTGGATCATGCGGACAGCCTCGGCAATTCCGGAAACCTTGGTGCGGGAAGCGTACAGTGGATGACAGCCGGCAGCGGAATCCTTCACCAGGAGATGCCGAAAGGTGACCCGCAAGGGCGCATGCATGGTTTTCAGCTGTGGGCCAACCTGCCCTCCAGTCAGAAGATGACACACCCTCGCTACCAGGACATCAGTGCTGCCGACATTCCGGAGATGATAGATGACGATGGCACACGCGTACGGGTCATTACCGGCGAATTCCGGGGCTTGCGCGGACCCGTGGATGGCATAGCTGCCGAACCGCAATATCTGGATGTCAGTTTGCCTCCACTGGTGCGCAAGGTACTGCCAGTGGACACCTACCGCTCCGCCTTTGCCTATATTTTCGAAGGCAGTGCAAGCTTTCGCGATGTCTCGGAACCCCGCGGCGTACTGGTCGAAAAATCCATTGCGGGCGAGGAGGTGCACCTGCGCGACGAGTCCGGCAACCGTACACTGGTGCAATTCGACAGCGGCGACGAGATCGTGGTGAGCGCCGGTGAACACGGTGTACGTTTTCTTCTCGTCAGCGGCAAACCGATTCGCGAGCCGGTAGCCTGGCACGGTCCCATCGTAATGAATTCGCAGGAAGAGATCCGCCAGGCCCTGCGCGATCTGCAGGATGGAAGTTTCATCCGCGAGACGGCCTCGATGCGCTGACAGGGTATTTCACGGCTTCCCTTCGACAGCCCCTTTCGGCTTCAGTATGAACTGACTCAGTATAAACTGACGGTGAATGGTGCAGGTCATACTGCCCAGAGGTTAATGTCCATGAACATCCGGCAATCCCTGCAGACGCTACAGAGCAGCTTGGCCACTTCCGAGCGAATGCCGCTGGTTTTTCTGGGGCATGGCAGCCCCATGAACGCAATCGAAGACAATCAGTATTCTGAAAACTGGACCGCATTAGGTCGCTCACTGCCTCGACCACAGGCCATTCTGGTGGTTTCCGCACACTGGATGACGAGAAACACCACGCTGGTTGATATTTCTGCCATGCCAAGGACGATACATGATTTTCGCGGTTTTCCCGATGTGCTGTACACGCAGCAGTATCCGGCAACAGGTGCACCGGAGTTGGCGACCCGGGTAGTCGATATGCTGCGGAGCCACCAGGCGCAGGGCGATGAGACCTGGGGGCTCGACCACGGTGCCTGGTCGGTATTGACCTGGCTGTACCCTGACGCCGACGTGCCTGTTTTCCAGCTGTCCATCGACATGAGCAAGGATCTGGACTGGCATCTCGACATCGGTCGTGCCTTGTCACCACTGCGCGATCAAGGCGTGCTGATTCTCGGCTCCGGCAATGTCGTGCACAACCTGCAGGCGATGGTACCCGGCGGCCAACCGACTGACTGGGCACATGAATTTGATCAGCTCTTTGCCAGTCACCTGACACAACGGAACCTTCCAGCACTGAGCAACCGCAAGATGCTTGGCTCCCTGCTCCGCATCGCCCATCCATCCCTGGATCACTATCTGCCTTCGTTGACCGTAGCAGGCGCCTCCGATGAAAAGGACAAGCTCACGTTCATGAATGAGGGCATCGAGCTTGGCACGGTGTCCATGCGCAGCTTCCTGTTTCATGATTCATGATTGATTCCTGATTCCTGATTCCTGATTCCTGATTCAGAGACAAGGAGCCTGCGCGTCGCTATCGACGACTAGCGGGCAAGCCAGCCTCCGTCGACATTGAGCACCGTACCGGTAATGTAGCTAGCCGCCGGCGTGCAGAGAAACGTCACGGCATCACCAATGTCCTCAGGTTCACCCCAGCGCTGCGCCGGTATGCGGCTGAGAATCTCAGCCGAGCGCGCCACATCCGCACGCAATGCCTCGGTATTATTGGTGACGATATAACCGGGCGCAACGGCGTTGACATTTATTCCCTTCGCAGCCCATTCATTGGCGAAGAGTCTGGTCAAGCCGACCACACCGTGCTTCGATGCCGTGTACGCAGGTACCCGGATACCACCCTGAAAACTCAGTATTGATGCTATGTTGACTATTCGCCCACCGCGCCCCAGGGACATCGCCTGGCGGGCAAACTGCTGACACAACCTGAACACTGCCTTGAGGTTGATATCGATGACCTCGTCCCAGTCCGCTTCACTGTAATCTACGGCGTCTGCACGGCGGATGATGCCCGCATTGTTGACCAGTATATCCAGCTTACCCGCCTCATCAAACTGCCTGATGGCTGCGGCCAGGTCAGACAGGTCCATTGACAGTGAGTACGCCTCACCGCCCGCTGCGCGAATCTGCGATACGCTCTCTTCTGTCGAAGAGCGTCCAGCCGCGATGACCACTGCGCCAGCATCAGCCAGACTCAACGCAATTGCCCGACCGATCCCCGTATTTGCGCCGGTAACCAACGCGCGCTTCCCGTCCAGTCGAAATCGCTTACTCATCGCAACGCATCCATGGGCACCATGTTCCAGCTGGCAAGCATTTGAATGCACCGGGTGGACGCCGGCCTGGTGGCATGACGGAATTGAATTGAGACCATGGGTGATATCCTGAGCAGTCGAAGGCTACTGTATGAACGACTCAGTGTACTCGTCTGGTATGCAATATTCATAGTGAGATCAACATGAATAACTACGTGAGCAACTACGTGAAAAACTATGTGAATAACTACGTGAACAACTACGTGACTATCAACGTGACTATCAACGTGAGTATCACAGTGATATCCACGGGCAGTATGAGTTTGTATTGAAAGCAAACAGATTCATTCAACACTTTTCCGGTAACAGATGCGATATGGATTTCATTCGTCAATCCATCCGAGACACATCGATTTCATTAGCCTGCCTGCTTACCTTTTTCAGCCTGCTTACTGTTCTGTGATATTGATCAGTGCAGAATTGTATAACTATATATATTTACAGTTTTACACTTGCCTGCTCGTTGGACCGATGGTATATTGACCCATCAACGAACGAGCTTGAAATCATGGATGATTCAATCAGTCGGGCCGAAGCGTACTGGCGCAAACAGGATGCGTCTGATACGGATATCTCTAGTACGGATGCCAATGACCGTGTCGACAGGGACACCGTCAAACGGGGCACAGTTACAGACACCGGCAAACCAGAACGCATCCCGCTGGGCATGGATTCGTTCGATGCCGAGGCGCATCATCGCTTCGGCCAGAGCACCCGGTTAGCCATGGCCTGCATGGATGGTTCAGGCTCCCCACCCCCATCCGATCATCCCGGCAACGCACTGCCGAGCGATGCCGATGCGGTAGCACGTCGCCTGCAATCACTTGGCCGGGACATTGCCTCCGCCATGGCCGATCAGCTGGAACTGCTGGTGCGCTTCGATGATCTGGAAGGCTGGCGTGCATCCGGGTCACGCCACTGCGTGGCCTGGATGA
>JABDKN010000113.1 GCA_013002205.1 Granulosicoccus sp.
ACTAAGGATCTTGGAAAAAGGTCCAAGGCGAGAGTGTGTCCGAGGCTAAAGTTGAGTGTCGTGTCTCACAATAGGGCCACCACTCATTTACGGGTCGATTTGCACTATGTCGCAGGCAAGCCTCATCGCTGCGAAGTAGTACGCTGAGGTTTGTCGCTGGCAACGGGGATAGCGCCAGCCGGTGGCAGTACAGTCAGCAGTGCCTTCGGTTCGGTCACCCATCATGCACCAATCAATAGGGATCTGCCGTCACACCGAGTTCACGACAGTAATCGAGCAGCTCACTACGCGAGTCGAACCCGCTGCGGGCCATGATGGTTGACGTGCGGTTGTACAGTGACTGCCGGGTGGACCAGCCCAGCGTCTCAGCAATTTGATCGGTGTCAAGCCGGGCGAGCATCAGAAACAGCATGTCCTGTTCGGCGTTACTGGTGTCCTTGAGTTTGGGATCTACCAGCAGGCGGATACGGTTGGTCAGCACCGGATCAAACTCGTCGGGAATGACCCTCTTATGCTGTGCAATGTCGAACACCTGCCGTGCAAAGCGCCGACGCGCCGGTTGCTGATACTTCACCACCCAGTGTGCACCGGCACGGTAGGCCGCCAGGACATTCTCTTCGTGCCAGAAGCGTGTGAGGACAACGATGGGCAGTTTCCGCCATCGCTTGCGGATGCGTCCAACTGCATCCAGCCCATCAAAGTCCGTTGCCCCGCGTGCGCCCTTACTAGAGATAGTGTTCGCATCCAGAATCAGGTCGGTCACCACAACGTCTACCGATTTGTAATGATCTTTCAGGAACCTCATCAGCTGCGCTCTGGATGTGACAAGCGTCACAGATTCAATTCCTGAGTAACGTTGCAAAGCGCGGTAATACAACGATTCGCCGGTATCGAACATCACAACCCGGATGCTCACGATAGCGGCCACTGTCGTGCGCCGATCAAAAATGGCAAAGACCAACCGGAAATCCTATGGTACGGTTCGGCAACTAACATTGACAGCAACCAGAAAAGTTAGTTGCTGTAATTAACGCAAATCGCCCGGAGGGCGTCACATGGTTCAGCCCTTCGCTGATCGACTGTGGAGTGCACGAGGCGCGCTGTTTACAACGTTTCTGTCGCTCCTGGCAATCTGGATTTGCCTGATGACGGTGCGACGAGTCCTGGCGGGCAGCTTCGGCCTGACCTTGCCGCCGGTGGATAACCTGTCGCAACTGGTACAACGACCAGGCGATGCATTCATCCTGACACGCGTAGCGATAGCCGAGTACCCCTGGTCGGTGTTCAGGGCCTGGGGTGCAGGCATCGCCGCCAGTACCGCAAGTGTGGCGCTGGGACTGGCTACCCTGTGGCTGCTGCTGCGCCGGGTGCAGGAACGCACCGGGCATGGGTCCTCGAAATGGGCGACTCGACAGGACATTGTCAAGGCGGGTCTGCTTGACAATGAACATACCGGCACCTCGCTGATTGTCGGGGGTTGGTCAGATGCACCGTCCGGTAAAGCGTCATCGGTCGAGTACCTGGTGTATACCGCACCAGAGTCGCTGACCGCCTTTGCCCCGTCGGGCTCTGCGAAGACCGTGGCGCTCGTGATTCCGAACCTCCTGTGTTATGAGTCTAGTGCCTTCGTACTGGACGTCAAGGGCGAGCTCTGGGAGGCCACGGCGGGCTACCGCCAGCGCGAACTCAACCAGCACGTGCTCTATCACGACCCGTCGAAGAACGATGGTCAGGGTGCCTGCTACAACCCACTCGAGGAGATTCAGATTGGTCACGAGTCCGCCGTCAGTGATGTGCAGATGCTCGCCGAGTACCTGATTCCCCGAAGCGCCGGCAACAGCGGCAATGCAGAACACTTCGAGACCTCGGCGCGATCCCTGATCGTGGGCGTGATGCTCCATGAATTGTCCCGCAAGGCCCTGGCAGATGAACCGGCGGCCAATATCGCCGGCGTGCTCTCCGAAGTCTCCAACCCGGTGCGACCGTTCAAGGAATACCTGCAGGACATGCTCGCCTATCAGGCAGGCAATCCCTTAATCGCCCAGGTGATCCGGGAGACCGCCTCGGAGATGCTGCAGAAGGAGGATCGGGAGTTCTCCGGTGTACTGTCCTCGATGATCACGCCGCTGACCAAATGGCGCGACCCGATTCTGGCCGCCGCGACGGCGCACAGTGATTTCCGGATCATGGACCTGGTGGATCGGGACCAGGGTATGACGCTGTACTTAACGATTCGCCCCAGTGAGCGTGATCGTCTGAAGCACTACTTCGGGATGTTCATCAATCTGC
>JABDKN010000056.1 GCA_013002205.1 Granulosicoccus sp.
ACAAGCATTTCAAGTCCAAGGAAGAAATCATCGAAGAGGTTCTCCGCGTTCGCTTTCTTGAGGAAAAAGAGTCAGATTTCAAACGCATCATGGATGAAACCGAGGGAACGCTGCTTGAACGGCTGTCACTGGCTTATCAGTCATTTTTCAACGGCATGACGGCAACGTCCATGAAGCTTTTTCAACGCGCCTCATACGACGGAATGGAGATTGCCAAGCGGTACAGCCCGCATCTGGATGAACGCATTCTGTGGCCTGTGCTGGAACATCTGCGGGCTGAAGCCGGTATGCCCGAACTCAAGCTGCTCAAGCCGTCGACGGCTGAACGCGAGCTTGCACTGATGCTGCATTCAACCATCGTATTCATCGGGATTCGCAAGTTCGTCTACCAGATCGATTTCCATGGCCATGAAACTGATTTGATTCGGCAGCATGTCCGGATCTGGCTCGATGGTGCGCTTGCCAATCTCAAAGAATTTCACGACCTCGAGTTGCCGTGATCGAGCGCGCGGGCAGGGTGCCAGTGCGCGGTTCAGCCTGTGGATTGATCTACTGGTCGTGATGCTCAGCGATGTCGACGATGAAACCTGCGGGATCCCTGATCATGATATGGGTAAGATCGAAATCCTCTACCGTGTAGTCAAACACGATATCAAGACCTGCCTGCCCGGCAGCATCGAAAGCGACTCTGGCCTATAGAGCTGTTTCGCGCCGGGCGTCAATCCTGTCGTATCGAACATGTTCCCGATGTCGATTGCGTGGCCCGAGGGCGGATTGCCTTGAAGATGTATCGCTTGCCACCAGTTTACCCGCGTACCCAACTCTTCATCCAGAGCTTGCAAACGCTGACGGACAGGCAAGAGGAGGGAACTCCGCCCAGGCGTTGCCAAGGTGCCGCTCAGGACGATATTGACGAATTCGGACACATCACACTGGCGATACTGCCCGGCAGCCGATAGACTCCGCACGCATGCCTGAAGCCTTTGATCCAGCTCACCGGAAACTGGTCGTTGCCCCCATGATGGAGTTGACGGACCGTCACTACCGGTATCTTGCCCGCCTGTTGACGCGGCATACCCTCCTGTACACCGAAATGCTCACCTGCAAGGCGGTGATTCACGGTGACCGGTCCCGGTTGCTGGGCAAGGACCCGGTTGAGGGGCCAGTCGTCCTGCAACTCGGTGGCGCCGATGTGGCGGAGATGGCGCAGGCTGCGACCATTGGTCAGCAGTGGGGTTACGATGAAATCAACATGAACGTGGGTTGCCCCAGCGACCGCGTCAAGGCCGGGCGTTTCGGCGCCTGCCTGATGGCGGAGCCGCAGCTGGTACGCGATGTGGTGGCCGGCATGCGCGCGGCCGTAGATATACCGGTCACAGTCAAATGCCGCCTGGGCATAGACCGGAATGACAGCTTCGACGCCCTCGAATCATTCATCGAACAGGTTGCCGCCAGTGGCTGTGAGCATTTCGTCGTGCATGCACGCAAGGCCTGGCTCGATGGTCTAAGCCCGAAGCAGAACCGGACCATCCCACCGCTTCGCTACGAATACGTCTACCGGCTGAAGCAGGTGTATCCGCAACTGCACATCAGCATCAACGGGGGGATCGACACCCTGGAGGCCTCCGTTGAACATTTGCAGCACGTAGACGGTGCGATGATCGGACGTGCCGCCTACTACCGTCCGGCGATGCTGGCGCAGGCAGATCGAATGCTGTTTGGCGATCTGCCAGGTGGACTGGAGCATTCGAGCGACGTGCACTCTCTGGCGCAGATTGCACGAAGCTATGCGCAGTACATGCAGGACCAGGTTGAACAGGGCGTGCGACTGAGCGCACTCAGCCGTCATCTGGTGGCCTTGTTCCAGGAAGTACCCGGCGCCAGGCTGTGGCGGCGTCACCTGAGTGAACAGGCAGGCAGCTCACCGGATGCGGTGGCACTGATAGAACAGGCACTGCAACATGTCCTGGGCGATGTCAGGCGCATTGCCTGATGCATGGACGCCTTGAAGCGCCGCACAGTAATCGGCGTGACCTTGAAAACCTGAGAAAACTGTCAACCTACCTGTGGGAATACCGCGGTCGGGTATTAGTTGCCCTGGGTTTTCTGATGCTCAGCAAGCTGGCCATCGTGGCCGTGCCATTGCTGCTCAAACGCATTGTCAACACCCTGGATGCGGGTGTCTCCGACCTTTCGGACTCTGCGACGACCTCGGCCATCGGCGAGCAGGACGTGCTGCTGGTCGGACTGGCTCTGGTGGCCGCCTACGGCCTGCTGCGCATGGCCAGCGCCCTGTTCAAGGAATTGCGCGATTCGTTGTTTGCGCGGGTGCGCTATCGCGCCATGCATCAATTGTCCACGCGGGTACTCAGACATCTGCACGATCTGTCGCTCTCATTCCATCTGGAACGCCGCACCGGCAGTATCGCCAAGGACCTGTCGAGGGGTACCAACAGTCTCAGTTCGATCGTCAATCTGCTGGTGTTCAATATCGTGCCCACTGCGGCCGAATTTCTGCTGGTGGCGGCCATCCTGCTGGGTGGTTATGGCTGGCAATACACGGCTGTGGTCTTCGTGACGGTCGGACTGTACATTATCTTTACCCTGCAGTTCTCCGGCTGGCGCATGCAGTTTCGTCACGAGATGAACCGGCTGGATTCACTGTCCAGCGGTCGTGCCATCGACAGCCTGCTCAATTACGAGACGGTCAAGTACTTCAATAATGAGCAACGCGAAATTGCCGCCTACGACGCGCATATGAATGACTGGGCTGACGCCGGCGTGCGCAGTCAGGTGACCATGTCGACGCTTAATTTCGGTCAGGCCGCCATCGTATCGGTCGGCGTTACCGTGATCATGATGCTGGCGGTTCGCGATGTGACCACACAGGTGATCACCCTGGGCGATATCGTCCTGATCAATGCCATGATGCTGCAACTGTTCGTACCGCTGAACGTGCTGGGCGTGGTTTATCGCGGATTGCAATATGCACTGGCCGATATGGATCTGGTGCTCAAACTGCTGGAACGTGCACCCGAGATCCAGGACAAACCCGGTGCAACGACATTGCGGGTAACAGAGGCGCGTATCGAGTTCCGCGACGTCGAATTTTCCTATTCTCGCGAAAGAGCCATCCTGCGAGGCATCAGTTTCACCGTCGAGCCCGGCAGCAAAGTCGCGGTGGTCGGACCATCAGGTGCTGGCAAATCGACCCTGTCCCGCCTGCTGTTCCGTTTCTATGATATCGACAAGGGACAGGTACTGATCGATGGGGTCGACGTACGGGACTGCACTCAGTCGAGTCTGCGAGAGGCTTTGGGTGTGGTGCCGCAGGATACGGTCATGTTCAACGATACGATTCGCTACAACCTGGCCTATGCTCACCCGGAAGCGGACGATCAACGGGTAGCCGAGGCGGCGCGGCGGGCCAATCTGGACAAATTCATTGCCGAATTGCCACAAGGCTACGACACCATCGTCGGCGAGCGCGGCCTCAAACTCTCCGGTGGGGAGAAGCAACGCATGGCCATCGCCCGCGTGGTGGTCAAGGATCCGCCGATCATCATCTTCGACGAAGCGACGTCGAGCCTGGATACGCGCAGCGAGCAGGCAATTCTGGAAGGCATGAATGCCGTGGCCAGACGCGCCACCTCACTGGTCATTGCCCATCGCTTGTCCACCATCGTCGACGCTGATCAGATCATCGTGCTGGACGCCGGTCGTATCGTTGAGCGCGGTACTCATGAACATTTGCTTGGAGCTGGCGGACTGTACGCGGATCTTTGGCAGATGCAGCTCGGAGCCGAAGAGCAGGACAGCAATAGGCAGCCCGACTGAGCATCAACGGCTGCTTTCACCGCTCTATCCCGTGTTCAACTCACCTGTCAGTATGGAATCGCTCTCGCTCAGGGTTTTCTGTTGCCAGACTCCTCAGTCACGCACCAGTGACAGGAATTCGTTGCGTGTGTTGATGTCCGAGCGGAACCGGCCCAGCATGGCAGAGGTGGTCATAGAGGAGTTCTGCTTTTCCACACCGCGCATCATCATGC
>JABDKN010000126.1 GCA_013002205.1 Granulosicoccus sp.
CCTGGGGAGGCACACTGGCGATAACGCGCAACCGCCTGCCCTCCATCCGGCGACTCTCTCCGGAGCTGTATTCGTCGGGCGGTTATTCAGGGCATGGCCTGGCGCTGGCGTTCATGTACGGCACTGCAATGGCTGAGCATATCGACGGCCGCCCCGAGCGATTTGATCAGCTCGCAGCCCTGCCCGCCTCAGCCTTTCCGGGAAGTAACGCCAGCCGATCGGCCATGCTGGCGCTGGCAATGACCGGTTATTCGTGGCTGGACAGGCTCTAGCGACGCCTGGCGTCTACTTTCTGCCGACCGGCTACGTGAACTGATTCACACTTTGCCTGGACTGACCGCGCTCAGGCACATCGATTCAACCGGATCGCATCCGCAGTCCTGCACCGAAGTCGAAGAATGACTGGACGAACGTGAAGGCCGACACCCGCCAACGGCCACAAGCCGCTATCATGAACTGATGCAGATCGTCACGAGAGCCCGAAGGTGATTGCCAAATCTGACCTGGTCATTCTGCTGGTGTCAGTGTCACTGCTGGCAGGCGGAATATATCGCTGGCAACAGAAGCTGTCCACCAATGGCAGACCGGCAAGCCTTGCCGGAATGTCTGTCACACCCGGTGCCGCCACCAGGGTCGACGGCACGGCTATTGAGCGTGGGGGCAGGGAACTCGGCACCATCGCCCCCGCTACGCAGACCGCAACAGGACGACAGGCAGCCGGATCCAGTACGGCGTCCCCGTTGACAACCGGTGTCGAATCGCGGGAAGGGGCGCCTGCAAGGGCGCCCGCAGGGGCGGCTGCAAGGGTGCCCGCAGGGGCAGCTGCAGGTGCGGGGACCGGCACATCGCTCAGTGAACCACTGTACGGTGTGCATGTCGTGAAATCAGGGGAGTATCTGGGCAAGATTGCACAGATGTACGGCACCACGGTGGCCACCTTGCGTGAGATCAACGGTATCAGCGGATCGCTGATCGAGGTGGATCAGCAGATACGCTATCCCTTACCGGCCAACTAGCACTCGAGCCCCTACATGACCCATCCGGTATTCGGCAGGCTGTATGAAAACCGCGTCGTCGTGATGACCGGCGCCGGATCGGGGATCGGCCGCAGCACTCTGCTGGCCTTCCATGCAGCCGGTGCACGCATCATTGCACACCTTGGCAGACACGAAACGAGGCACAGTGGCCTGCCCGAGGATGTGCAGGTCTTGACGGGTGACTTCACCCGGCCGGAAGACCAGCAGCAATTCATCGCAGAGGTCAGGGCCAGAACTCACAAAGTGGACGTACTGATCAACAATGCGGGCACCATGTTCGGACGCTTCCCCGCCGATTCCCTGACAGAGGAGCAGTATCAGTCCATCGTCGAACTCAACCAGCATGCAGTGGTTCGCATTACCCGAGGTTTGCTGCCGTTGCTCAAGGTGGCCGGACAGTCTGCCAGCAAGGCGGCCATCGTCAATACGGTGTCGATTTCCGCCTCCACCGGCGGCAGTCCCGGTTCGTCGATCTACTCGGCCAGCAAGGCGTTTGTCAGTGCCTACTCCCGCGGACTTGCCCGAGAACTGGCGGCCGATGGCATTCGCGTGAATGCCGTGTCACCAGGTGTCATCGATACGGACTTTCATGCCCGATATTCCAGCGCGGAAAAGCTGGAAACCACGCGTCGGCAGATTCCGCTGCAGCGTCTGGGCACCAGCGAAGACTGCGCTCCCGCGTTTCTGTTCCTGGCCGCCGAGCAACTGTCGGCCTACATTACCGGGCAGGTACTCGAGATCAACGGCGGACAGCGTTGAATTACCAACGTTGAATTACCAAGGTTGAATCGCCAGCGTGACATCCCAGGTGTCAAATAACAGGTGCGTGCGATGTGCCCGGTACCTGCCTTCGGGACAGGCACAAGCCAAGCACGGACACCAGGGCGGAACCGCTCAGCAGAACGAACAGCCATGTGTCTCCCATCGGCAGCAGGTAGCCGACCGAAAGCGTCAGCAGAACCCCGAATGCCGTCTGTACACTGCCCGCCAGGCCTGATGCCGATGCCGCCAGTTCCGGCCGGATACTCATGGCTACGGTAATCATGCTGGGCAAGGACATGCCGTTACTGAAGGCAACGATCATCATGGGCAGGAAGAGACTGACTGGATGGTTGAATGGCAGCAGCAACCAGAACAGGCACACACCGAGTATGAACGGTACGAAACCAATCTGGATCATGCGCTGCACACCGAGTCTCTGTGACAGCGTACCTGCCGTCAGGTTACCACTGAGATATCCAACCGCTACCATGGCGAACCAGCTGCCGTAGGCCGATGCACTCAGCCCGCGACTCTCCATGGCCACATACGGCGCACCTGCCAGAAATCCGTAGTAGACCCCCACGGCACCGGCGAGCATACAGGTGCAGGCAATGAAACCGGCATCGCGCAGCAGAACCATGGATGATTCGAGAAACGATGTGCGCGGACGCATTCTCCGCTCAGCAGGGGAATCGCGAAAGGCCGACAGTGTTTCCGGCTGATAGCGCCAGCCCGCAAGCAGCAGCAGTGTGGCCAGCGCAGCCAGACCTGCATACATCCAGCGCCAGCTGTACTGATCAGTAATCCATCCACCGGTGGCCGGACCGAACAGGGGAGCCACCATCATTGCCGTGGTCATGTAGCCGATGACGCTTGCAGCCCTGTTCTGCGGGTATACGTCGCGTACGATGGCACGCGGCAGGAATACGCACACGGCACCACCGGCGCCCTGCACGAATCGACCAATCAGCAGTTGTTCGATGGAGCCCGAGATAGCGCACAGGATACTGCCGACAATGAAGATCAGCAGGCTGAGCAGCATGACCGGGCGCCTGCCAACTCTGTCCGCGGCCGGCCCCAGCACCAGTTGCCCGCACAGGTTGGCGATCAGGAATACAGTCAATACCAGCTGCGCTACCTCATAGCGCGTGGTCAGATCCTTCATCACTGCGCTGGTCGCCGGCAGAACACCATTGAGTGTCAACGGGCCGATGGCCGCGACGGCCACCAGAAAGAGCAGGAACGGCAGTCTCGGTTTGTACGTGAATGATTCGCTCAAGTCCGGCTGTCCAGGTGCTCAACCCTGGCCAGCAGTTTCCTGGCCATGCCCAGATGCAGTCGCTCTACCATGCGTCCATCGATCTGCACCACACCCGCCTGGGCATTCTCCGGCAAGGCAAAGGCCTCGACGATCGCGCGGGCATGTGCAATGGCATCTGCTGACGGTGCAAAGATATCGTTGGCTGCAACAATTTGTGACGGATGGATCAGCGTCTTGCCGTCCATGCCCATTGCCGCTCCCTGCTCACATTCGAGATGAAAACCGGCGGTGTCGGCAAAATCGTTGTAAACGCCGTCCAGTATGCCCAGACCATAAGCCCTGGCTGCCGCAACCAAGGTCATCAACCATGGCAGCAGGAATGTTCGGTCCGACCTGATGGACATACCGGATTCGCGCGCCAGATCATTGTTACCTACCAGCACCGCTGCCAGGCGCGGATAGTGGTTGACCGATTGGGCAATGGCCTGCGCATTGAGTACTGCCAGAGGCGATTCCATCATGGCCCAGATGGCGATGCCGTTCGTCCCCGGCAGCCGGTCCAGCGCCTCACTCAGTGCCTGGATGTCATCGGCGCTCTGTACTTTGGGCAACACGACCGCATCAGGCCGGATGCTGGCCACCGCGGCCACATCGTCTGCATGCCAGCGGGTATCAGCAGCATTGATGCGCAATGCACGCAGGCGGTGACCATAATCCAGTTCAGTCAGCGCGTGGAAGGCTTTTGCCCGCGCGCTGTCCTTGGACTCCGGCGCCACCGAATCCTCCAGGTCGACGATGATGGCATCTGCCTCGCTGCGCGGCCCCTTGGCCAGAATCCGTTCATTGAGAGACGGTGTATACAAGGCTGAACGACAATCTATGGTCATGAGCGTCGGCTCTCCTGCTGGTTGATCACGGTACCTGTCAAACTGCCCGACAGCATGCCCCGGAACGCAGCTCGCATACCGGAAAATACAAGTCTGGTACCACTAGCCGGACATGTGACTGCCGTCGCTGCAGGTCGTGCGCTGCCGGAGACTGCGACTATCACAACACCTGACAACCGGACAGGCAATACAATACCGGCAAACGCCGCGACCCGTCAGCGCCTGTGTGATTCTGCACGAACACTATCGAGGCTGGGAAAGAACCCCAACGCAGTGCCAGGATGATACCCGACAGAATGATCAGGATTCGGCAATTTACAGGTGAAGCCGCGATAGAATAGCGCTTTTATCGAAACAGCAGACCATGCATCTCCTATTGATCGGTAGTGGTGGACGTGAACACGCAATCGCCTGGAAACTGGCACAGTCCGACCAGGTCGATCGCATCAGCGTTGCGCCGGGCAACCCCGGCATGGTTGATGAGCCCAAGATTACACCGGTGGATCTCGCTATCGATGATATCGATGCACTGCTGGAGTTCGCACGCGCACAGGCAATTCATCTCACCATCGTCGGTCCGGAAGCCCCACTGGTTGCCGGCATCGTGGATGCGTTTACTGAACAAGGCCTGCGCATCTTCGGACCCTGCAAGGCAGCCGCACAGCTGGAGGGCAGCAAGGCATTTGCCAAGGATTTCATGTCGCGCCACCGCATCCCCACAGCCCGCTATGCCACTTTCGACGACGCAGCAGCCGCCCGGCTGTGGATCGAACGACACGGCGCGCCCATCGTCATCAAGGCTGACGGGCTTGCCGCGGGCAAAGGCGTCGTGGTCGCCCAGGATGAAGAGGAGGCGTACGCTGCCGTCGAGTCCATGCTCTCGGGACAGTTCGGGGAGGCGGGCAACAATCTTGTCATAGAAGAATTCCTGCACGGTGAAGAGGCCAGTTTCATTGCCGTGGTCTCCGGCAGAGACTGTCTGGCGCTGGCCAGCAGCCAGGATCACAAGGCACGAGATGAAGGCGACCTGGGTCCGAATACCGGTGGCATGGGCGCCTACTCACCTGCGCCGATAGTCACCGATGCCGTGCATGCGCACGTCATGAACGACATCGTTCAACCCACCATTAATGCACTGGTGGACGATGGCATGCCGTTTACAGGCTTTCTGTATGTGGGCCTGATGATTGACGATACGGGCCAGGCACGTGTCGTCGAATACAATGTGCGCCTGGGTGATCCGGAAACCCAGCCGCTGATGATGCGCCTGAAAAGCGATCTGCTGCCTCTGCTCGACCATGCGGTAGACGGCACTCTGCCAGAGGCACAGGTCAGCTGGCATGCGGGGAGCGCCATCGGTATCGTGATGGCGGCGGGCGAGTATCCGCAGGGCAGCAGTGAAGGTAAACGCATCAGCGGAATCGAGCGTGCCGAAGCGGCTCGGTGCAAGGTTTTTCATGCTGGCACCCGACGTAACGGCGACCAGCTTGAGACCGCCGGAGGTCGCGTCCTGTGCGTCACGGCAACCGGTGATTCGCTGGCTGAAGCCAAGCAGCTTGCCGAGGCCGGTGCGGCGTGTATTTCCTGGGAAGGGAGTCGTTACCGACGCGATATCGGCTACCGGGCCCTCCGCGCCGCAACCAGCGAAGGCCCTTCCTGAATACCCCAACCGTATGAGCTGTCAGGCGCGCTAGCGCTTCATCGAATCGAAGAATTCGTTGTTCGTCTTGGTCTGTTGCAATCGACCCAACAGGAACTCCACCGCCTCGATCTCATCCATCGAATGGATGAACTTACGCAGTATCCAGGTCTTCTGCAGCTCTTCCGGATCCATCATCAGTTCTTCCCGGCGAGTACCCGAGCGATTGATGTTGATAGCCGGAAAGACACGCTTTTCAGCGATTCGTCTATCCAGGTGCAATTCCATGTTGCCGGTTCCCTTGAATTCTTCGTAGATGACCTCGTCCATCTTGGACCCGGTATCGACCAGTGCGGTCGCAATGATCGTCAGGCTGCCGCCCTCCTCGATGTTACGCGCAGCGCCGAAGAAGCGCTTGGGGCGATGCAGTGCATTGGCATCCACACCGCCAGTGAGCACCTTGCCGGAGGAGGGAACCACCGTGTTGTATGCACGTGCCAGTCGCGTAATGGAATCGAGCAGAATGACGACATCCTTCTTGTGTTCGACCAGTCGCTTGGCTTTCTCGATGACCATTTCTGCCACTTGAACATGACGCGCAGCAGGTTCATCGAAGGTACTGGAGATGACTTCCCCCTGCACCATGCGCTGCATTTCCGTGACCTCCTCGGGTCGTTCGTCGATCAGCAACACGATGAGGTAGGAATCGGGTGAATTGGCAGCAATACTCTGCGCAATGTTCTGCAACATCAGTGTCTTGCCGGCCTTCGGCGGCGATACGATCAGGCCACGCTGGCCCTTGCCGATGGGCGCTGCGAAATCGATGATGCGCGCCGTGATGTCTTCGGTGCTGCCATTGCCACGTTCCATGGTGAAACGGTCGTTGGCGTGCAAGGGCGTGAGATTTTCGAACAGTACCTTGTTCTTGGCCTGTTCCGGGGGACTGAAATTGATTTCATCCACCTTGAGCAGCGCAAAGTAACGCTCGCCTTCCTTCGGCGGTCGAATCTTGCCGAAGATGGTATCGCCGGTTCGCAGTGCGAAACGGCGAATCTGGCTCGGTGAGACATAGATGTCGTCCGGTCCTGCCAGGTAGGAGCTGTCAGCTGAGCGTAGAAAACCGAAGCCGTCCTGCATGATTTCCAGGACGCCGCCGCCGAAAATGTCTTCCCCCTTGCGCGATTGCGCCTTCAGGATCGAGAAGATCATGTCCTGCTTGCGCTGACGCGCAACGCTTTCCACCCCGATCGACTGCGCGAGCTCGATGAGTTCGGTGGGATTTTTTTTCTTGAGATCGGTCAGGTTCATACACGTGGTGCGCGGGAATGCCGGAATCGGCCGAATTGGAATGGCCACGGGGGGTGGCTGAGGTGCTTGGGTGAAGTGTCTTTCTGGAAACTGGTTACGTGGCGCGCGCCTGGAGATAGCGGGCTGCAAGACGTTGTATGACGAACTTAGCACGATTCACGACATCAAGTCCAGTCACGGAGTCATAAAGGCGAATTGCAGGCCATCAGCCGGTTTGCCGGGGTACGCGCAACGGCTGGCATCGAAATTTTACCGACTGCCGGGGACCACTGCCAGATTCGCGCCAGATTCGCGCCGGATACACGTAAGACTCGGGAGAGATTCGCGGAGGATTGAAGGGCATGGTCGATACGGAATGTCGTGCCATGCCTCTGGCCGCTGACCACTGGCCACTTGCCACTGGCGTCGATTACAGGCACCGATCGGGCCAGGGTGGCAAGGCTGGTTGCGACCAATGCCGCCAACCAGCCCGCTTATACTTACGTGGATCAGGCGTTCTGATCCAGAAATTCGGTCAGCTGTGCCTTATTCAGACCACCGATCTTGGTGCTTTCGACCGCGCCATTCTTGAAAAGCATCAGTGTGGGTATGCTGCGAATGCCGTATTTGGGCGGTGTGTTGGGATTCTCGTCTATATTCATCTTGACGATTTTCACTTTCCCTGCGTATCCGGGGGCTACATCTTCGAGCACAGGAGTGATCGCTTTGCAGGGCCCACACCACTCCGCCCAGTAGTCAACCAGGACCGGGGTATCGGAGTTCAGGACCTCTTCTTCGAAGGTCGCGTCGGTAATAGGGGTAATATGGTCGCTCATCTGTACCTCTGCTGTGAAAAAGTATGAAACCGGCATCATCCCGGGGATGCTGCCGATCGGTAGAAAAATTGCACGGCTCGACCGTGTCAGACTGTAATTCCTTGTCCGAGGTGTCCTTTTTAGTACCAGGGACGCTCAGCCGTGCTGCCGCGCGCCTGTGCAACGCCGCCAACTGGCCCCGCGAAGGGTTCGCATTTTATCAGATCGCATCGCACACATCGCATGACAATAAAACCTGCAGATTCATCAGACACTGCCATCCAGTCAACTGGACCGGTGCAAACGTTTCATGAGCTTGAACTCCCGGAAGCACTGCTGCGCGCCACCGACGAACTTGGCTTCGACGCCTGCACTGAAATCCAGGGACTCACCCTGCCCGTCATTGCTGCCGGACACGACATTGCCGCACAGGCCCAGACCGGAACCGGCAAGACAGCCGCATTCCTGCTGGGCAGCTTCGCCCGGTTGATGTCCAACGATGGAGGTGAGCGACGCAAAGATCAACCCCGCATGCTGGTCATCGCACCTACCCGTGAACTGGCCATGCAGATTAAAAAGGATGCCGACTCCCTGGGGGTGCACACCGGGCTGAAATGCGCAGTCGTCTATGGCGGCATCGACTACGAAAAACAACGCAGGGAGCTGGCCGCCGGGGTCGATGTGCTGATTGGTACACCAGGCAGGCTGATCGACTACTTCAAACAGAAGATATTCGACCTGAAGAAACTTGAAATCGTCGTACTCGATGAAGCCGACCGTATGTTCGACCTCGGATTCATCGCCGACATTCGCTTTCTGCTGCGCCGCATGCCACCTCCCCCGGAACGCCTCAGCATGCTGTTCTCGGCAACACTGTCGCATCGGGTCATGGAACTGGCCTACGAGCACATGGATAATCCGGCTGCCATCAAGACCGAAACCACTGGCGTCACGGCGGACGGGGTGCGCCAGGCTCTCTATCAACCGGCCACTGATGAAAAGATTCCGCTATTGCTGGGACTGCTCAAATCGCTCGACCCTGCCCGCTCCATCATATTCGTCAATACCAAGCGCACGGCGGAACGGATTGAAAATTACCTGATGGGTAACGATATCGCCTGCGGAACGCTGTCCGGCGATGTAAGGCAAAACAAGCGCCAGGCAATCCTGGCCGAATTCACGTCCGGCAGTTTACCTATCCTGATTGCCACGGACGTGGCGGCGCGCGGACTGCACATCGATGATGTCAGCCATGTATTCAACTATGACCTGCCTCAGCAGGCGGAAGATTATGTTCATCGTATCGGCCGCACGGCGCGTGCCGGTACCCAGGGCATGGCCGTGAGCTTCGCCTGCGAGAACTACTCGTTTTCCCTGCCGGAGATTCAGGAATTCATTGGCCAGAGCATACCGCTCGAGATGATTACCGACGAGCTCCTGATCAAACCGAAACCGCCCATGCGAATTCAACGGGATCGCGTCGGCAGCGGTCCTGGCGGTAAAGGAGGCAGACAGGGTGGCCGTGACAAGAGCAGCAAAGGAGGCCGTACTGCCGGCGGCAGAGCGCGTACCGGTAGATCAGGCAGGAGCAGCGGCGCACAGGGGGAGTCGCGATCCCGGAACAATCCGGCAGAGCGTAAGGCCGGAGCCAGCACTGCCAAGGCCTCGCCAGCAGTCGATGACAATACCGCCAGCCGGCCCGACACAGCAGCCAGTGGTGGGCAGAGTCCAGGCGACTCTGCCAGAAAGCCAAGGCGGCGACGGCGACGCCGCAAGCCGGCAGCCGATAGCGGCACGGTCGGATCGGAACAGGCGGTACCAGGCAATAAGCAGGCAGCTTCGGACAACACCGACTGAGTGTGTGCAGGGCACTCGAGTCGGCCGTGCCCGATCTGCGCAAACCTGTGGCCGGCGTCCCTAAAAACAGTAGACTGGAGCTGGCAGATTCACGCAGTTCCAGACCCCGGTTGCCGCACGAGTTCGCACGCGCCGTTCGCCGAACCCCACTGGGTGATCCTGCCTGTATTCAGCTGATCATGAGGTAACAGCAATGGCGACAGGTACAGTCAAGTGGTTCAATGAAGCCAAGGGCTTCGGTTTTCTGGCACAGGACAACGGCGGTGATGACGTCTTCGTTCACTTTTCTGCCATCAAGGCCGAAGGATTCAAGACACTGGCCGAAGGGCAGAAAGTAACATTCGACGTGGAAGCCGGTGCCAAGGGTCCGCAGGCCACCAGCGTCGTACCGGAGTAAGGCTGCGCACTCACTGGCGCTCTCACCGGGTATCGGGTGAGATACAGGCACAGTTCCGGCAATCGGACGAGCCTGGGCGGCTTGGCCTATAATTCGCACACATATTGGGGCACTGACCATCGCAGGTCGTGTATTCCAGTCTCATCCACGTCAAGACTTCCTACCCTCCCATGGATCTACTGCAAGCTCGAAACAACATGATCGAACAGCAAGTGCGCCCCTGGGACGTACTTGACCAGCGCGTGCTGGACGTCCTCGCCGAGGTGCCGCGCGAAGCGTTCGTAGAGGTTGCGCACCAGGGCCTTGCCTACAGCGATTTTCCGCTACCCATCGGATATGGCCAGCACATGCTCAAGCCGACCGTCGATGGCCGACTGCTGCAGGCCTTATCGCTTGAAGTCACCGACACCGTGCTGGAAATCGGTACTGGCAGTGGCTATCTGACGGCGTGCCTGGCCAGACTGTGTGCACACGTGGACTCCATCGAGATCATTCCCGAACTGGCGGCGGCTGCCAAGTCACGACTTCACAACATGGGAGTGAGCAACGTCACCGTTCTTGAGCAGGATGCCAGCAGCGTCTGGGACGCTCGTGACGGCTATGATGCCATCGCTTTTTCAGGCTCCGTTCCAGCCATACCGGATTACTACAGGAAAAAACTCAAGATCGGCGGCAGGTTGTTCGCCATGATCGGAGAAGCGTCGCAGCCAACCATGGAAGCGGTGCTGATAACCCGTGTACACGACAATGAATGGAGCCGTGAGAGCCTGTTCGAAACTCGTGTCGATCCGCTAGTCAACTTCAATTCCGAATCCCCCAGCTTCATATTCTGATGATCACCGTGAATACCCCTAGCGAACGCTGCATGACACGCCTGTCTACCCGAATACGGCTTACCGGTGTGGCGCTGACGAGCCTGTCCCTGCTGTGGGCCGGAGCGGCACAGTCCACCGATCTGCAGGATGTTTACGAGCAGGCAAGGCAATACGATGCGGAGTATACGGCGGCACAGTACGACCTGGAAGCTGCACGGCAGCGGGTGCCGCTGGCTCGTTCAGCCTTTCTACCACAACTGGCATTCGGTGCAGAGGCAGGATTGAGCACGCTCGCCGATGATGGTGAAGGCCCCTTTGAAGAGACCGCACTGTCCCTGTCCCTCAGCCAGACCCTGTTCAATCGCTCCAGTGGCAAGCTGCTCGACCAGGCGCAACAGGGCGTCATGCAGGCTGAAGCGCAGTATGCTGCTCTGGGACAAACGCTCATCCTGCGCGTGGCCACTGCCTACTTCGACGTGTTGCGGGCGCAGGCCATCGTCGATTTCAGTCAATCCGAGCTGCAGGCCATCAGTCGCCAGCGGGAACAGGCTGAACGACGCTTCGATGTCGGCCTGGTGCCGATCACCGATGTCCGCTCCGCGCAGGCCCAGTACGATCTGGCCGTGGCCCAGGAAATCGCCGCCTCCAACCAGTTGTCTACGGCCCAGGAAGAGCTGCTGCGAATCAGCGGCCTGAATCCGGAACTGCTTGCGCCGCTGGCTGACGATATGCCACTGGTTCCACCAGAGCCTGCCGACATCGATGCCTGGGTGGAGCTTGCCAAAGAACAGAACCTGGAACTGGTGATTGCCCGGCTGGTCAGGGACAGCAGCCTCACCCAGGTGGAGATCGAGCGCACCAGCCGCTATCCCACTCTGGACCTGGTCGGTACTGCCGCCTCATCACAGACCGATCAGGACGATCGCGACACCGACATCGCCGAGATCAAGCTGCAGTTGAGTCTGCCGATCCTGACCGGTGGCCGGGTCAGTGCGTTGATAGCACAGGCTCGCGCACAGGCCTTGTCTTCCGGCGAACAGATGCTGGTTCAGGAACGCGCCACGGTCCAGCAGACGCGTGATGGATATCGGGGTGTCCAGGCCTCCATCAGCCGGGTGCGTGCCTTGCGCCAGGCGCTGGTCTCCACCCAGAAATCGGCAGAAGCCACGGAAGCGGGTTTCCGCGCAGGCACCCGGACGTCGGTCGAGGTACTGCAGGCACTGCGCGATACCTACAGCGCACGCTCGGACTATGCAGGTGCCCGCTATGACTACATCATCAATACCCTGAACCTGAAAGCGGCCTCCGGAACGCTGTCCGAAAAGGATATCTACGCAATCAACCGGTTTCTGGCAGAACCCGAATAAGGGCGCGCGCCCTTGTCCTTCAATGCGCGAGCTTACCTGGCACCGCGCTTCTGGCCAACCTGGATGGGTTTCGGGCTGTTCTGGCTGATCACCCGCCTGCCTTACCCAGCTGTCATGTGGGTGGGTCGCCGTCTCGGAGCACTGATGAATCTGTGCCTCCTCAGCCGACGCCGTACGACACTGACCAACCTGCGTCTCGCTTTCCCCGAGCGCACGGATGCTGAGCTGCGGGCGCTGGCCCGCCAGGCTTTTCTGCATCTGGGTATGGCCTCCGCAGAGACTGCCTGGATCTGGTACCGATCCACCGACGGTATCAGCCCGGTCACCCTTGAGGGGACCGAACACGTTGACGCAGCCTTCGCGGCAGGCAAGGGGGTCATCCTGCTGCAGGCACACTTCACTGTGCTTGAACTGTGCGGTGCCATCGTCGGTGCACGCTGGCCAGTCCGGGCAGTTTACGACAATCCGAAAAATCCCCTGTTTGCCGCCTACCTGCTGTACCAGCGTTCTCGACATCTGACGGGCCTGATCGACAACCGCGGCATCCGCGAAATGATCCGTTGCCTGCGCCGGGGCGAGATGGTGTGGTACTCGCCCGACCAGAGCGTGGCCGCCAGTCACGGTGGCATTGCTACCCGTTACTTCGACCAGCCGGTACTGAGCACCAGTGGTACCGCACGCATCGTCCGGATGACCGGGGCTGCCATCATTCCATTCATCCCGCAAAGGCATGTCAATGGCCGAGCTTATACCTTCGTATTTCAGGCACCACTGCAACTGGCATCCGATGATCCGGTCGAAGCCACCCAGCAGGTCAATGATGCACTGGAGGCGCAGGTCCGAACGCAGCCAGAGCAATACCTGTGGGCGCACAGACGCTTCAAGCCACCTTCGCCGGCGTTCGACAATCCGTATTCATGAATCCCCCCTGGCGTTATCGACTGCTGGTGCGAATGCTGAGCCCCCTGCTGCTCGGGTATACCCTGTGGCGATCCATAAAGGATGGCGGTCAACGCTACTGGTGGCAGCGACTGGGCGTCTATCATGGCAACGATGCCGGCGCTGGCCGACGGCCCAACCAACTGCCCAACCAACTGCCCAACCAACTGTCAAACCAACAACCCAACCAGCTGCCCAGCAGGCAGACCGACCGGTTGCAGGAGCAGCAGGTGCCTGCCCACGAAGCACCCTGCCAGCCGGCGCAGGAGGACCAGTTATGGGTACATGCCGCCTCAGTGGGTGAGGTGTTCACTGTACTGCCCTTGATCAAGGCCTGGCAGAGCACTACCGGGCACGACTCGGTGCTGGTGACCACCTGCACACCCACCGGTGCTGCCGTCCTGCTGAAGCAGGCACTTCCGGGCATTCGCCACCAATACCTGCCAGTGGACTTCCCGGGTGCGTGCAGACGATTCGTGGCGCAATTGCACACACGCCATGCGTGGATCGTCGAAACGGAAATCTGGCCATGGCTGTATGCACAGTGTCAACGTCGCGACATGTCGATGACCATCATCAATGGCCGATTGTCCAGGCGCACCAGTGCTCAATCCAACGGCATTCTGGCCAGCAGTTACCGGCGCGCGCTGGCCTCGGTCAGGGTACTGGCACGCTCAGCGCAGGATGTCGAGAATTTCATCGCCCTGGGTGCCGTCAGAGAAAACGTGTACCTGGTCGGTAACCTGAAGTACGCAGCACTGCCCATCAGCGAATCGAGTCAAGCGCTCATCGAGCGCCCCTATGCGCTGGCAGCATCGACTCATGACGATGAGGAGTTGCAGCTGGCTCGCTGCTGGCGGGATCATGGCAACCCGGATATTCTGCTGGTCATCGTGCCGCGGCATCCGGAACGTGGCGAGGCTATCCATCGCGACCTGAGTGCACTGGGACTTAGCGTGGCACGACGATCCAGCGGCCAGCAGCCAGCAGCCGGTGACCAGGTCTACCTTGCCGATACGCTCGGTGAATTGCAAGCCTGGTACCAGTTTGCCCGCGCCACCTTCGTCGGCGGCTCACTGATTGCACGAGGCGGTCACAACATGCTTGAGCCTGCGCGCTATGCCTGCCCCATCCTGGTCGGACCACATACCGAGAACTTTGCAGACATCATGCAGCTGATGATCGAGGCAGACGCCATCGAAGTATCCGCCAGTGCTGAGACGCTCGCAACGAGCCTGCTCGAGGCGGCTGGCGGCTCACCTCACTATCGGGAAATGGGTATCCGTGCACGTGCCATTGCCGAGGACAGTCAGGGTATCCTGCAACGCTACCTGGAATTATTGACCGCCACCGGAGACACCTGAAACAGCAAGCGGCCATCAAACTGCCAGCGGTAATCGCAGACTCAGACTGGCACCCTGGTCCACGGTATCGATGCTGAGACTTCCACCGTGTCGATCGGCGACCCCGGCGGCTATGGCAAGACCCAGACCACTGCCCCGCGAGGTATCGATCTGGACGAAGCGACTGAACGCGCGTTCCTGATCACTACTCGACAGCCGATTACCGTCATTGGCAACGGTGATTTTCGCCAGATCCCCCTCGCGGACCAGACCGACGTGGATCCGCGATAACCCGGGGCCACCATGCGTAAGCGCATTGTCCAGAAGATTCTTGAGCGCCTCGGATACCAGCAGCTCATCGGCACGAACGTGCATCGGTTCCTGCGCCGGGTGCCACTCGAATGCAATACCCCGATCGAGCACGTCGACGGCAGCCTCAGACCAGATCTTCTCCAGCAATGAACCAAGCTCGATGAGATCGTGTCCTTCGTTAACCTCGCTCTGTTGCAGACGCCCCAGTGACAACAACTGTTCGGTGACACGTGTCGACATGCGCGCCGCATCGACCAATTCATTGATACGCTGCTGGCGATCTGCCTCACTGGGCGCTTCCTGCGCCGCTTTAGCCATGCACAGTACAGCGGTGGCTGGATTGCGCAACTGGTGAGCCGCATCGGCTATGAAACTCTGGTGATCTGCCAGGCTCTTCTGCAAACGAGTAAAAAGATGGTGCAGGGTACTCACCATGCCGGCCACTTCCCGAGGCACCGCTCGCCGAATCGTGCTCAGGTCACCTGGCGATCGGGAACGGATCGCTTCCTCGAGACTGTGCAACGGGCGCAAGCCGACACTGACACCAAACCATACGACCACGACCACCGTCAGTAGCAGCACACCCATCAATCCTGCAGCCTTGGCCGCCAGTTCGCGAGCGAAATCGATTCTGCTGCTCATGGTCTGCCAGACGGTGACTGTCGCATCGCCGACGATACCGTCTATCTGCGACACCTCCGACAGACGCATGACACGCACCGCCTCGTTCCGATAGCGTGCATTGAAATAGTCAGGTTCGTAGGGTGAACCTGTTTGACGTGACGGTCTGACTGGCGGATAGGCGTAACCTGTCACATAGATCCCGCCTGGCCCTGTCACGTGGTAATACAGGGGGCTGTTGGCTACCGCGTCCATCAGCTTGCGCGTCGCCGGTGACACCGAGTCGCCCTCGGAAATCACGACATCCCGGGAGATGGCCAGGGCGGTTGCCAGCAGGGAACGATCGAACAGAATCTCTGCGGTTTGTTTGGCAACGGAGTACCGCCAGTAGCCAAGCATCACCGCGATGAGCATCAGCGGCACCAATAACAGCAAGGTCAATCGAAGGCGCAGCGACAGATTGTCCGGGATCACTCTTTCACATCCAGCATGTAGCCGAGCCCACGCGCACTCTTTATGCCTATCCCGTAAACCGTCAGGCGTTTACGCAAACGGGAAATGTGCGGTTCCACGGCACGGTGCTCCACATCTGCCCCGATTCCGTAGAGATGATCGGCAAGCTGCGCTTTGGAAACCAGACGACCACGGTTTTCCAGGAGGCACTCCAGGGTGGCCAGCTCCTTTCTGGGTAGATCCAGAACGACACCGTTGGCAATCAGGTGCCGTGCACCGACATCAAAACTCAGCGAACCAATCTGCTCCGTTGGCGAATAGCTGAGTAAGCGACGTCGAAACAGTGCTCGCAGCCGGGCTTCCAGTTCGTCCATCTCGAACGGCTTGACCAGGTAATCGTCGGCACCTGCGTCCAGTCCCCTGACTCGATCGTGAACACTGTCCCGAGCCGTCAGCAATAGCACGGGCACCTGAATGCCCTGCTTGCGCAAATGATGCAGAACTTCCAGGCCATCCATGCCGGGCAAGGTAATATCCAGGACGACCAGATCCGCACCTTCCGTGGTCAGAAACGTCCGCGCTGCGCACCCGTCGTGAATGATATCCACTGCATGCCCACGGTCTCGCAGACGGTAGGCAATGGCGTTGGCCAGAGCTTCATTATCTTCTACGACGACGATTCGCATCAAGTTTCAAGGAGCACGATAAATCCGCACGGATCAAGTCTCAATAGTCACTGCAGCATAGATACAAAGTCAAATGAAAGGCCGGCATGCGGGTAGCCCCCGGGATGGCCACAGTCAGCGCTGGTCATGGCAACTGGCAGCAGCGGCTGGTCTTCACGGTGGTTTGCGTCAATGGCTACAGGAATTATAATGCAGTACTTACCCAACAGGGTGGCCCCGGTGCCCCGTGCTGCGGATTTATCCCGCTGAAACCGAATTCGATATGCACGACAGGAAACATGGTGCAAGCTACTCGCAAGTTTCATAAGATATAGTCCTGAACAGCACTAATGGCGAGTTTTCCTTCCGTGCTGGCGAGCGTCGCTGGCATTGCACACAGAGAAGTGGATTTTCACCACATTCCCTATGAATCTGCATCAACCCAAACAATCGAGAAAGCATATGAGTCTATCCAGTTTCCGCCGTTGCAGCCTGGCTGCACTGGCCGTCGCGGCATCGTCCGTATTGCCCGCCGTGGCACATGCCGAAGTTGATTTCAGCGGCAAGACCATCGAATGGGTGATCCCGTTCTCCGAAACCGGCGGGTCTGCCAAATGGGCCAATTTCTTCGCGCCGCTGCTCTCCGAAGCCATGCCCGGCAACCCCACCGTGGTGGTGAAGTTCATGCCGGGGGCCGGTTCCACCAAAGGTGCCAACTGGTTCCAGAAGCAGAAGCACAAGGACGGCACCCTGCTGTTCGGCTCTTCGGGCTCTACCCAGTTTCCCTACCTGTTGGATGACCCGCGTGTCAGGTACGAGTACAAGGACTGGATCCAGATCATGGCGACCGGCACTGGCGGAGTGGCCTACCTGAACGCGGAAGACGGTGCCAAATTCGACGGCACAGCCAACAATCTCAAGGATACGGATTTCATCTACGGATCACAGGGTGCTACGCGTCTGGACCTGGTGCCACTGCTTGCCTGGAAAATGCTGGGCATGAAGGTAGAGCCGGTTTTCGGTATCAAGGGCCGGGGGGACGGTCGACTGATGTTCGAGCGCGGAGAGGCCACCATCGACTACCAGACAAGCTCCGCCTATCTCAAAGGCTCGATGCCACTGGTGGAGGAAGGCAAGGCGGTACCAATGATGGCCTTCGGCTCCGTGGATAAAGATGGCAACATCGTCCGCGATCCCACTTTCCCGGATATGCCCTCGTTCAAGGAAGTCTGCGAGGCCACTGACGGCTGCGAAACCTCCGGGGATGCCTGGGAGGCGTGGAAGGCCTTTTTCATTGCCGGTTTTTCCGCCCAGAAGATTGCACACATGCCGGGCGATACTCCACAGGATGTCGTGGACACCTACGTGGACGCGTTCAACCAGATCGCTGCGCGGGATGACTTCGTGAAAATTTCGAGTAATGCACTTGGCAAATACCCGCTGAACACCGGCAAGCTGGCACAGGCGGAAATGGCCAGTGCCGTGTCGGTCCCGGCATCAGCCAAGGAATTCGTCAAGAACTGGTTGCAGGAAGATTACGGCGTCAGCCTGAAATAGCAGGAGCGTGCACGTCCGGGCTGATGGTGTTCAGCCCGGTATTTCCACCGGAATCTTTCCTTGAAGAGGAATCGTCGTGGATACATTCACTAGTGCACTTCCAGCCCTGGCCAGTGCGTGGGAGCTGATTCTTCAGCCTCTGGTACTGGGGTATCTGGTACTCGGCGTCCTCATGGGCCTGGCCGTGGGGGTCTTTCCAGGGCTCGGCGGGATTGCCGGACTGTCTCTGTTACTACCGTTCATGTTCGGTATGGATCCGGTGCTGGGTCTTGCCCTGATGATCGGGATGGTGGCGGTGGTTCCCACATCGGACACCTTCGCCTCCGTGCTCATGGGCATTCCGGGCTCATCGGCATCCCAGGCAACCGTTCTCGACGGCTTCCCGATGGCCAAGAACGGCGAAGCGGCGCGGGCCTTGTCGGCCGCCTTCGCCTCGTCGCTGTTCGGCGGGCTGGTGGGAGCGGCCTTTCTGACCGTTTTCATCCTGGTGGCAAGACCCATCGTACTGGCATTCGGCCTGCCCGAAATGCTGATGATCACCCTGTTCGGCTTATCCATGGTCGCGGTACTGGCAGGACGGATGCCTCTGAAAGGGCTGGCAGCCGCCGGGCTCGGCATCATGATCGGTACCATTGGCGAGGCGGATGCCGGCGGCAATCTGCGCATGGCCACTTATGACATTCCCTACCTGACGGACGGCTTGAAGCTGGTCATCGTCGGCCTGGGTATTTTCGCCATCCCGGAGATCGTATCGCTGCTCAGGCAGGACCGCTCCATATCCCGTGAGGCCTCACTGGGCGCGGGTTGGATGACAGGCGTGAAGGATTGGGCCAGCAATATCTTCCTGTCCATGCGTTGTTCCATCATCGGTGTGGTCGTGGGTGTCATTCCAGGCCTGGGTGGCTCCGTGGTCGACTGGATTGCCTATGGTCATTCGGTGCAGACCACGCGGGACAAGAGCAAATTCGGCAAGGGGGAGGTTCGCGGTGTCATCGGGCCTGAAAGTTCCAATAATGCCAAGGAAGGTGGTGGCCTGGTCCCTACCCTGCTCTTTGGCATACCGGGCTCGGGCTCCATGGCCATCTTCATTGGTGCCATTGCCCTGCTGGGTTCGGGGGACATCGAAGTCGGTCCCAGCATGCTCAAGAACAATCTGGACATCACCTATTCCATCGTCTGGCTATTGGCGCTGGCCAACGTGGTCGGCACCATCGTGTGCATCGCGGCCTCCGGCGGCATCGCCAAACTGACGACGATACGCTTTACCTATCTGGCTCCCTTCCTGTTCATGCTGATCTCGTTTGCAGCCTTCCAGTCCGGTCAGAATTTCGAGGACCTGCTGGCCTTGTGCGGCATCGGCCTGATCGGTATCTTCCTGCGTCGCTTTGACTGGTCACGGCCCGCGTTTCTGATTGGCTTCGTATTGTCCAACCCGGTGGAAAAATTCTCCAACCAGGCGTTCCAGATCAGCAGCATCCGGTTTCGCAAGAGCTTTGGCGAAGGCATGGAATACCTGTTCAGCCCCATCGTGATCGTCCTGATCATCATCACGGTGATCTCGGTGGTGCTGGGCATCCGCCAGGCAAAGGCGATCATGGCGGAAGGGGAAATGAAATCAGGTTCAAAGCGCGCGCCACTGGTGTTTCTGCTGCTTGTCAGCGCCTACCTGCTGGTTGCCGTGATTGATGCCAGCCGCATTCCCAATATCAACATGACAGACAAGATCGTGCCGCTGGTCGTGGGAAGTTTTTCTTTGCTGTGCTGCCTGATACTGCTGGTGAAGATGATCCGTGCTCCTGAAGGCGACAGCATTTTCGCCGACAAGGAACTCGGCGGTGAAGACGCCGACGCCAGCCACAGCCTGTGGTCGACACTGGCCTGGTTTGGCTTACTCGTCGGCCTGACCGCAGTGGTCGGCTTCATCCTCGCACTGGTCGTGTTCCTGGTTGCATTCCTGCGTGTACGCGCTGATGCCTCCTGGAACAAGACGCTGCTGCTGAGCGTGTGTGGCATAGCGTTTATGTGCCTGATGGCGTGGGCGCTCAACCGGGACTTTCCACCGGGACTGTTGCAATCCTACGCAGATCTGCCCTGGCCATTGACATGAGAACACAACGCGGCTTTCCCTACTTCTTCATGCGCGGCGGCACATCCCGCGGCCCGTACTTTCTGCGCAGCGACCTGCCCGAGAATCAGGATGAACTGGCGCAACTGCTGATCAGCATCGTTGGTTCCGGTCATCCACTGAACATCGATGGGATTGGTGGTGGCGATGCCGTCACCACCAAGGTTGCCATGCTGTCCGCATCGGACGATGACTGGGCCGATGTGGATTATTTCTTCGCCCAGGTAAGCGTGGAAAGTCGCCTGGTCGACTTCGCGCCAACGTGCGGGAATATACTCTCAGGCGTCGGCCCTGCAGCCATCGAGATGGGGCTGGTGCAGCCCACAGAGGAGACGACCGAGATCAGGATACGCGCCGTCAATACAGGTGCTCGAGTCGTGTCCACCGTACAGACACCCCAGGGCAAAGTGACCTACCGGGGAACGGCCGCCATAGACGGTGTACCTGGCACAGCTGCCCCGGTGTTACTCAAATTCATGGACGTCATCGGATCACGCACCGGCTCACTGCTGCCTACCGGCCAGTTGCGCAACGAGGTGGATGGTATCGAGGTCACCTGCATGGATGTAGCCATGCCCATGGTCATTGCCAGGGCGAGTGATTTCGGGTTGAGCGGGTATGAGGACTGCGCCACGCTGGATGCCGACAAGGTATTTTTCGAGCGTATGGAGTCCATCCGGCGACAGGCTGCCTTGTTGATGGGCATGGGCAATGTTGAAAAATCGGTTACCCCCAAGTTTGGCCTGCTGGCCCCCGCGGCGGCCGGAGGTACGGTGGCGGCGCGGTATTTCATGCCCTGGAGTACACACCCGTCCATGGCCGTAACAGGTTCCCAATGCCTGGCCGTGTGCGCACTGACCAGCGGTACCATCGCGGATGGCCTGCTCGAGCGGCCTGCCGACTCGCCAGCGCCGGTCGTCCTCGAACACGCGTCCGGAAAAATTGACGTACTGGTGCATTTCGAGATGGGCGATTCAGGGTTCACACTGCAGTCTGCCGGCCTGCTGCGCACCGCCAGAAAGCTTGCCGAGGGCACGGTGTTCGCAGCCGAGGTGTAAGGGCCTGGGACGAAAACGCCACTAACACTGCAGGTTTGCAGGAATTTCGTTAATGCAACTACCGGACTTTCGGCTCGAAACACACTTTTCAAAGTGGGAGTTTCGTGCCCGCTACCACATGACGGCCTCCGATGCCCAGAGCCTGTCCATGAGCGAGCTGCTCGGCATGGCAAGCGAGGCCCAACGCGCCGCATTCGCGGAGCTGTGGCTCGGCTACACCGAAACCTGGGGTGCGCCTGACCTGCGCGAGGCGATCGCATCCACATACCGGAGTCGGAGCCAGTCTGACGTTCTGTGTTTTGCCGGGGCAAGCGAAGGGATCTTTGCGGCCAATAACGTCATCCTCGACGCTGACAGCCATGCCATCGTGGTCACTCCGAACTACCAGAGCCACGAGGCTTTACCCGCCGCGATCTGCGCCGTCTCCGGCGTACCGCTCGACCCGGATGAGGGGTGGTCGCTCGACATCGATCGCGTTGCCGACGCCATGCAGGCGAACACCCGGCTGGTGACGATCAACTTCCCCCACAATCCGACAGGCGCTATCCTTCCACTCGAGCGGTACCAGGCACTGATCGATCTGTGCCGTGCCCGCGGCGTCTACATCCTGCACGATGAGATCTTCAACGGCCTCGGCCCGAGTGGAACCAGGCACCTGCCGTTCATCGCCGATGTCTACGAACGGGGCCTGTCATTGAACGTCATGTCCAAAGCCTACGGACTGCCCGGACTGCGCATCGGCTGGATCGCCTGCCAGGACCGCGATGTGCTGTCGAAGATGGAGCGTCTCAAGCACTACCTGTCCATCTGTAACGCCGGACCCAGTGAACGACTGGCCATCATCGGGCTTGAGAACCGCCACCGCATCCTTGCCAGGAACTGCGCTATCGTCGATGAGAACCTTGCCCTGTGGGATGCATTCTTCGCCCGCTTTCCCACCCTCTTCGACTGGCGCCGCCCCGATGGATCGTGCATGGGTTTCCCCCGCTATACCGGAACGGATGATATCGTGGCGTTTACCCGGCACCTGGTCGAAGAGGCCGGTGTGCTGCTCCTGCCTTCATCCATCTACCGATCAGAGGTGGGCCCCGCCATCACTGATCGCTTTCGTATCGGTTATGGTCGACGAGGACTTAGTGATGGGCTTGCTGCGTTTACTGAGTATTTGGTGGCAAGGCATTGTTTAAACAATGCCGGTGGGAATACCTGAAAAATGCTGTACAACTGTACAAATGATGGCTGAACCATCGAGAACAGAATTGACACTGGTGAAACAGTAGCCGGACCCTTGCAGAGTCTCTGCGCCACTGCTCCTCGGGTCGGATCCGAGCACGCGCCAGGTGTTGATTACACCAGACTCTATCGTCCAGAAGTACATCTTCGGCCAGAAACGGCCATTCCATTTGTGTCATACCAAATTAAATCTAATAATTCCCTGCCATTACGTCCCGCGAAGGCCACCCACATGACCATCACTGTATCAGAAGAAATAAATGCCCCCCGCGAGCATATCTGGAACATCATCACCGATATCGATTCCTGGGCGGACACTATCTCCGGCATCGTTTCCATTGAGGTCATAGACAGGCCGGACACCGGCTTAGTCGGTATGAAATGGAGGGAAAAGCGTGTTCTTTTCGGCAAAGAGGCGGTAGAGACCATGTGGATCAGTGCGGCAGAGCCCAACAGCTGGTACGAAACCACGGCGGAGAATCATGGCGCTGTTTACTCGACTCGCGTCAGCCTGGATGACTCGAATCACAAGGTCATTCTGACCATGTCCTTCTCGGCAACACCCACGACACTCATATCGAAGATAATGTCGCTCATGAGCTTCATGTTCAATGGAACCTTGCGCAAGATGCTGCAGAACGATCTGGCTGATATTCGCAAGATTGCCGAGATACGCTAAAGCAAAGGTGACGGGAATTGCCGTTACGAATCATGCTGACACTCAGCTCAAAAGCTTACCACCCTTGCATTGGGCATCGTCATGGCTGATTGTCTGTACGAAGTTGATAGGATCGCAATAAAAGAAAAACACCGGACGCGGCCACAATGTGCTTCAACGAATGACCACTGATCACATTGCCGGTTAGTGAATATACCGCACCGTCATAGTACTCAAGTACCTTGGCTGCAATATACGCAAGAAACAGCAGCCAATAGCCGGACGTGTGGGTGAACCGTGATCGGTATACAACCATGATAATGGGAGCAAGCAGCATCGGCAGGAATTGAACGATCAGATACAGGCGAAGATCACCCTGCCCCATTGATTCGGTAAACCACCAGTAGAACACCGAGAAACAACCAAATACGAGCAACGGTAGCAACAGCCGTTTACCGAGACGCGCGGAAACGAATTCGCTGATGATGATGGAGAACAACGCCATGAACCCAATCGTCATGGGCAACCGATCCCAGACCAATGATTCATTACCCGGATCAACGTGGTAATAGGAAGATCCGGCAGACACCAGCAATACGCCGGCGAAAAACAGCCAGTACGCGAGGCGGTTTTCATGGGCAATCTGCAGGCGATTTGATCGTCGCAGTTGTAGCAAACCCCAACCGCCGGTAAGTAGAAACGGTATATTGGACAACACGTTCCAGCAGTTTAGCGTATGCCAGAATGTTCGCGAATCACTGAACCGATGATACGTTGGATCCTGCGCTATGGGTTCCAGCAACACCAGGATCACGATGGCACCGATGACACAGATGACGGTCATAGAGACGCCGACTACGTCTAGAGATTTCCAGTTCAGCTCCATCACAACATGATATTGTCAGTTTCACTTAACACTATGAAGCCGCATCATCCTCGGCGCAGCGGCAGAACGTCAACACTGAGCAGCAGTTTCCGCACGCAGTCAACTGAGTCCAGTGGCATGATCCCCGTTGGGGCCTGTCACGGACTGTGGTGAGCACCCAGCCCGTTACGCCATTGCTGCTGCAATGCCGCAAACCCTTCTGCGTACACCTGTGGCTGACTCAACTTGGCCAGCGAGCGCTCCAGTCGTCTGATATTGGCCAGGCACCAGCCACTGTCCGCGTTGCCGGATGGCAGAGAGCGAAATCGCGCCCGGTCGAAATCGATGATTGATACCGAACCGTGTTCGTCGAGCATGATGTTGTGCGCGTTGAGATCGGCGTGCTCGCAACCAAGTGCATGCAAGCCGGCGATCGTGTCGCCCATGGCACGCCAGGCTGCCAGGCCCGGTGGTGCGCTGGTCTTCTCTGTCAACCGCTCCGCCAGCGTCCGACCGTCCAGTCGGTGCGTGACCAGACTCGCTGTATAGAGGAGTCCACGACGAACGACGCGACAGGCATAGGGTCGCGGGGCCGGAAACCCCTGTTCGCACAGCTTGCTCAGTACCGCGAATTCGCGACAGGCGCGTGTACGCTCCAGACCGGTGTACACATACCGGTCGCGGCTGAGGTGCCGCACCAGACCACCGCGATGATAATGGCGCAAGACCAGCGCCTGCCCCTGAGACGTGAAGAAAAAAGTATTGCCACGACCGGCACTGGCGGCACCGGTGACCAGACCAGCCGCCATGAGCTGCTCTTCATCAAATACACGGGGATCGAATTTCCTCCCCGCTTCCTGGCAATAGCGCCAGCTGGTACCGGCACCCGTGGCAGGATGCTCCGTGATGACAGCCACCAACCGGACCCGTGGGAGGTCAGTGAACGCTTAGCCCTGCTAAGCCTGGGACGCAGAACCGCCGTTGCCAACAGTCTCTGAAGTGGCGGTGCCGGTGCCTGTGCCAACGGCGGGAGCAGCGACCGATTTCTCAGTCACCAGGCGGTAAACCGTTCCACAGTAGGCACACGTCGCCTCTGGCGCCTCTTCCAGCGGAATGAAAACGCGCGGGTGACTGTTCCACAAACTGCTGTCGGGCGTCGGGCAATGTATCGGCAACTCATCGCGGGTGACTTCCACCAGTGTCCGGGCATTGGGTTGCTGCATGAGCCTGAAAGCCTCTGTCGTCGTAAACTCGGCCGATAGTGTACTGGATCGCCACCTGTACGGAATCCAAAATTTGCAGACGGGCGCCATTCCAGCCCCCGATCAGGCACCCTGCTCCGGACCCACACCCTGCTCCGGACCCACACCCTGCTCCGGACTCGCACCCTGCTCCACACCTGCAGCCGGGACCGGTCCCAGCACGCGTGTCCTGAGCTCGATGACGGCATTACGCAGACTGACCAGCGAGTCGTCCAGCGGCACGGTGGAGGATTCCTTCTGCAGCGCCAGCCGGTGCAGCCGTTCGCGCAGTGCAAGGTAGCTCTCGCGCAGTAGTTGAATATCCGGCACCGGCAGCAGGTTCTCAGCCTCGACGACTTCGAGCACGCGCATGTTGTCCGTGTGCTCCAGCAGGGCCGGATGCTCGGCTGCATGGGCCAGCACGAGGAATTGCACGATGAATTCGATATCAGCTACCCCACCGGCATCCTGTTTCAGGTGCATGGTGTCGGGATCATTCGCACCCAGCGACACTCGCATGCGTTCGCGCATACTGGCAACCGCTGCGCGCAGCTCAGACTCCGATCGACGCTGGGCCAGCACACTGGTGCGGATCCGCTCGAAGCGATCGCGCAAGTGAGCATTGCCGAACACCATGCGGGCGCGCATCAATGCCTGGTGCTCCCAGGTCCATGCATCACCGCGCTGGTAGTTGGCAAACGCATCGATACCGGTGACCAGCACGCCGGAGCTGCCGTTGGGGCGCAACCTGAGATCGATTTCGTACAGCACGCCTGCCGGCGTCGTGGTATTCATGAAGTGGACGAACTTCTGCGCCAAGCGCCCGTAGAACACGGAATTATCGATGCTCTTGTCACCGCTGGTCTGCTGCGCAGTACCGCAACTGTCATGCAGGAACACCAGGTCCAGGTCCGATCCAAAGCCAAGCTCCAGTCCACCGAGCTTGCCGTAGGCCAGCACGCCGACGCTGGTGTCCCTGGCCATGCCTTCAGGCTCATCGGGCGGCACGCAGCGTGGACTGCCATGCCGTGCCAGCAGGGGGGCCCTGACCAGTTCGAGCACGACCTCGATCAGCGATTCTGCCAGCCAGCTGAGCTGGTCACTGACCTGCATCAATGTCAGGGTACCGTCCAGCTGAGCACAGGCGATACGCATCACCCTGCCCTGGCGGTAATGCCGCAGTGAATCCATCTGCACGTCCAGCTCGGCATCACGCAGACGCTCCAGCTGTTCACGGGCATCGTTGCGTACCGCGTCGCTGTCCTCGAAGATCGCAACACCGGGTCCGACCAACAGCTCATCGATGACCATCGGCTGACGCAATACGAATTCTGCCAGCCAGCGGCTCTCGGCAAACAGATCGACCAGGCGTGCCAAGGCTGCAGGCTGGTCACCCAGTACCTGCAGGTAGCCGCTCCTGCCCGCCACACTACGGACCAGTGACAGACAACGCAGCAGTGTCTCCGCAGGGTCCGCTGTATTCAGAGCCAACTGCATGATCATGGGCACGATCCGTTCGACGCGTTCCTGGCTCTCGGCCGTCAACCGCTGATAGAAAGGTCCGCGGCTCACGCCGGCGATCGCACTGAGCAGTTCTTCACCGGCATCGAAGCCGCAACGCTGCAAGGCTGCAGCACGCGTCTCGTCATCCGCTGCCGAGGCACAGACCACATGCCAGGTATCGCGCAGGCGCTCGTGCAGATCCTTCGCCGCCGTCCCGTCATCCGCAACAACGGCAGGAGTGTCAGCCGCCGTGTCTGCCGCGCTGCTGCCACTGGAATGGCTGCTGACACTGGCCACCGACTCCACCTCGAACAGGTCGTTGAAACTGGCCGTGACGTGCCGCTGGTGAACCGCCAGTGTTTCCCGAAAACTATTCCAGTCAGCCTCGTCCAGTATGCTAGTCAGTCGCTGCCGATCCTGCGCATCCTTCGGCAGGCTGTGCACCTGTTCGTCGCGCATCATCTGCACGGCATTCTCGACCCGTCGAAGATAGGCATAGGCCTCCAGCAGGTGATCAACCTCCTGCCTGCCCAGCATCTTCAGTCGTGCCAGCTGCTGCAGCACCTCCACGATCGAACGGCTGCGCAGGCGCTCGTCCCTGCCACCGCGCACCAGCTGGAATGCCTGGCCGATGAATTCGATTTCGCGAATGCCACCGGCACCGAGCTTGATATTGTCCACCATGCCCTTCTGCCGCACCGACAGGGCAATCTTGCGCTTCAGGTCACGCAGCGACTCGAATGCGTTGTAGTCCAGGTAGCGACGGTACACGAACGGGGTGACCAGGGACTGGAACTCCCGGATGTCCTCGGGCAGGCCGGTGATGGCACGTGCCTTGATCATGGCATAGCGTTCCCAGTCCCGTGCCTGGGTGAGGAAATAGTTCTCCAGCCCCTCCAGGTTCATGATCAGTGGACCGCTTTCACCGAAGGGACGCAGTCGTGTGTCCACCCGGTAGACGAAGCCGTCCACCGTTGTGCTGTTGAGCAGGCGCGTCAACCCCTGCGTCACGCGACGGAAGAACTCATTGTTGTCGATGACGCCCTTGCCCTGCGCAGTACCACGCGTCACCCCTGGCTCCGCGTACAGGCAGATCAGGTCGATATCCGAGGAGACGTTCAATTCATATCCGCCGAGTTTGCCCATCCCGAGTACGATCAGCCGCAATGGTCTGCCACCCTCGCTGCACGGCTCACCGAAGCGGCTGACCAGTGCCTCATGCGTCCACTGCTCGGCGGTTTTCAGGCAGGCATCTGCCAACAGGGACAGATCTTCCAGGGTGCGCCACAGATCCGCCGTGCCGCGCAGATCACACCACAGGATGCGAAACAGGTGCCGATGGCGAAACTGTCGCAGCACCTGCTGCTGCTGGGCTTCCCGCTGCCTGCTGTCGAACGGCCGGTCCGCCGCATCAATCCGGCTCTGCCAGATCATCGCCAGTTCGGCAAGCAGGTCATCGAGCGTCGGTGACGCACTGTCATGCTCCAGCGCACCGTTACCCAGCAGGGTACCGAGTGCTTCGGGATACTGGGACACGACCCGCAACAGGTAGGGACTCACTGCACACACAGGTGGCAGCCAGCGTTCGAGCAGGGTCATGCCGGCGGCATCATCAGGCAGCGATGCCAGTACCGCATCGAGCTTTTCCCGAACAGAAGGCGTAATCAACTGACTGGCTGATTCACTGCGCACGATTTACCTGTACCTCCGGTTGCCGGGATTGCCTGTATGCCGGGTCGGACTGCCGTCCCGGGGTTGGAGTGCTCTGGTCGAGTCGGGCATCGGGTATCATCCCTGCCATGCCAAACCAGCTCGAACTTGAACACATCTGCGTCGATATCGATGGTACTCGCATCATTGACGATGTGTCCTTCTCACTCAAGTCCGGTGATATCGGCTGCCTGCTCGGACCCAGTGGCTGCGGCAAGACGACCCTGCTGCGTACGATCGGCGGATTCCAAGCCCCGTCGGATGGCAGACTGTCGATTGCCGGCAAGGTGGTGGCCACCGCCGAGCACCAGGCGTCTCCTGAAGTGCGCCGTGTCGGTATGGTGTTTCAGGATCTGGCTCTGTTCCCGCACATGACAGTGCGCCGCAACGTCGGTTTCGGCATCAGCGGCCAGTCGCGCAAAGCCGTCGATGAACGGGTCCACGAACTGCTGGACCTGGTAGGCATGCAACGCTACGCCGACAAATACCCGCACCAGCTGTCTGGTGGCCAGCAGCAGCGAGTGGCACTGATCCGGGCCATGGCACCGCGCCCGCCGGTCCTGCTGCTCGATGAACCATTCAGCAGTCAGGACACGGAGCGTCGCGTGCAACTGGCGCATGAGGTGCGCGAAATTCTCAAGCGCGACGGCATCACCGCGGTTCTGGTGACACATGACCAGTTTGAGGCCTTTGCCATCGCCGATCATATTGGTGTAGTTGCCAGCGGCAGGTTGCGGCAGTGGGATGATGCCTACAGCCTGTACCACACACCGGCCGATCGCTTTGTTGCCGACTTCATTGGTGAAGGTGTGTTCCTGTGCGGCAATACCCTGGAGGACAACGTCATCCAGACCGAACTGGGTATCATCCATGGCGAGTTGAGTGATGATGTTCCGCCCGGCACCCTGATTGAACTCCTGGTGCGCCCCGATGACATCATTCACGATGACAACAGTCCCAACAAGGCCACCGTGATCGCGCGGGATTTTCGCGGAGCCGACCATCTCTACACGCTGCGCATGCCCGGCAACACCCGTTTGCTGTGCCTGGCTCCCTCACACCATAATCACCCGGTGGGCGAGCAGTTCGGCATTCGCCTGCAACTGGATCATCTGGTCATCTTCGACCGGCAGGACGTCGAAACCGCCTGACGATAGCTGCCACTCAGGACAACTGCAGCCGAACTTCCCGCGCAATGGCCAGACTGGCGGTCAGGCCCGGTGATTCGATGCCCAGCAGATTGACCAGTCCGGGAAATCCATGTGTCCGGGGCGTGTCAATGAGGAAGTCTGTGTACAGTTCCTGCCCGAAGCGCAGCCTGGGACGAATGCCCGCGTAATCAGGCACCAGTGAATCATCGGGCAGACCCGGCCAGTAGTCGCGTACGGCCTGGTAGAAGCCGGCAGAACGCGTGGCATCCACCGTGTAGTTTTCCTCGCTGACCGCTTCCACGTCCGGCCCGAAACGCACCTGCCCGCCCAGATCCATGGTGACGTGCACACCCAGGCCACCCACTTCGGGAACCGGGTAGACAAGGTGCTTGAAGGGTGCTTTTCCGATAAGCCGAAAATAGTTGCCTTTGCTCAGCACCGCCTCAGGCACCGCCAGCCTGCCAACATCACCCGCTGAACCGCTGGCATCGCGCTGCGTACCACCTGCCACTTCACTGGCCACTTCACTGGCCACTTCACTGGCCAATTCACTGACCACATCACTGGCCGCATCACCTGCCACAATACCGGCCGGAGAACCTGACAGCGAGGCCGCCAGCGACGCGGTCAACCTGCAGGCTCCGTGGCCTGCGGCATTGACCAGGTAGCGGCACTTCAGTGACATCGCATCTGCACCGCCGGTATGCACGGTGTATAGGCTGCTCGACGGGTGTCGCTCGATTGCCTCGACCGGCGTGTGTGTTGCCAGTACGGCACCGTGCCGCTCGGCATCGCCCAGCAGCGAGAGCATGAATCCGTGACTGTCGATGATACCGGTGGACGGGGAATGCAATGCAGCCAGGCATCGCAGCTCGGGCTCCATGGCCATGGCCTCGTCCTGCCCGATCAGGCGTATGTCATGCACACCGTTGGCGATCGCCCGGGCACGGATGGAATTCAGTTGCCCGGCCTGAGCCTCGGTCGTGGCAACGATCAGTTTGCCGCAACGCGTGTGTGCGATCGCATGGTCACGACAATACCGGTAGAGCAGATCGCGCCCTGCGACGCACAGCCGTGCTTTCAGACTGCCGGCGGCATAGTAGATGCCGGCGTGGATGACCTCCGAGTTACGGGCGCTGGTCACCGTCCCGAACGCTTCCGCCTGTTCCAGCAGCACGACCTCGCGCCCGCAGCTGGCAAGCTCGGCCGCAATTGCCAGGCCGATCACACCGGCACCAATCACTATGCATTCGCAGTCTGTGCTCACCGTTTACAACGTTGCCTCACTCAGCTCATTCTGCATCAGCCGGTGGAATCCACCGCGTCGCGGACAGAGCTGACGGCAATGCCGCGATCGGCCAGCAGATCCACCATTGCATCGTGCTCCAGCACCTTGTCGCGACGGCTGACGAAGATGGCGTCGGTGGCGCCATCGATAGAGTGTTCCCGCGCCGTCAATGCCACCATTCGCGGGGCATTACGACGCGGCAGACCCAGCAGGCCACGGCTCTGTTCCTGCCAGGCCTGCCACAACGCCAGCTGGTCGTGAAACCAGGCAACCTGGTTGCCAGGCTTGCGTTTTCGAGTGCCCGCGGTCTGTTGCGCAATCTGCGCGTAGCGGCTCAACAGACGTTCCGCTTTCTCCGTTCGCATGAAGCTGAGCACAGCGACGGCAAAGCGTGCATGCTGGCGCTTGCGTGCGCGATAGGTGACGGCAAAATCCCCGGCCTTCTCTATCCGCTCCAGTAACGGGTCAATCGATGACAGCAACAGCGTGTCGGCATCCACCCAGGTCACCGCGCCGGTGCTGGCGTGGTAGGCGTCGTGCAGCAGTTGAACCTTCATCCGCAGGATATCCGCACTGCGTGGCACCGGTCCCTTCATTTCCATGGGTCGATCCCCCGGACTGTCCGCATGCGCATGGAACGTCGCGTGGGGGTACAGGGATCTGGCGGCGCTCAGGTATTGTTCAGGCCAGCCGATCGCATGGACGGCCAGGGGCACGTGCGGATTGCTGGCGCGATGGGAGGCCAGTAAGGTACACAGCATATCCAGGTAATTGAAGGTGGCACAGGTAACCAGCATGGCCTATTTGTGCCGCAGCGCAAAGTTGCCGGAGCGTTCGTATTTCTTGAAGCGGCTGTTCAGCGGGTAGCCGTACAGGATACGTTCCGGCGCATGCAGGTCGTACACACACTTGTTGAAGATAGCCATGTTCAGGTTGGCCAGTTCGCCACTGTCGCTGAGGCGGTCGAACACGGCGACCATGGTTCTCAGCAATTCCAGGACAGGTTCGCGCCGGCCACCGCAGATGCCGGCATTGAGTTTGATCCGGTCTTCATAGAATGCATCACCGAAGGCGGCAACCATCTTGCTGCGATTCAGCTTGTCGTTGTACTCACCCGCATCACCACCACAGTAGATGTCATAACGGGCATCGTCGAACAGCTCGAAGGGGTTACTGAAAAACTCGATATCGAACAGGTCCAGCATGAAGATGCCTTCGATATCCGGGTGCGCTTCAAGGTACTCGAGATAACACTGGTAGCGCTCGTCATTGACCGAGCGTGGGGTTTTCAGTGCATAGTGCTGGAATTGTACCTGCGGACGCGACCACTGCTCGGTGAAGGCCTCGCTCAGCCGATCATGAAAAATCACCGCCTCGCAGCCAACCTTCAGCAGGCTGTCATACCAGACTTCGATTCGCTCGAATTCGTCTTCGCGGGCCAGGCCGGGTAGTTCGGCCCGGGCACCACCGCGACGACTGCGCGCCCAGGTTTTCAGGTGCTTGAACAGATTGCGCCGGCGCTTGGCCCCGCTCTGCGGGTCAGGCTTGCCGGTGAAATAGGTGGTGAAGATGACATTCCTGCCCACGCCTCAGGCTCCCGGTTCGCCCTTTGACTCACCCTCGTAGTGGTAATGCCGATGCTCACCTGAGCCACGTACGTTGTTCCACACCAGCGCATACCCGTGATGCTCCATCCAGTCCTGGATGCTCTGCCCGTCTGGCATCAGATCGGTATCGCCCTTGGGATGAACCTCGAGAAAGACATCGGCCGGTGGAGCATACTGCAGCAGTCCTTGCATACCCGCCAGCACCTGCCCCTCAGCACCTTCCACGTCGATCTTGATGATGTCGGGCCGGATGCCCTGGCGCTTGCAGAAATCGGCCATGGTGGTCAGTTCGACCGAGATGACATCAGTGGCGCCCTTGCTGGAGGCTATCGAGTGCCTCCCCTCGCCTTCGCTTCCACGGATGTGCAGATCCACATGACCCTCCTCTGCACCCAGCGCAAGCTGGTGTGGATGCACTCGTGCCTTCAGGTTGTTGATCTGGATGTTGTTCTGCAGTTGCCTGAAATTTCTTGGCTCCGGTTCGAATGCATGTATCTGCGAATCTGATCCGCGCGGCCCATTGGCCAGCAGTATGCTGATCAGGCCGATATTGGCACCGATATCGAGAATGGTGTCACCGTCGCGCAGCGTACTGCGCATGTGTTGCACCAGTTCGGATTCGATCTCGATCTCATGGGCACGGCGAATCTCTCGCGGAGCCGCTATGCCGAGCGTGACTGATTGCCCCAACAGGGTGAAATCGAAAACGGACGGCTTGCCAGACAACTTGTTCAGGTAAAAGCGTAGGAGATTCATGCGCCGGGGTACCTGAAGTTGGGCCTGTGAGAGTCGACACGACAGCAAGCGAGGCAGAGTTTGCCCCTGTGAGTCGGCGAATGATAAACCACCACTCTTGTCAAAGTACAGGTGCCTGGATTGCGCAGGGGAAAAAGTCTATGCCCAAGCTCACCCTCATCCACATGCAGGGACCCTGCATCGTTCAGCTGTGGGTCCTGTCCGTGAGCTGCCGGATACGCCCGCGAATCGTTCCCCAGAGCGATCCCCGGGTATAGCGACCTTTTTCGGCATGGCGAATACGGTACAGATTATCGACCGTGACAGCCTCGCCTTCGTACTCGATGACGCGCCGGAATACCGTGTCCTCGAAGGTTTTTCGCCACGTATCCGTCGGCTGCTGATACAGCCCGATCGATGCGCAATATCCCACGGCGCGGGCGACATCGCCGTGCACGATCTGGAAAGCACCCTTGGCTTTGCTGATGCGATTGTAGCGGAACAGGCCAGGATCGATATCGACCGTCGTGGTAAGCCCGTCATCCTGGTTGAGCATCGGATGGCTCGCTGGCAGCAGATCGGTGATGCCTTCGTGATCCGGAAACAGCAGACCGGTGCGCTGCGGGGCAGCCGCGCGGGCCAGCGAATCCAGGCACCCTTCATGGAAGATCAGATCGCAGTCGGCAAACCAGATCCAGTGAGCGCGGCTGGCCAGCGCCGCACGGTTGCGGCCGATGGCACGTCGAAACAGTTCGGGCTTGGGCAATACCTGCCAGTCCCAGGTGACATTGGGTACGTCCATCGCGGAAAATCGCTCGATCAATTGACGCATCGGCGTATCTTCCGCCGCATGGAACAGCGTGTAGGTGACATCGCAGTGCTGCGGCGGATAGTTGACCAGCGAGCTGAGCTGAAACAGCGACAGGTGCGCGTATTGCCAGGAATGACTGACGATCTGCAGTTGCAAGCGGCCCTCGGGCATTGTCAGGGCATCCGGACGTGGTGCCGGCGGGGCAAACCAGGACAGCGGCAAGGCGGTGCCCACCACGCGGTTGTAGAACTGGTTCTGCAGCCAGATGAGAGCATCGGAGCTCATGTGCCCAGCGCCTTCAGTACCCGTCTGCGAAAGACGTTGATTTCCTTCGCCGCCTGTTTGTCACCGTTGGCCTCCGCTACCTGCAAGCCCCGGTCGAAGGCATCCCGAGCTTCCAGCAACTGTCCGTTGCCGGCCAGTGCACGACCCAGCACCCGCCACGCGGCCGAATAGTCAGGCTTCAACCGCACCGCCTGTTGCAGGTGCTCGATGGCCTTGTCGAATTCACCCCTGGCGAAGTACGCATTGCCAAGCGTGTAGCGCAGCATCTCGCTGTCCTGGCCACCCGCCAGCATCGCTTCGAAGGTGTCGATCTGATTCATGTCAGCTCTCATCCTGGCTTTGTCTTTCCCGCATCGGTCCGCCGGGTTGGCGACAGGCCATTCGCCCGCGCTCGCCAGGCAATCCGTCCATGAAAGGCTCTCGAGTCACTGGCGCCAGAATGCGGGAGTGAAGAGAATCAGCAGGGTAAAGATTTCCAGTCGACCAAAGAGCATGGCCACGCTCAGTACCGACAATGAGAAATCCCCCAGGCTGGAATAGTTGGCAGCCACCATACCCAATCCGGGGCCCAGATTGTTCAGACAGGCCACCACCGCCGAAAAAGCGCTTTCCTGATCCAGTCCAGCGGCCATCAGTAACAGAAGCATGATGGCCAGAATGGCCACATAGCTGGCAAAGAAACCCCAGACCACATCGATCATGCGATTGGACATGGTCTGTTTGCCGACCTTGACCATGATGGTCGCATGCGGATGCAGCAGTCTCTGCATTTCACGCTGGCCCTGCTTGAACAGCAGCAGCACACGTATCACTTTCATGCCGCCACCGGTGGAACCGGTACAGCCCCCGGCAAAACTGGCAAACAGCAGCAGTACCGGAAGAAACCCTGGCCAGTTGAAATATTCGGTAGAGGTAAACCCGGTGGTCGTGCCGATGGACACGACATGGAACACCGCATCGAGGGTGGAATCGCGCCAGTCCGAGGTATGGGTCAGGTAGAGATAGCTGGCAGTGATCACGGTCAACACCAGGGCGATCGTGAGGTAGGCACGGAACTCCTCATCGCGCCAGTAGTGTTTGAAGCTCAAACGCCGGGCAGCGGTGAAATGCAGGGCAAAGTTGACCCCGGAAATCAGCATGAAGACCACCGCGATCATCTCGATCAGGGCACTGTCGAAGTAACCGATGCTGTTGTCGTGGGTTGAAAATCCGCCAATGGCCACCGTCGAGAAGCTGTGGCTGATGGCATCGAAGATGCTCATCCCGGCTACCCAGTAGGCGAGCGCACAGGTGACGGTCAGGCCGAAGTAGATATACCACAGTGCCTTGGCAGTGCCGGCGATGCGTGGTGTCAGCTTGTCCTTGCTGATACCCGGGGTCTCCGCCCGGAATAGCTGCTGGCCGCCGATGCCCAGCATTGGTAATACTGCAATGGCGAGTACGATGATTCCCATGCCCCCCAGCCACTGCATCTGCTAGCGGTAGAACAGGATTGATCGTGGTAACAGATCCAGCCCCACGATAAGTGTTGCGCCGGTGGGCGTCAGGCCGGACATGGACTCGAATATGGCAGCGGCTACCGACAGGTCCAGCGCCGAATACAGGAAGAACGGCAGTCCACCGAAGATGCCCAGTACGGCCC
>JABDKN010000181.1 GCA_013002205.1 Granulosicoccus sp.
CTGTCCGGTTCACTGGGCGGCTATGCAAAGACACCCATGGAAAAGGCGATCAGGACGTGCATCTACGAGGCGACCAAATACATCGTGGAGAATACGCCAAGCGAATACATGGTGCACTGAACCAGCGACTTTCATGGGTGATCGCACCTCGGGTGTCAAATAACCATCTCATTGCACGCCGTGTCGAAACCTCACGCCACGTGACCGTGATCCAGCCAGCTAGCCTGCGCGCACGGCTGCTTTAGCCACTATAGCAGGCGCCGCAGGCGATTTCCTGGCGGATTATGTGGTCCCATTGAGGTTAAGCAGCTACGGCTTGAGGTTAAACACCTACATTGCCAGAGCGTAGGCAAGTTTCCCGATTGCCGGGAGATTTGATTCGAATCAATGATGGCTGCAGTCATTGCGCTTCAAATGTTGAACAAGGCGGTATGAATCAATCATCTGCCTGAGCGTCCCCGTCAACATGGAGCCAGCATGCCCACCAGCAGTTATCGATTCCTCTGCCACACTTGCCTCTTCGTCCTGATCGCTGTGTTGTCATCGAGTTGCAGTAGCAACGACGACGGACAAGTGCTGGAGGATGAATCAATACCATTCAATGGAGTAGTCGATTTTGAATCACTGCTTGAAAATGCCTTTATTGATGGTCAGGACAACTGGCGTGATCATGAGGGCAGCGGCCAGGCCGTGGTATCGCTGGATGCCACTGCCAGCAACGGCACGCAGGTAGTCGAGCCTCTACTTGAAACTGCATTGAATGCCCCGGTGGAGCTGAGCCGGCAGAACGACGATGTTTTCGCGTTCCCGGGTTTTACTTCAAGTGACGACGGTCATTTTATGCAGTTCGATCTGACCGCAGAGGGTATGGCCCTGATGGCGCTTGGCAGCGATGCCGATGGCGATGGCATCGTATCGCCGGCAGCCGGTGAGACGGGGCCGTTGTTTGGTATCGTCGACGGTAATTTCCAGCTGCAGGGAGCCGGAAAAGGTCAGGTTCTGCAGGCAGCACTGGGTCCTGGTGACGCCACGGCCGACTGGTATCAGCTGCGCCTGCAGTGGGTCACCGACAGTATCGATGGACACATGACAGGCAGTGTGTTCTACCGGAATCTGACTGATCAGGACACCGAGTTCCGGCAGGTCGACGGCCTGCAGGATGTCGATCTCGAATTGGACAGCAACGCACTGCTTGTTCAGTCCGACAGCTGGGATACCGTGTACGTTCACCTGCAGTCCAGCGGTGGGCGAACGCCAGCCATGGACAATCTACTGCCACACGGTAGCTCTGCCGAGTAGTCGTGTTCGATAACCCTTCAAGGTTTTATCCAGAGCGTATCTGAAAACCCCATACCGTCCGGGCAGTCAGTATTTTCGATTGCGCTATCCGGTTGCCCGCAATTTCACACCCACCAGAGAAAGGACAATCAATGATCAAACTAATACCACCGGGAACGAAACCGTCCCTGACGACAACCGGCAGTGCCTTGCTGGCCAGTGCCCTGCTGGGCAGTGTGCCGATGACGACGTATGCCTACGATTCACCGGTGCATATTTTTTCGGTGAACGACGTCATGGGGGGATTCGATGGCAGCACCTATGGACCGGCGGGTGCAGTCCCGGACCAGACCAACATCATCTGCGGGTTGACCGATACCTGCCCGACAGGCATTGCACCGGTCACTGACAAGCAGGGGGTCACCCTGTATCCGGTGGACAGTGAATTCGGATTCTACGTGGTGGATTTTCTGGGCGCGGCAACCAAGTCGAAAGATGGGGACTACAACGAGGGCTTTGTCGGTAATATCGAATCCGGCGGGTCGGTGGTCGGCCTGAAGATTTCCAATACAGCCACGGACACCTACAAGGTCAAACCGCCATTGGGCACCTGGTGCCAGGGTCTGGGTGGTACCTCGGTGAAATGTTCGACCGAGCATTACACGGTTATGGAGCACGTACTGACCTGCCACGAAGTGGTTCCCTACCGATTTGCGGATCCCCTGACCGGTGAACAGGCGGTGCTGGGATTTCCACCAGGTGTCGTTAACCCGCCACCACCCCTTGATTGCAGTGATGCGGCGTTGGACGATAACCTGACCATCATTGGAAATGGTCAGCTGACAAACGTGACACCTGGCGTTCAGATGGAGGCCAATGACAATACGACAGTACTGGCCGACATCGCAGTCAGCGAGGACTATTCGGTCACCCTCAAGGATGATGGAAAACCCCTGTATCGATGGGGTGGCCTGATCAAGAGGCCGAATGATATCCGGCTCTACGCGCGTCTGGCCCTGCCCGAGGAGTGGAAGGTAGCTGATGCGGATTTCCAGGTGACTCGTGCGCACCTGATCGTGAACCATTGGATCACCAACAACCCGAATGATCAGCTGCGGCCGGAGGATCTGGAAAATGAAGCTGCGACGGGGCGAAAACCATCCTATGAGATCGATAGTGAAGGTAACTGGACCTCCACCCGCAGCTGTTACGAGGGTGATGGCGACCTGATCGATGAAGAGGGAGCTCCCGCCCCGGATTTTCTGGCCACAGGAACATACTTCAAGAATGTCCGGGACTCGGTCGAGGAAGGGGATCCACTGCCATTCTCATCCGATCTGATAGAAGGTTTTACCAACGCGTACTACACCACCATTGAACGCGATCCGTTTGAGTGGTCATACAATACCTCCACGGATCCTTTGGTGAAACAGTTCGTCGGCAGTCTGCTGCCGAATGACTCGCTCGGTGAACTGGTGTCCGGACCGCGCTGGCGCCTGCGGGCGAACAAGTTCGGCCAGGATATCCCCGGACTTGAAATACCTGCCATCGAGTGCAGTGAGCCACCGTTCACCAGCGAGAACATCAAGTACGAAGTGGGCGAGCCTGCCACCACCGTGATCAACCTGCTCGACTGGGACGAAGAGGCCAATGATGCGCCTTCCCCGCTGTCGACCAGCAGGGGTTGGGTCGATGTGAGCGCCAATCAATTCGTCGAAGTGGCCACTGAGGCCAGCGGCGGTACACCAGTGACGACAAACGGCCTGCCGATGACCGACGATTTCGACCTGGCGGTGTATATCAAGGGCGATCGCAAGAGCACGGCCCTGTTCTCTGCGCAGCTGCAGATAGAATACGAAGGTGAAGGTCCGGTAAACGGTAATGATTACGACGTGTCGATCACGGCCTTCGCAGCGCCTGAACGTGTGTTGCTGGGCGAAGCCTCCACCGTCAGCGTCACGCTGTCGAACAGTGGTCCCGCCGTTGCGGACGGTGCGGTCAGTATTCTGGGCACCACGAATCGCGGTGAAGTCATCGGGCCATTCATGGAAATGTTTGACGGGCTCATTCCTGGTAATCCCATAACGCTGGAACTACCCTGGACAGCGCCCGCTGATAAGGTGACCACCATTACGTTCGATGCCTCGGTCATGGCCTCGGGAGACATTAACCCGACCAATAATGAGGCGAGTGCCCAAACCAAGGTGCGTCGCAACTAAACAGTCTGTCATCCCCGGAACTGTCCGGCTGTGCAGTAGACCCCCTGGCTTGTGCAGGCAGGGGGTTAACCTCATCGAGGTTAAACCTGCATCGATGCAAACGTACGCTGCAGGTAATCTGCATCAAAGGACTCGGATAACAACAGCGATTCATCCCGGCCCAGCGTGTAGAGAAGGTAATCGACCGATGGTGGTGCATAACACAACACCAGGTCAGCCAGCATATTGTAGGCACCTTTGGTCTTGCGGTGTTCCCGATTAAGCTCGCGGTATCCGGTGGCGGCAAAGGATGAACAATCGATGACATCACCTGTCGGGTTGATATAACTTCTGCCGGCGATTACCTGGCAGCCGGCTGACCAGTTGGCTGACCCGATTCCCGACCAGTGTATGTTGATCACAGGATTGGGTGTCGCGTCCAGCCCGTGTGCGACATCAGCGTCTGTCAGGGCATCATCGCCATCCCGGTCGCGACACACCAGCACACCATGCTGATAGGGGCGCAGCGCCCTGTAGATTTTACTGGCGTCACTCACCTTGTGCCAGCTGAAGCGGTACTTGTGCTGACCTTCAACCAGGAACGCCTCGTCGCTGCGACTGGTCATCGTCGTGCTGGGATCTGTCGACCCCCAGAACTTGAAGACCAGACCGTTGATCAGCAGGACGAATATGTCATTGCTCCGACGTCGTTTCTCACTGAGATTCTCACCGGAACGCAGGCCAATCAAATGTATGTCATCCGTGCCGAATGTCCAGTCATCGAGCTTGCGGGTGTCACTCTTTCCCGGATAATCATCGACCTGTTTCAGTATGTCGGGCCGTTTATCTGCATAGACGGATTTAGCCCGGTTCAGCGCACTCAACCAGGTAATGTATTCATCTGACGGGCTCTCACCGGCAGCCCAGGTGCACACCTTTCCTTCCCGTTCCCAGCGCTTCATGTGCTGGTATGTCTGTTGCCCGACGATACCGTCGGGTCTCAACTCCGCATGGCCTTCGATGCTCCGCAGATACTCCTGGAAAAGCCGTATGGCCGACTGCGTAACGTAATCAAATACCGGCAGTTGACGTTCCCTGGGCATGAAGCCTGCTGCATGCAGGAACGAATGGATGTCACTGACAGTGAACGTTGCGTTACTGATTTCCTTGAAACGACGCCATGTGCTGCGATCATCGTCGCGAAAACTGACCCGGTTCTTCAGTGCCTTGCTGCCGGCGACATTGTGAAATGGTGCCAGGAACGATGCCGGTGCGGCCGGCACACAGCCTGCGTCGCAGTGACCGATGTAAATTGCGCTCATGGCACTCTTCACCCTGACCCGTGTCAAGACCGATTCTATCAGGGAGTGGGTACCGCAATTTTCAGCGGGCGATAAACTATCTATAGGTATAATCCGCGCCTATCGCCCCGCACCGCGCACCCCGCACCGCGCACCCCGCACCCCGCACCCCGCACCCAGTAACGGAGCGGGCTACCGGTAGATTGCCTGGATACTCCTGCACGTCGCTACTCCGCCAGCATGAGCTGCCCGAGGGTTCAAGCGGGACTGGTCAGTGTGGATC
>JABDKN010000195.1 GCA_013002205.1 Granulosicoccus sp.
TGCCTCAGCCGAGTGCCGGATGAGCAGCCGCGCGACTATTTCAGTGACGCCGGTTGCGAAAACCCACTGGCATTCCGACCGTCGACTCTGGCCGATTATTGTGCAACGCTGTTTGATCCAGGCACCCTGGGCGAAGGGCAGGGTATCGAGTCGCCAGTCTGGACCTTGACCCCCGGCAGCCGCCTCGATTTCGGCGCTCGCTCGCTGGACGGGGTAACCCAGCCTTACCTGCAGCGGCGAATCTACCGCAGGCTCGAGTCTGCGGTTGGAACCTGCTCGCTGGAGATGCGCATCTACTCGGCCAGCCCGCTGCAGGCAGGTCCCCTGCAACCGTCGTTGCTGGCACTGCATGGCGGAAGCTGGAGTGCCCGGGGTTTCGGCTATCTCGGGCTCGAGCTGACGATTCCGCACTATGTCGAACAGGGATTCGTCGTCTACGCTCCGTTCTATCGCCTGCTTGGCAATGCCGAGGGCAGCGCTGCCTGCAACCAGGCGACCATCGGGGAGATAGCCGATGATGCATCGGCGGCGCTTGCCTGGGTACGGGAACACGCAGCGGAGTTCGGCAGTGCCCCTGTACCCGTGGTGTTCGGCCAGTCCGCCGGCGCGCACCTGGCACTGTCTCTGGCGGTCAATGAATCATCGGCGGTCGCAGCATCCATCCTGTTCTACCCGCCCGCTGATTTCACCGACTTTGCCCTGCGTGCGCAACAGGGTTTCTATACTGATCAACAGGGTCTGGGGATTCTCGAGAGGGTACTGGGTGTCAGTGTGGCCGAGGTGGACATCAGCGCCTCGCCGGTTCCGGAGAACAGTTTTCCGCAGCGGATAGCCGGGGATGGCCTGGTGGTGCCGCCGATGTTCATGGTTCACGGCCTGCGCGATTCACTGGTGGAAGCTCGCCAGTCCGTGCGACTGTGTGATGCACTGGCCGGACGGGAGTTGCTGGGGCTGGCCTCGCCGGTTGCTGAGCCGGGCGAATTGCGCCAGCGTATCGCCTGCGGTACCGACTCGCAATTACAACTCATCCGCGAAGGCCAGCATGCACTGGACGTATGCCTGGCGGGTGTCGGCCTACCGACCGACCTGTGTCCATCGGGCAGTGAGGCTTCGCGTGAGCAGGTCGCGCTGGCCATCGCTGACGCGGTCGCATTCGCCGCCACTCATCATGAACGCGGTAGTGAGGGCGAAGGTGAAGTTGAAGTCGATGGTAACGGCGAAGGTAATGATAACGAAGACGGCGATCTGCCGACACCAGGTGGCAGTGGCTCCTCGGGAAGTGGCCTTGGATTCGTGTCCGGCTGGCTGCTGCTGATCATGGTGTTGACCGGTGCCGGCCGGGTTACCGGCCGCGTCAGTGCTGTGCGTGCAGGGTGGCCTGTCGGTGACTCAGGGCGCGTTCCACACCACGCAGTTCGGCCAGGCCCTTGAGCCGGCCGATGGAGGGGTAGCCTGGTTGGGTCCGGCGACCCAGATCATCGAGTATGTCCTGTCCGTGGTCGGGTCGCATAGGGATAGGCCAGTCCTCCCGGCCTTCATCGTGACGCCTGTTTTCCTCCGCGAGAATGACGGCAATCAACTCCACCATGTCGGTATCACCGTCCAGATGCTCTGCTTCGAAAAACGAACACGGCAGCTCGTCGCCGTCACGTTTGACATTTCGCAGATGCACGAAGTGTACGCGCGATCCGAGTCGTCGCATCATGCCAGGCAGGTCATTGTCGGCGCGCACACCCAGCGAGCCGCTGCACAGGGTGATGCCGTTGGCCCTGAGGTCCACGGCATCCAGCATGGCCTGGTAATCCGTCTCCGTGGATACCACTCGCGGCAGGCCCAGCAGTGAAAAGGGCGGATCGTCAGGATGGCAGCACAAGCCCATCCCCAGGCTCTGAGCGTGTGGTGCAACCAATTCGAGAAACTGGTGGTGGTGCCGGCGCAGGCGATCGGCATCGATGGCATCGTACTGGGCGAGCAGCTGGCGGACATCCTCGATTCTCAGCTCCTGATTGGCGCCGGGCAGGCCGCACACGATCGCTGACTGCAATCGCCGATGTGCCGTGTCGTCCATGCCGCCCAGTCTGCGCGCACAGGCCTCACGGACGGCCTCGGGATAGTCCTCGGATGCACCCGTCCGGCCCAGCAGATGGATATCGAACAGTGCGAAATCGACCAGGTCGAAACGCATGCAGGTGCCGCCATGCGGCAGAGTCCATTGCAGGTCCGTGCGTGTCCAGTCCAGTATCGGCATGAAGTTGTAGCAGACCGTCCTGATGCCTGCCTGCGCGAGGTGCGTCAGCGTCTGCTTGTAGCTGTCGATGTGAGCTCGCCAGTCACCATCCTGTTTCTTGATGGCTTCGGAGACCGGTACGCTCTCGACCACATCCCAGGCCAGGTTCGAGGGCTGGCCATCGCCCCTGCGGGCAATCTCCCGCTGACGCTGACTGATCTCATCCCCGCTCCAGGTCTCGCCATTGGGAATGTGATGCAGGGCGGAGACGACCCCCTTTGCACCTGCCTGACAGATGTCATCGATGCTGACCAGATCCTGCGGACCGAACCATCGCCAGGTGTGTTTCATTATCGTCCTCCCGTGTGCGATCGGAACTCGTGAACTCGCATGCGACGTCAAACTCAGGGTCGGTGGGCTATGGGGCCACTGGCCATCAATACGTTGCCCGGCCCCCGGAGAGATCGAAAACACCAGCGGTGGTAAAGCTGTTTTCCCGGGAGACCAGCCAGGTGATCATGGCGGCGGCCTCATCCAGTTCCAGGAACCGCCCGCGAGGAATCTTGCTGAGCATGTAATCGATGTGCTCCTGCTTCATCTGGTCGAAGATGCGGGTCCGTGCGGCTGCCGGGGTAATGCAATTGACGGCAACGTTGACGCCGGCCAGTTCCTTGCCCAATGACTTGGTCAGTCCGATGACTCCGGCTTTGGAGGCTGAGTAGGCGGACGCATTGGGATTGCCTTCCTTGCCGGCAACCGATGCGATGTTGACGATCCGCCCGTAATCACGGGCCTGCATATCGGCAACCACGACCTTGTTGACATGAAAGGTACCGGTGAGATTGATGGTGATGATCTGCTGGAATTCCTCGACGTCATAGTCTGCCACCGACGCGTTGGAACCGGCAATACCGGCTGCATTGACGAGTATGTCGACGTGCCCGAACGCTGCGCGTGTCGCCGTGTAGGCGTTCTGCACCTGATCCCAGCGGGAGACATCAACCTGGCAGGCTATCGAGTCATTGGCGAAGGAGGCTGCGCTGGCCTGCGCCAGTTCGAGATCCAGGTCCCACACGGCTATGCGTACACCCAGTGAGGCCAGCTGAGCCGCAGCGGCGCCGCCGATCCCCTGCGCACCTCCGGTGATGATGGCTGTCTGCCCGTTGAATGAGGTGTCGCTCATGGATGATTTTCCGCGTGGTCGTCCGCTCACTGGACCAGTGTGCTGCCAGTGTGTATCAGACCAGGTGTTGCGTCAATTCGTGCAGGGAATTGACTGACACGCTGGTGATCTCAGGCCAGAGGCGAGCGTTGTCGACATCCAGGTGGACCGTCGTCACCCCTGCGCTGTGGCCTGCCTGCAGATCGAACAGATAGTCCCCGACCATGACCGCCTCGGCAGGTTCTGCAGACCACCGTGACAACAGCAGGTGGATACCTGCCGGATCGGGCTTCGCCGTGCAGCAGTCCCGGCTGACGATACTCTGCTCAGCGAAGAAATGCCCCAGACCGCAGGCCTCCAGCGTCACCTTTGCGATCTGCCGGCCATTGCGCGTCACTACGCCCAGCATGGACCCCTTATCCTGCAGGTGGGACAACAGTTCCATGCTGCCCGGTTGCGCTGCGGCAGCCGCTGCCATGCGCAGTTCCATGGCATCCAGCGCCTGGCGCTTTTCCCGGGCGAGGGCGGGTTCCATGGCGGCCAGTGCTTCCAGAATCGGCACCCCGACCGGCAGGCCCAGTTCGTGGCGCATGGCATCGAAATCGTGCATGGCCTGCGTCAGTGTGCCGTCCATATCAAAGAGCCAGTATTTCTTGTTCTTCAGACTCATGTTGCGGGTACCGGCTATTGCAAACCCCAGTTTACTGCGCTTTTGCGCATCGGTATTTTTTCATCGGCTGGAGTGTTTGAAAACTGCGAACTCGACAGCCGGCACGTTTGTATCGCACGTATACTGACGATCTCCTGCCATTCCTGAACCGATGATCCCCATGACCAGTCCGACATCACTGACAGCCTGCCGAAGAACTCTGTCCAGGCGCATCGCTGTCGCCGGTATCGCCTCGCTGGTCATAGTCGGCGGTGACCTGGCAAGTTCGCAGGAGATGATACCGCGGACCCTGCTCGTGGAGATGGCCCGGAACCAGTTTTCCGTGCTCTGTCAATCGGACTCATTTGCCAGTTGCATGGGCTTCTCGACGGGAACCTGCCTCAAACTTTCCGAGACGGCCATTGCCCAGTGCCTGCTGCCGCTGCCTGCGGAAATCAGCCCGAAGAACCTGCAGAACCGTGTTTTGGAATCCTGTCCGAAAAGCGTATTTGCCAAGGCTGGATTCACCGAAGAAAAAGCAGGCCCCTGCTTTGACCAGGCCATGCAGGAGGGTTGACCCGCAGCGGGATGCTGCGGGTCAACCGTGGTGCGGTTGCTAGGCGTTCAATGCTTGAATTTCACGATCTCGCCGCTCTTCAACCGGGCCGAATAGGAGGCCAGTTCCTTACGGACGATTGACATCATGAAATACAGCGCCGTGATGTTGACCACGGCCATGGCAAATATCGCCGCATCCGAGAAATCGATGACAGGGCCCAGGTTCGCAGCCGCACCGATGACGACGAACACGCAGAAAATGAGCTTGAAGACGACCTCGGTTTTCTTGCCTTCCCCGAACAGGTAAGTCCAGGCCTTCAAGCCATAGTACGACCAGGAGATCATGGTGGAAAAGGCAAACAATATCACCGCAATGGCCAGGACATAGGGGAACCAGCTGATGGAGGAACCGAAGGCGGCCGATGTCAGGGCGACACCTGAATTGCCGTCGATGGTGGCAATGGCATTACCTGCCTCATTGAGCGAATACAAATTGGTTGCAGGATCGACGATCAGTTGACCGGAGATCGTGATCACCAGGGCGGTCATGGTGCAGATCACTACCGTGTCTATGAACGGCTCCAGCAGTGAGACGAAGCCCTCGGTTATCGGTTCCTTGGTGCGCACCGCCGAGTGGGCGATGGCGGCGGAACCAACCCCCGCTTCATTGGAGAACGCTGCCCGTTTGAAGCCCTGGATCAGCGCACCGACAAAACCGCCGGCTACACCCAGGCCGGTAAAGGCACCGGCGAAGATCTGACCGAAGGCCCAGCCAATCTGGTCGTAATTGACCAGCAGGATGACGAGGGCCGCACCCACATACAGGATGCCCATGAAGGGGACGACCTTCTCGGTCACGCGGGCGATGGATTTCACGCCACCGACGATGACAATGTAGACGACGAAGGCGAAAACGAGTCCGGTAATCCAGCCAGGGTAATCACCGACGATGCCGGAGATCTGTGCGTGTGCCTGGTTGGCCTGGAACATGTTGCCGCCACCTAGTGCCCCGAGTATGCAGAAGATTGAAAACAGCACCGCGAGGAATTTCCCACCTGGAAGACCCAGCTCCTTGAATCCCTTGGACATGTAGTACATGGGACCACCGGAAACCGTACCGTCTGCGTATTCGTTGCGGTACTTGACACCAAGGGTACATTCGGTGAATTTCGAGGCCATGCCCATCAGGCCGGCCAGTATCATCCAGAAGGTAGCCCCTGGACCACCGATGCCAACCGCCACCGCGACACCCGCTATGTTTCCCAGACCCACGGTACCTGACAGCGCGGTAGCCAGTGCCTGGAAGTGACTGACTTCACCGGCATCATGCGGGTCCGAATAATCACCCTTGACCAGCGATATCGCATGCGTGAAATAGCGCACCTGGACGAAACCGAAGTAGAGGGTGAAGATGGTGGCAGCGACCACCAGCCACAGGACGATCCAGGGAAACGAGGTTCCGGGTAAGGGGGCGAAGATCAGGCTGACGAACGGGCCGGTGAAGGTGGCGAAGGTCTCATTGACCTTCTGGTCGATCGTCATCGCCTCCTGGGCCATGGCCGTATTGACCATTGGCAGGAAAGCGGCGCAGCCAAGCAATACTCGGTAGAGGAATCTCATGTGCATAGTGGCCTCATCCGATAACCGTGACGGGCACACTGGCGTGGAGCACCAGGTTGACCGTGGAACTGCCGAACAGGCGTTTGGTAAAACCGCCTTCCGAGGAACGACCCACGACGATCTGCTGTGCGTTCTCTTCCACGCAGACATCATTGAGTGTGTTGGCCACGTCACCGTGCCGGACGATGCCACGAGCCTTGTGTCCATCCTGGACGAGTTTTTCCACGGCCGGATCGACGACGCGCTCATGAGCTTTGGTAATTTCCTCCTCGCGCCGCTTGTGCCGTTCAGCATTCTCTTCAGGCGTCTGAAAGGAGTAGGGCGACCATTCGACGACATACACTATCAACAGCTCACAGTCACCGATCAGCTTGGCCAGCCCACTGGCATACTCCACCGCCCGGTCTCCCGAACCATGCCCGTCCAGACCAATTACCAACTTCGTCGTCATCGCATGTTACCTCCAGATAGGGACCTCTAGTATTGTTTAAAACGACGGGCTGATCTAGCTTTTTGTTATCTGGACGGTGAAATGGTCCAGTGCCCGCCCGATCCGATCGGCAAAATGGCTGGTGTCAGGAAGTTTGCCAACGGGCAGGCCTCTTCTCCAGAAACGCCTTGAGTCCTTCCTGGGCTTCTGTGCCTGCGCGTATGTGGGCCAGCCTCCGGGCGAGCTCGGTCCGCAGCGTCTCGTCGACAGGGCGATGGGTGACATCCCTGATCAGCTGTTTGGTGGCACTTTGTGCCTCACTGCCACCTTCGAGAAGCGCACTGATCTGATCCTCGACATGGCGCTGTATGGTATCTGCGGAGCAGACATCGTGAATCATGCCCAGATGATAGGCCTCGAGGGAGTCGATGCGCTCTCCGGTGAGAAAATACCGGCGGGCGAGCCGCGGGCCGATCGCCGCGATGACGTAGGGACTGATGGTTGCCGGCAGTATGCCCAGCCGCACTTCGGGAAAGCCGAACTGCGCGGTGTCGTCGGCGACGACGATGTCACAGCAGCAGACCAGTCCGGTACCGCCACCCAGGGCTGCACCGCTGACCCGGGCGATGGTCGGTTTGCTGAAGGCGTTCAGCGTCTCGAGCAGGTTGGACAGCGCCATGGCATCGGCCATGTTCTCCGTTTCACTGAGTTCAGCCGACGCTCTCATCCACTTGATATCCGCGCCACCGCAGAAATGCCTGCCGCTTGCGGTGATCACCAGCACCCGCGTATTGCTGTTCAGGTGCCCCAAAGCCTGGCTGAATTCATCGATGAAGCCGCGATCCATGGCATTGTGATTCTCCGGACGATTCAAGGTGATCGTGGACACACCGCGCTTGTCGGTTTCGGTTTTCAGGTAGGCCATGGCATGACGGTTCCGGGTTTGTTTAATGGAGAGGCTCAGTAACGCCCGGGGATGGGGCGACCATGCAGCCAGTATTGCAGACACCGTGCGAGACGATAAGCTACATAGGCCATCACGATCAACACAGGCCAGAATGAGTCCGTCCGGAACCACAGTCCCAGTGCCACGGCATAGCCGGTGAAAGCTGTCCAGAATGTGATGATCAGCCAGCGCAGTTGGGACTGGTAGGGCGTGCCCGCAGTTCTGTCCATCGAGGTGTGGGCGATCAGCACACCCATGATGCCAGTGATGCCGAAGAGCACATGCAGCGCCAGCAGCAACATGACCAGCATCGCCAGGCGCCGTGCCTGATCATGCTGCTCAGGAACCTGCTCACCAGCCACCACTGCTGATCCACCGTTCCAGCTGCTCCAGTCGATCATGCCCCCAGAAGGGTTCGTCGCCGATGAACATCATGGGCGAGCCGAAGACCCCCCTGTCGATTGCCTGATCAACTTCCCGGCGCAGGGCGTCTTTGAGCACCTGGTTCGCCAGGGCGGTAAGCAGCGCCTGTGAATCCAGTTGCAGGGAATCAGCAAGCTCTGCGATCACGGAAGCCTGCGTGATGTCCTGTCCCTGCGCAAAGTAGGCGCGGTATACGGCATGGACGAACTGGCCGGTTTTCGCCTGTACAGAGGGGTCCTGATGGTCGCGCAACCACAGGGTGGCTCGACACGCGGATACGGCACCCACGGGAAATACCTCAGGATGTGAGTAGATCAGGTCGTGTTCCCGTGCCGATCGCTGGAAATCCCGGATTGCGTAGCCACCCTTGACGGGAATCTCGGTCAACGGTCCCTGGCCGGTGACGCGGAAGACGGCACCCAGCAGAATGGGGTGCCAGATGACCAGATGGCCCTGCCTGCTGGCGATGCCCTCGATCCGTTCGCTGGCCAGATAGCCGTAGGGTGAGGAAAAGTCGAAGTAGAAATCTATCTGCTGGCTCATGGGTCACTCCGATTGGAAAACGTGATGATGGTCGGCTGGGACAGCTGACGCTCGTCATGTCATGCGCTCGATCGCCAAGGCCGTCGCTTCGCCACCACCGATACATATCGATGCCAGGCCGGTACTCAGCGAGTGGTGTTCCAGTGCATTGATCAGGGTCACCAGAATGCGTGCGCCGGAGGCGCCGATCGGATGACCCAGAGCGCAGGCTCCGCCAAACACATTGACTTTCTCATGGGGCAGGCGAAGCTCGTGCATGGCTGCCATGGCCACCACGGCAAATGCTTCATTGATTTCAAAGAGATCGATATCGTCGACCTGCCGGTCCAGCCGCTCCAGCAGTTTTTCCATCGCCTGCACTGGTGCTGTGGTGAACCAGGCCGGCTCCTGGGCATGGCTGGCGTGTGCCAGTATGCGGGCGCGCGGCCTCAATCCACGCTTTTCGGCCTCTGACAGACGCATCAGTACCAGCGCGGCCGCGCCATCGGATATGGAACTTGCGTTGGCGGCCGTCACGGTACCCGTCCTGCTGAACGCGGGACGCAGCTCGGGTATCCGACCCGGATCAGCCTTGGGCGGCTGCTCGTCGAATCGTATGAGCCGCTCGCCCTGTCGGGTGCTGATGGTGACCGGTGCGATTTCCGCGTCGAACGTGCCCGCCTCCATCGCCCGTCGGGCACGCTCCAGGGAGGTGATGGCATAGGCGTCCTGAGCCTCGCGGGTGAACTGGTAATGGGTCGCCGTCGCCTCGGCAAAGTGGCCCATCAGGCGGCCCGACTCATAGGCATCTTCGAGGCCATCGAGAAACATGTGATCCTTGAGTTCGGCATGCCCCATGCGCAGCCCCTGGCGCGCCTTGGGCAGCAGGTAGGGTGCATTGCTCATGCTCTCGAGGCCGCCCGCCACCATCACGGCGTTATTGCCGGTGAGCAGGAGATCGTGTGCGAGCATGACGGCCTTCATGCCCGAGCCGCACATCTTGTTGATCGTGGTGCATCCGGCCGATTGCGGCAGCCCGGCCTCCAGGGATGCCTGTCGGGCCGGTGCCTGGCCAAGCCCTGCCGGCAGCACGCATCCCATGAGCAGTTCGTCTACATCGTCGGCGGCAACGCCGGCCCTCTCCAGCGCTGCGCGGATACTGACGGCACCAAGCTGTGGTGCGGTGGCGGCCGCCAGATCGCCCTGAAAACCACCCATCGGTGTACGCGCGGCGTCGACGATCACAACGGGGTCTCTGGGAATCAGGTTCATGGGTTGTGAAAGTCCGGGTGGTTGACGAAGGACACCGCCTGAGTGGTCATTGTTCGTGCAGTTGCCGGCGGCAGCGCGCTTCTATGTCGTCGAACTCGTGCAGCGCCCGTTCGATATCGGCTTTTTGCTGCAACAGCACCGAGCGACTCTGCTGAATCCTGGAGAGCATGACGTTCAGCTGCCTGCGCTCGCCATCCGGTAGATCATACAGTTCTATCATCTCGCGTATGTCGTCCAGCGGCCAGCCCAGGCGCTTGCCGCGCAGCACCAGTTTCAGGCGGGTCCGGTCTGCGCGGGAATACACCCGGTGCTTGCCGCGACGTGCCGGCTGTAACAGACCCTTGTCTTCATAGAAGCGGATGGTGCGTGTCGTAATGGCAAAATCCTGAGCCAGGTCGGCTATGGAGAATTCGGCTTCGGCATCGCTGGAGGGAGCGTTCATCCGCATAGATTAGATTGACGTTGACGTAAACGTCAAGAGGCGGCATGCTTGAGCGTAACCTCGCTGGAGCACCTGTCATGTCCCACGCTGCCCTGTCTCTGGTTCCGGGTATCAGTCAGCGTCCACTGCGGTTCATCACCGCGGCCAGTCTTTTCGACGGCCATGATGCGGCCATCAATATCATGCGTCGCATGTTGCAGGCCTCCGGAGTGGAAGTCGTTCACCTGGGGCACAACCGGTCGGTCGCGGAGATCGTCTGCGCCGCCATTCAGGAAGATGCACAGGCAATTGCCATCAGCTCCTATCAGGGTGGCCATGTCGAGTACTTCCAGTTCATGGTCGACTCTCTGCGTGACCGTGGCGCATCGAACATCCAGGTGTTCGGCGGCGGGGGTGGCGTCATCGTCGCGGACGAGATCCGCGCCCTGCAGGAATACGGGGTGGCGCGCATCTTCTCACCGCAGGACGGTCAGTCCATGGGCTTGCAGGGCATGATCGATCACATGATCGACCATACGCGTGCGCTGGCCTTCGATCAGCCTGCGTCAGATCTCAACGAGGCTGTCGCTCATGCAGTCGCCAACGCGGGCTCCAGGGCATTTGGCAGTCAACAGCATCGATCACTGGCCAGATTGCTCAGCGCCATCGAAAACCAGGCACTGGATGCAAGCTCGCTCGACCAGTTGCGCGGCCGGGCAGCCTCGCTTGCGCAGCCTGCGCCGATACTGGGCATCACCGGTACCGGTGGCGCCGGGAAGTCGTCGCTGACCGATGAGCTGATCCGGCGCCTGCGCCTGGATCAGCAGGATTCGGTGTCGGTGGCCCTGCTGGCGATAGACCCGACACGCCGCAGGACAGGAGGTGCCTTGCTGGGGGATCGCATCCGCATGAATGCCATCGAGCATGAAAAGCTGTTCATGCGGTCACTGGCCACCCGGGATGCCGCCACCGAATTGCCCACCTCGCTACGCGACATGGTGGCCGCATGCCGCGTGACCGGCGTCGACCTGGTCATCGTGGAGACGCCAGGAATCGGCCAGGGCGATGCCGGCATCGTCGACATCAGTGATGTGTCGCTGTATGTGATGACGCCGGAATTCGGTGCGGCCACGCAGCTGGAAAAGATCGACATGCTCGATTTTGCCGATGTCGTGGCCATCAACAAGCTCGAGCGCAAGGGAGGGGAGGATGCACTGCGTGATGTTCGCAAGCAGGTGCTGCGCAACCGTGAACTCTTTGACCAGCGGGCCGATGACATGCCAGTGTTCGGCACGATAGCCGCGCGCTTCAACGATGACGGGGTGACAGCCTTGTACCAGTGCCTGCGCGACCTGCTCGGCGCCAGGGGGCTGGTCCTGCAGGCAGGTGCGCTGCCGGCGGTAGAGGTCAGGGCCAGCAGTCGCCAGTCGTCCATCATCCCGGCTGCCGCTCAGCGTTACCTGTCGGATATTGCCACCTGCGTACGCAACTACCACCGTCACACCGCCGAACAGGCGATCCTGGCCCGCGAAATCCAGCAACTGCAGGGCACGCTGGACTTGCTTCACCTGGCCGGGGAAAAGCCCGGGGAACAGCCCGGAGAGGAGGCGTTGTCTGCGGAGGATTGGCCGGTAGCAGAAAAATGTATCAATTCCCTGCTGGAGTCACGGATCAGGCAACTGGACCCGCATTGCCGGCAGTTGCTCGGTGACTGGCCGGCGACGCGTGCGGCTTATCGCTCTGCGGAGCTGGTGACACGGGTGGGTGACCGGGAGGTATGCACACCGACCACGGTCACCACACTGTCGGGAACGCAGATACCCCGGGTATCACTGCCGCGGTATACCGATCAGGGTGATCTGCTCAACTGGTTGTGCCGGGAGAATCTGCCAGGTCGCTTCCCGTTCACCGCCGGGGTGTTTCCATTCAAACGCAGCAGCGAGGATCCGACTCGCATGTTTGCCGGTGCCGGTGGGCCGCATCGTACCAACAGGCGTTTCAAGGCGCTCAGTCAGCATGCCACGGCCAAGCGGTTGTCCACGGCCTTCGACTCGGTCACCCTCTATGGACAGGACCCCGATGTACGTCCTGACATCTACGGCAAGATAGGTAATGCAGGTGTGTCCGTGGCCACGGTCGACGACATGGAGGCCCTGTATCACGGCTTCGACCTGTGTGATCACGCCACGTCGGTGTCAATGACCATCAACGGGCCGGCGCCGACCATCCTGGCGTTCTACTTCCTGACCGCGGTACGCCAGCAGCTGAACGCTTTCGAGGCCGAACATGGTCGCCCTGCCAGCAGTGATGAACAGGCAGCACTGAGGCGTGACACCTATCGACGCGTCCGTGGCACCGTGCAGGCGGACATACTCAAGGAGGACCAGGGACAGAACACCTGTATATTCTCCACCGAGTTCAGCCTGAAGATGATGGCGGACATCCAGTCCTGGTTCATCGAACACGACGTGCGACATTTCTACTCGGTATCCATCTCCGGTTATCACATTGCCGAGGCAGGCGCCAATCCCATCACGCAGCTTGCGCTGACATTGTCCAACGGATTCACTTACGTGGAGAGTTACCTGGCACGGGGCATGAGCGTGGACGAGTTCGCGCCGAACCTGTCCTTTTTCTTCAGTAACGGCATGGATCCCGAGTACACCGTGCTGGGGCGGGTGGCGCGGCGTATCTGGGCCGTGGCCATGCGCGAGCGATACGACGCCGACGAGCGCAGCCAGAAGCTGAAGTATCACATACAGACATCGGGTCGGTCGCTGCACGCCCAGGAAATGGACTTCAATGATATCCGCACGACCCTGCAGGCACTGATAGCCGTCTATGACAACTGCAATTCACTGCATACCAACGCCTACGATGAAGCTATCACCACACCGACGGATGAGTCGGTACGTCGCGCCATGGCCATACAGCTCATCATCAACCGCGAATGGGGTCTGGCGTGCAACGAAAACCCGAACCAGGGCAGTTTCATCATCGAGGAACTGACCGAGCTGGTCGAACAGGCCGTGCTGGCGGAATTCGACCGGCTGGCAGATCGCGGTGGTGTGCTCGGGGCCATGGAAACCGGTTATCAACGCGGCAGAATCCAGGATGAATCAATGCTGTATGAACAACGGAAACATGATGGGTCACTGCCCATCGTCGGTGTCAATACATTCATCAACCCGGATGACGATGAGCATCCGCCGATAGAACTTGCACGCTCGTCGACCGAAGAAAAGGATGAGCAGATCAGACGCCTTGCCGCCTTCCATGAAAAGCATCGAGGCAGCTCGGCAGAGGCATTGCAGAAAGTACGGGATGCGGCTATCAATGGCCGGAACGTGTTCTCCGCGCTGATACAGGCCGTCGAGGTGTGTTCGCTTGGCCAGTTGACCACAGTGCTGTTCGAGGTGGGCGGGCAATATCGGCGCAATCTGTGAAGGAGGGAATGCCGATGGGTGGTGCATAATGCAGCTGCGTCACAGGTCACGGTTATTCGGCGTCGATATGTCTGCTGCGCATCGGTTGAGTGGTGAGATTTAATCTATACTCGAATGAACTCCCGACGCTATCAGACGGTGCCTGACTCCTCGTGAAATTCAGCAGCTCAAGTGTGGAATCATCGTGCAGATGCTGAGTCGCAGCGGGGTGCTCGGCCAGTCCAGTGATCGCGTGGCACTCAAGGATGAACGACTGGTCTACCGGGCGTGTTCCATGGCATTCGCCCTCAGTGTCGGGCGGAACTCACCCAACGATGTCATCGGCAAGACCGATTTCGACCTGTTTCCCGGCGAGATAGCGCGCGAGCAGATGGCGCTCGACAGCCAGACCATCTTCTCCGCCCAGGCCGATATCAGTGCCATCGATCTGAACATCGGTGACCTGAGCGAGGAAATCCAGCAGGCCATGATCGTTCGTACACCGGTAATTACCGTGGACAACCAGGTGCGTGGAATCGACATCCGCCTGCTTGGCGGGCCTGCCGTCAATGCGCCTCGATCCGCCGTGACCATCGACTATCAGACGCTGGTCAATGACGGCATCCAGGGCAGCCTGATCGTCGCCGATGAGCGAATACTGTTCGCCAATGACATGGCTGCTCGCGTGTTCGGTTATCCCAGTGCCCAGGCCCTGATCGACAACGGTCGGGTAGTGGATCTGTTCAGTAAAGAGGAATACTCGAAAGCTGTCAGTGTGGCAGTGACAGATCTCGGCGCACCCGTGCATCCTGGCGCACAACGGGTCAATATACAGGCACGATCACAGACCGGCAGCCTGCTGCGACTGATTGCACGGGTGACTCATGTGCAGTGGGGAGTGACCCGCGCCACCCTGTTCTCTTTCGTTGACGTTGCCATCACCGAGCAACCACCCAGTGTCTCGCCTGTGCAGCGGGCAAGCGTGCTGAAACAACAACTGGCCGACCTGCGGCGTATCCGGGCCAACGAACAACGCTACCGGCATTACGCCAGTGCAGCGGCGGATTTTTTCTGGGAGCTGGATGCCAAGTTGACGTTTCGGGTGGTCTCCGATGGTCTGTGTACCGTGCTGGGTCTGCCACGCGAACACATCATCGGGCGGTCGATGTCGCAACTGCTCGATCATCCATCCAACGTGAACGATGAGTCTCACTGGGCTGCGCATCTGCAGCAGCTGCATGACTGTCAGCCGTTCCGCGATTTCGAATTCCGCTGGGCCAACGGAAACGATACTCGGGTGGTGCGCTACAGCGGCATTCCGGTATTCAACCCGGCACGCGAATTCGTTGGTTATCGTGGCGTGGGCTGTGATGTGAGTGCGACCGTACGCCACGCCGAATCCACTGCCTATCACGCCAATCATGATGCCCTGACCGGCCTGGTCAACCGACGCTGTTTCGAAAATACAGTCAGTGATGCATTGACTGCCTCGCGTCAGAGTCGTGTGGCCCATGCATTGTGCTTCATGGATCTGGACTCGTTCAAGATCGTCAACGATACCTGCGGTCATCAGGCCGGTGACGAGTTGCTGCGCCAGTTGACGCAGCTGTTCGACTCCCTGGTGCGCAAGAGCGATGTGCTGGCACGGCTCGGTGGCGATGAATTCGGAGTGCTGCTGTACAAGTGTGATGTACCCGAGGCGTTGAAACTGGCTAACCAGATACGTCATGAAGTCGAGAACTTCCAGTTCCTGTGGCGGGAAAACCGGTTCACGATAGGCGTCAGCGTCGGCCTGGTTGTCGTCGATGACCGCTGGGAGAGCATACAGTCACTGTTCAATGCGGCAGATTCTGCCTGCTATATCGCCAAGAACGAGGGGCGAAACCGGGTGGTGGTCTATCGCGAAGGGGAGGGCAACACCAGCAACCGCAAGGTAGCGACTCACTGGGTGGAGGAGATCAACTCGGCACTGGAGACCGATCGTCTGAAGCTTGCATGCCAGAAGATCCTGCCGCTGGACAAACACCCCGATGGCCTGCGATTCGAGATGCTGCTGCGCCTGGAGATGCCCGATGGCGAACTGGTAGCACCCCGGGCATTCCTGCCGACCGCCGAACGGTACGGGCTGGTGGCTGCACTCGACGAACGTGCCATCGAGCTGACCCTCGACTGGCTGACGGCCAACGATGCGCTGCTGCAGAGCATCCGCCACGTATCACTCAATCTGTCAGCGGGCTCGTTTACCGACCCGGAATTCGCAGCGCGTCTCATTGCCTCAATCCGGCACAGCCGGGTACCTGCGAGTCGACTGTGTTTCGAAATTACCGAGACCTCGGCCATTGCCAACCTCTCCAAGGCCAGTGAGTTCATGAATGAGCTGGCCGCCTTTGGCTGCCGTTTCGGCATCGACGAATTTGGCTCAGGCCTGTCATCGTTCGCCTATCTGCGCAAACTGCCTGTGGATTTCCTGAAGATCGACGGCCTCCTGGTCAAGGACATACTCGATGACCAGACCGATTTCACACTGGTAAAGGCCATCAGTGACATCAGCAAATCGATGGGCAAGCGAACCGTGGCCGCCTATGTCGAGTCACCGCAGCTGCTCAATGCCGTTCGCGATATCGGAATCGATTTCGGCCAGGGCTTTCATCTCGGAAAACCTGAGCTTATTTCCTGAACCGGATAGCGGTTTTTCCGCTGTCATGGTGTCTGCATGATGATGCAGAACTGTGTCGGGAATCCATCTGGAATGCCCCGTCTGGCGGTGCGTCAGTGACTCATATTCTTTCTGAATAGTCACAAATAACAGTTATGCACTCACGGAAATAGTCGGCTTGAGGGTTTTTTGACCCAAATCTATCTGGCTTTCATTTCCAAATCTTCACGAATTAAGACGGCTTGATGGCGGGCTTCGTGAAACATTTCCTTTAGACTTTCGTCCTGTAGTGAACTCACCTTGCGCGCTTTTCAGTCGCGCAATTCAGTTGCAGTCCGTTAGTCCTGTTACTTCATACGTTGTAAGCCAATCACGCCAAGAAGGTGTTTGCGCGTGGCTGGTTTCTGCTAATTACACCAAAGGGCGTCAGTTCGAATCAGGGGGCCAGGGTAGGTACTCATCCTGATGAACGTCTGCGCCGAATGAGACTTTAGAAGAGATAACGATGACCAGTAAGAAGCTTGTAAAAATGTCCTGCCTGTTGCTCGTCCTCTATGGGTGTTTGTCCTCTCTGGCCATGGCCATTAACACGCCGAAGGATCTCCGCGGGACCGAGGTCTCGCAATCCACGGTCAAGTGGGAGTGGGCCAGTGTTCCCGGTGCAGCACAGTACGAAGTGCTGCTCGACGGCAGCGTTCGCGCCACCACCCCTGATACGAAGTATTACAGCCGCAACCTGTGGCAGGGTGATCACTCACTGACCGTTCGCGCCATTGGCTCGGACGGGTCTTATTCGGGCCGCACCTACACCGTCAAGATCACGGTCAATGCGCAGTTCAATCCGTCCAGTTTCAGTCAAAGCACGGTGGTAGGACAGTCGGGTTCACAGAACACTTCTGTGAGCAGTACTTCGACGCCTGCCAAGGCCAGCGGCAGCATCCAGACCCCACAGAATACCCGCGGCAACGAAACCGGCAACGGCGGCGTCAAGTGGGAATGGGACAGTGTGTCCGGCGCCAGCAAATACGAAGTGACGGTCGACGGTGCCTATGCAGGTGAAACCGGCGATCTGCACTACCTCAGCAGTGGATTGTGGGTCGGTGAGCATTCGATGACGGTCAAGGCCATCGATGCCAGCGGTCAGCGCAGTGCGCAGTCGAAAACGGTCAAGCTCAATGTGACCTCTGCCGGTAATTCCAGCAGCAGTAATTCAGTCGTGAGCAGCCAGGGTTCCGCGCCGCCACCGCCGCAGGCTGACCAGAATGCCGCCAGTGTCCAGAGCATGATCGATCCGGCCTCATACGGTTATCCAGAGGTTTATCAGAAGAGCAATTACGAGCTGGTCTTCAGTGATGAATTCAATGGTGCGGCACTCAATCCCTATCGCTGGCATTCACAGCTGCGCTGGGACGGCGAATTCAATGGTGCGCGCTATGAATACCGGGTGATCAATGGTGAAGACCAGTTCTATGTGAACGTGCTTGGGCCGGATCAGGAACACCAGAGAAAAATCGTCCCTGTGTACAACCCGTTTCAGTTCGATGGATCCAGGCTCGCCATTCGCGCAGCGAAGAATCCGCTGAAAACCAGCAACAGCAAACGTACCTATGGTTCGCTGTCCGAAATGTCGGCACAGCAGACGTTTCTGTCGGGTGCCATATCCACGCATGAGAAGTTCAGCCAGAAATACGGGTACTTCGAAGCACGCATCAAGATCCCCAGCCACGTGGGCACATTCCCGGCGTTCTGGCTGTTCCATGAGCGTCGTGCCTGGGAAGGTACACAGCGTACTGAAATCGACATCATGGAAAACCTCGGCCATGCTCCCTGGTATGTCTATAACTCCTTCCATTACTACAAGAACGTGTCGACAAACTACGGTGGCGATGCGACCTTCGTCCATCCCAAGCCCAGTGGACAGATCTACACGGGTACGGACTACAGCAATGACTACCATGTCTACGCTGTTGACTGGACTCCCGGCCGTGTCGTCTGGTACATCGACGGGCAGCAGGTGAGTGAAATGGTCAATAACGAAGCCAACTTCGAAGAGCTGTACCTGATGCTCAACCTGGCCATGGGTGGTAACTGGACCAATTTCCCGACCAATGCCGGTGGTCTGGGCCGATCCTCCAATGAGCGCTTCCCCAACCAGAACGATCTGAACGAGTTCGGTAACCCGGCGCTCGAGATCGACTACGTGCGCGTCTTCCGACGCAAGTAAGTCCTGCGCTGCGGGACGACCCTTTTCTGTTTTGCTAAGGGTCGTCCCCTTTTACACGGTGCGGGTAGACTGTTCGCTCTGTGCAATTGAGCGGGATGATATGGCCGCACCCGGCTGGTCGGGAAGCTTGTCAGCCGCGACGCCAGGCATGGAACTTTTCCACCATGGCCAGCAGCCTTTCCGGCTGGTGTGCCCGTTTCCACTCGCCAGCCACGTACTTGTTGGATTCTGACAGGGTGGGGTAGATGTGAATGGTACCCAGGATCTTGTTCAGGCCCAGCCCGTGCTTCATCGCCAGAACATACTCGGCAATCAGGTCGCCGGCATGCACACCCACGATGGTCACGCCCAGGATCTTGTCCTTGCCTGGAACCGTCAGCACCTTCACGACACCGTAGTCACTGCTGTCGGCAATGGCCCGGTCAAGGTCATCGATACCGTAGGTGGTCACCTCGTAAGGCGTGTCGTTCTGCTTTGCCTCTGTTTCGTTCAAGCCGACGCGGGCCACTTCCGGATCGGTGAACGTCGCCCAGGGGATGACCCGGTAATCGGCCCGGAACTTCTTGAAGATGCCGAACAGTGAATTGACGGCGGCATACCAGGCCTGGTGCGCAGCGACATGCGTGAACTGATAGGGACCGGCTACATCACCTACGGCGTAGATATTGGGAAAGTCGGTTTGCAGATAGTCGTTGGTCGCAACGGTGCCCCGTTCAGTCAGGCTGATGCCCAGTTCTTCGAGGCCGAATCCTGATGTGTTCGCCTTGCGCCCCACGGCCACGATGATCCGGTCGAAAGGCAGGCTGACAGTCTCCCCGTCTTTTTCGCACACCAGGTGCGCACCGTCCTCCGTCGATTTGACTTCGACTGCCTGGGTTTCCAGCAGAACGTTCACCCCTTCGGACTCGAAGCGCTGACGTACCCTCTCGGCCACATCCGGGTCTTCCCGCTTCATGAGCTGTGAGCCTCGCTCCACCTGTACAACCTCGCTGCCCAGTCGACGGAATGCCTGTGCCAACTCACAGCCGATCGGGCCTCCACCCAGCACCACCAGCCGCGCGGGAAGGGTATCCAGTTCCCACAGATTGTCCGAGGTCAGGTAGTCGACCTTGTCAAGACCCGGGATGGGCGGGACGAACGGTAAGCCTCCGGTAGCGATCACGATGTTACGAGTGGTCAGGGTCTTGTCGCCGACCTGTACCGTCCAGGGAGAGGTGATACGTCCTTCACCCATCAACACATTCACGCCGAGCCCCTCGTAACGTTCTGCAGAATCGTGCGGCTCTATCTGTGCGATGACACCATGCACGCGTTGCATCGTCCTGGCGAAGTCGATCTCACCACTGGCATTCTGCACACCGTAGGTGTCGCTGTGACGGATGTCGTGCATCAGTTTACTACTGCGAATCAGTGACTTGGACGGAACACACCCAGTATTGAGGCAATCACCACCCATCCTGTGTTTCTCGATGAGCGTTACCCGGGCCTTGACCACCGCGCCGATATACGAGGTCACCAGGCCTCCTGATCCTGCACCCAGGACGACGATATCCTGGTCGAAGCTGTCCGGTTTTTCGTATCCGCTGTAGCGTTTGCGTGCCTTGAAGAACTCGACCAGTTTTTTCGCAACGAGAGGAAAAATACCCAGCAGGGCAAAGGAGAACAGCAGGGTGGGTGAGAGAATCCCGCTCGGGCTGTCGATCTTCGCCAGCTGGGTGCCGGCATTGACGTAGACCAGTGTGCCGGCCAGCATACCGACCTGGCTGACGAGATAGAATACCCCGGTCTTCAGTCGCGTCAGGCCCATCACGAGATTGACCAGGAAGAAGGGAAACACCGGTACCAGGCGGACCGTGAACAGGTAGAAGGCACCATCCTTTTCTATGTTTCTGTTGAAGGTCTTGAGCTTTTCCCCAAATCGGCTTTCGATGGTATCCCGGAGCAGGTAGCGCGACACCAGGAATGCAAGCGTGGCACCAATACTGGATGCGAAGGAGACGATGATGGTGCCTGTGAACAGTCCGAACAGGGCCCCTGCAGCCAGTGTCATGATCGCAGCACCCGGCAGGGAAAGCGCCGTGACGGCGATATAGCCGAAGAAGAAAACAGCGATGACCAGCAGAGGACGAGTGTCGTAGAGAGTGGCCAGCGCGGCCTGTTCGCTCTTGATGTACTCCAGGCTGAAAAATCGACCCACGTCAAAAATGAAGAAGGCGGCCACCAGGACGACGATGATGGCGATGAGTAGCTTGCGATTCTGCATTCTTTAGTCTTCTCTCCCGGATTGTGCCCAGTCACCTCGTTGGTCGACAGATGCACGACCAGAGTATGATAGTCGGCTGACCGGTGTGCAGACAGCTGGCAGAATTGTATCGGTAATGCCCAGAGTGTGAGTTCCCCTATGCAGAAGAGTTCCCTGTCATGAAGAACGGTGGAGACAAAGTGACCTTGCTTGTGCCGGGGTTCTCACCTGAGGCCGGCGGGGACAGGCTGCAATGGGCAGACGGGCTTCCGCCACAACCCTGGCAGGGTCAGCTATCGGTGCTGCTCGGTCAGGCGCAGTGGGACGGTGTGCATCTGCCCGCCGCCGAATTGTCCGTGTCTTCGCAGCATAAGCTTCGCCAGGTCGATCCATCGCCCGGCGGGCAAGGTAGAGTATGTGCCGATCCCATCCACCTGCGCGCCGATCGGGACACTGCCACACTGATACCCGGTGGCAGGCTTGCACTGACGGATGCCGAAGCGGATGAACTGTTGAGCGCGATCAACACCTTCCTGCACGCCGATGGCCTCCGGTTCAGCCGCCTGGCTGCGGATCGCTGGTTCATGAGTGGCATGGACGGCCGGGCACTGTCCAGCTATCCGCCTTCCTTTCTGGCGCATCGCAATGCGTCCGCCTTTCTTCCCGGGAATGACGAGACGGGAGCCTGGCGGCGATTGATGACCGAATTGCAGATGCTGCTGCATGCCCATCCAGTGAATGCGGAACGTGAACGACAGGGCAGGCTGCCAGTCAACAGTGTCTGGTTCTGGGGTGGAGCCTCACTGCAGTCGGCGGTTGCAGTGGATGAACGACAGAGACAATCTACCCTGGTCCATGCAGATGCCAACTACGCAGTTGCGCTTGCCGACGCACTGGGACTTAAGTGCCTGCCATTGGAGCGCTTCCAGCCGCAAGCAATCCGGCCAGCCACGGTAATCCTCGATACGCGTGTTGTGGATGCATTGTTCGCCGGTGATGAGACGGGTATGGCAGCGGCGGAGCAGCAGATATTGGATGACTGGATTGTTCCCTTGCTGGCACGCAGGCAATCAGGCGCTGCAGTTGAGCTGGAGATTCACACCGAAGATGGTCTGGCGGGTCGTCCAGTCGTGCCGCCGCCCGGTCACCTCGTCAGCTTGTGGGCCCGCCTGACAGGGCAATTTGCACACAGGCAACGATGAAGTCAACCGATGCACAGGAGGCTGTGCGTGTCGTTCACCGCCACGTTCCGGAGCTACCCGTCAATCTGCACCCCAATCCGCTGGTGCATCGCCTGCTGGCAGCGCGCGGTGTCACCGATCCCGACGAACTGAGCTTCCCGCTGGGCAGTCTGCCGCGACCGGATACCCTGCTGCATATCAACGATGCTGTAGGGCGTCTGCTGCAGGCGCGGGAAGATGAAGAACAGATCGTGATCCTGGGTGACTACGACTGCGATGGTGCCACCAGTACCTGTGTGGCCATGCTTGGCTTACGCATGCTTGGCTTCCGCAATATCGACTACCTGATTCCGAGCCGGTTCGAATTCGGATACGGTCTGTCGCCGGGAATCGTCGAGGTGGCCTGGCAACTGCACCGCCCGTCACTGATACTTACCGTCGATAATGGTGTTGCCTCGGTTGATGGTGTGGCCTGTGCCCGGCAGTTGGGCATCGACGTACTCGTCACCGACCATCACCTGGCTCCTGCACTGCTGCCGGATGCCGCAGCCATCATCAACCCGAATCTACCCGGGTCCCCATTCCCGGCGCGTAATCTGGCCGGTGTGGGTGTCATCTTCTATACCTTGCTGGCCGTGCGGCGAGCGCTGGCCGAACGAGGTGATGCATTTGCCGGTGGAGCGCTGGGTGAGCTGCTCGATCTGGTGGCCATCGGCACCGTGGCTGATGTGGTGCCACTGGACCGGACCAACCGAACGCTGGTCGAACAGGGGCTGCGACGGATACGTGCCGGCGCTACGCGACCCGGCGTGCTGGCACTGCTGGCCAGCTCCGGCAGGCAGGTTGCCACGATGTCGACCCGGGACATCGGCTTCGGCATCGCGCCACGACTGAATGCGGCTGGTCGCCTGGATGACATGTCAATCGGCGTAAGATGCCTGCTGGCTGAAACAGATCAGCAGGCCAGGGATCTGGCAGCGACCCTGAACGATCTCAATCAATCGCGGCGGGACATAGAACGGGACATGCGGGCATCCGCTGAGCGGCAATTGCAGAACGATTACCTGAGCGAACTGCAGGTGTCACCGTCGTTTACCGTCTGCCTGATGGATGAGGACTGGCACGAGGGTGTCATCGGCATTCTCGCAGGGCGTATCAAGGAGACTCTGCATCGACCCTGCGCACTCTTTACCGCTGATGGAGAGAACACGCTGAAAGGGTCGGTGCGATCCATCAGGGGGGTACATATCCGCGATGTATTGCAGGATATCAGTACCGGGCATCCCGGCATGATCCACAAATTCGGTGGGCATGCGATGGCTGCCGGCCTGACCCTGCAACGCGACCAGTTCGACTCGTTCTGCCAGAGTTTTGAAGCCAGGGTCTGCCAGGTCATGGACGGGCGCCTGAAGCTGCGCGAATACGAGGTTGACGGTTCACTGTCCCGGGGTGAGAGAACGCTGGAAAATGCGCAAATGCTGGCCCTGCTGATGCCCTGGGGGCAGGGCTTCGATGCCCCGCTGTTTGCAGACCGCTTCCGCGTGTCATCGAGAAAAATCGTCGGCACGGGGCATCTGAAGCTGATGTTGACTGCCGAGGAGGGAGAGCGGCCCGTGGACGCCATCGCGTTCAACCGCGAGGACACTGTCGAGATTGGCGATTCCGTCTATGTCGTCTACGCTCTGGAGGTCAATACCTGGCGTGACCGCCAGCAGCTGCAACTTCGAGTGCTTCATCTTGAGCCTGACGTATTGCGGTAAACTCGCCGCTTGCGTTCACATTGCCTGAGTTCACATTGATTGAGTTCACATTGCCTGAGTTCACAGTGCCGATACTGCGCAACCCGCTTCCATTGTTTTTGCAGACCCTTATTTCGCCATGATCGAAATCAATCCTTATATCACTCACATCGAGGACCTTCGGCTGCGTGCCGATTCCCTCCGGGGGTATCTTTGACTACGAAGGCAAGCAGGAAGAGCTAGAGGAGGTTCTGCGCGAACTGGAGGACCCAAAGGTCTGGAACGATCCGGACAGGGCTCAGAAACTGGGTCAGCGCAGGGCCAAGCTGCAGGATACGATCGATGTCATTCAGGCATTGGATGCGGGACTGGGCGATGCTACCGACTTGCTGGAGATGGCTCGCGACGAAAATGACCAGGACACCGTGAACGCGGTAGCCGAGGATCTTGCCGGTCTTGAGCAACGGGTCGCCGGACTTGAATTTCGTCGCATGTTTTCCGGCGAGTCAGATGCTGCGCCGGCATTCCTGGATATCCAGGCAGGCAGTGGTGGCACCGAGGCGCAGGACTGGGCGGAGATGCTGCTGCGCATGTATCTTCGCTGGGGTGAACAGCAGGGCTTCAGGACAGAACTGATCGAAGTCTCCCCCGGTGACGTTGCAGGCATCAAATCCGCCACCATCCGCTTCGAGGGCGATCATGCCTTCGGCTGGTTGCGCACCGAAACCGGCGTTCACCGCCTGGTACGCAAGAGTCCCTTCGACTCGGGCAGCCGTCGGCACACTTCATTTGCCGCTGTTTTCGTGTCTCCTGAAGTGGACGATGACATCGACATCGACATCAACCCGGCTGATCTGCGCATCGATGTCTACCGCGCCAGCGGTGCCGGGGGGCAGCATGTCAACCGCACCGAGTCGGCTGTGCGCATCACGCATGCACCCAGTGGCATCGTCGTGCAATGCCAGAACGACAGGTCGCAGCACAAGAACAAGGCCACGGCCATGAAGCAGCTGAAATCGAAACTCTACGAGGCGGAACTGCAGCGGCGACAGGGAGATCAGCAGGTGATCGAGGAAGGCAAGTCGGATATCGGCTGGGGTAGCCAGATCCGTTCTTATGTGCTGGACCAGTCGCGCATCAAGGACTTGCGCACCGGTCTTGAAACCAGCAATACCCAGGCAGTACTCGACGGCGACATCACGGCCTTCCTCACTGAGAGCCTGAAGGCCGGATTGTAGGAAAGGCTTGAGCACAACTGTCGGACTCCTTTACCGATACTCACCGATACTCTGATTCATAATCCCGATATACGCACATGAGTGATGACGACAATCAGCTGATCCAGCAGCGGCGAGTCAAGCTGGCACAGGCTCGCGAGAAGGGCAATGCATTCCCCAATGCTTTCAGGCCGTCACACCAGGCAGCCCGTCTGCAGTCTGAATACGCTACGCTCGGGAAGGAGGTGCTGGCCGCCGAGTCGGTCGAGGTCCAGATTGCAGGACGCATGATGTCCCGGCGTATCATGGGCAAGGCCAGTTTTGCCGACCTGCAGGATGTCAGCGGTTCCATCCAGTTGTTCTTCCATCAGGGCACGCTGGGTGAGTCGCGCTACGATCAGTTCAAACATCTTGATCTGGGGGATATCCTCGGTATCAGCGGGACGCTGTTCATCACCAGGACGGGTGAATTGTCCATCAAGGTTCTGGATTTCGAACTGTTGACCAAATCCCTGCGCCCCTTGCCGGAAAAGTTCCATGGCCTGTCTGACCAGGAAACCCGGTATCGGCAGCGCTATGTCGACCTGATGACCAGTGAGGAGACGAGAAGGACCTTCCGCCTGCGCTCGGCCGTGATTGCCTACATCCGACAGTTTTTCGTTGAGCGTGAGTTTCTGGAAGTGGAGACACCGATGATGCAGGTGATTCCCGGTGGTGCGGCGGCCAAGCCGTTCTCCACCCATCACAATGCGCTGGGTATCGATCTGTACCTGCGCATAGCGCCCGAGTTGTACCTCAAGCGGCTGGTGGTCGGCGGCTTCGACCGTGTCTTTGAAATCAATCGGAACTTTCGCAACGAAGGCCTGAGCACCCGGCACAACCCGGAATTCACCATGCTCGAGTTCTACCAGGCCTATGCCGATTATGTCGACCTGATGGATATGACAGAGTTGCTGTTCCGCGGTCTGGCCCGCGATGTCGTGGGCAGTTTGCAGATCCCCTCGGACAACGCTGAACGTCACTATGATTTCGAAAAACCCTTTGCCCGCCTCAGCCTGTTCGATTCGATCCTGGCGCACAACCCGACGCTCACCGCTTCCCGGATAGACAACATCCCCGCTGCCACGACGCTTGCCCGTTCACTGTCCATCGAGGTCAAGGAGAATTGGGGGCTGGGCAGGATACAGACCGAAATATTTGAAGCAACGGTTGAAGACAAACTGCAGGACCCAACCTTCATCACGCACTATCCCACCGAAGTTTCACCCCTGTCGCGAAGGAACGACGCTGACCCCTTCGTCACAGACAGGTTCGAACTGTTCATCGGTGGGCGTGAGCTGGCCAATGGTTTCTCCGAGCTCAACGATGCCGAGGATCAGGCGGAACGCTTCCGCGCACAGGTAAGCGACAAGGAAGCCGGTGACGAGGAGGCCATGCATTACGATGCGGACTATATCCGGGCGCTGGAATTCGGCTTGCCGCCGACCGCGGGTGAGGGCATCGGTATTGACCGTCTCGTCATGTTGCTGACCAGGTCCCCGAGTATCCGCGACGTGATACTGTTCCCGCACATGAGACCTGAAACCTGACAACCTGCAGAGTCGCTACGTGGAAAAGGGATTTGCACTCGTGGCCGAAGGTGGAGGCCAGCGCGGTATCTTTACGGCCGGCGTACTGGATCATTTTCTGGACGAGGATTTCAATCCGTTTGATATCGGGTGCGGCGTGTCCGCCGGTGCGCAGAATCTGCTGGCCTATTTTCTCGGGCAGCCAGGATACGCCAGACGGGCGATTGCCGAATTGACCGGCCGACCGGATTTTCTCGTACCCTATCGCTGGCTGACTGCGCAGAGCATCCTCGACCTGGACGGGTATTTCGAGACCAGCGTGCGTGACCCTGAATTTCGCCTGCCTTATCAGCGATTGAGTCGCCTCCAGCGGCAAAAGCTTCTGCAGTTCGTCGTCACTGACAAGGAGACGCTGGAGGCCCTGTACCTGGAACCGGATGAAACCACGGTGCTCGACTACATGAAGGCCTCCAGTGCCATTCCGTTCCTCTACAGGGCTGGCGTGCCGTTCGGCGATCGCCTGCTGATCGATGGTGGTGTATCAGATCCCCTGCCGGTGAAACATGTGTACGACCAGGGTGCCCGGAAAGTGGTGCTGATCCGCACGGTTCCGATGCCCTCTGGAGAAAATCCGGCTGCCCCGGATCCTGACGATGAGTCATTGTGGCGCCAGCGACTACTGCAGGTTCGTCGCCTGAGTGGTAAGTCGCTGAAACTGCCGGTCAAGGTGCTGGATATGCTGGCGTGTCATGAAGCGGCATTGAACCGGGCGACGGCATTCATCTGCAATCCCCCCGAAGATCTAGACCTGTTCGTGATCGCACCGCAAAAGACATTGAAAAGTCAGGTGTTTGGCAGTCGGTCACCGGCACTTCTGGAAGACTATCGCAGCGGCATCGAGGCGGGTCGGACCACACTGGTAAGGCTTCGGCAGGGGCAGCAGGTGGTGCGAGAGCCGGTAGAGGGCACCGTGGAGGTCTGATGTGAACCAGAGAACGCAATTTTCTTATACTCCTGGCGCCGGGAAAGAATACACGTGAGAGTGCTGCTCGTTGCACGTGATGAAGTTCTGCGATTGCTGTCCACGCGACGCGGTTTGCTGGCGCTGCTCGGGTTTCTGCTGATCTGGGCCGCCGTCCTGAACTATGGCATCCTGCCGGCGGCCAGGTTTTTTACCGGCGCCAGTGAGTCAGGCCTGTCCGAGCTTGTCCTGCCCAGGCTCGGCCTGAGTGAGTGGCAGCACTGGCCCGCGCCTGCACTGGCAGTCTACTGGGTGGTGAGTCTGTATCTGCTGCCTTTGATGGCGTTGATCACATCTGCCGACCAGACAGCCTCCGAACGCAGTCGTGGAACCCTGCGATTCCTGGTGTTGCGCTGTTCCCGTCTGGAAATATTCATCGGCCGCTTTGCCGGACAGTGCGTGATCATGGGCCTGGTCATACTGGCCACGCTGGCCAGCGTGCTGATCGTGATCCTCGCGCAATCGCCTGTGCAATTCGCCGCTTCGCTGGCGCACAGCCCGGTGATCCTTATCAATCTGGTGCTGCTTGTCCTGCCCTACATTGCGCTGATGGCCTGGGTGTCGGTCATGGCGCGTTCTGCGCGGCAGGCGACGCTGTACGCTGTCATCATCTGGTTGGGCGTTTCATTGCTGGTCGGATTCCTGCAATCGAGGCTCGGTGGGCTGACCATTCTGGACTGGGCATTGCCTGGCTCCCAGGTCAGTCAGTTGCTGCGACTCTCCGGCTGGCAGACACTGACCCTGGCGCCGATACCGGTGATTCACACGGTGGTGCTCCTGCTGATCGGTGGCTTCCTGATGGGTCGACGCGACCTGTGAACGATGCCGGGATGATCATCCAGTGCAGGCAGCTCAGTAAGCGCTACGGCAGCAAGAATGCGCTGGATTCAATCTCACTCGCCCTGCCTGCCGGGGATGCGATCGCGCTGATTGGTCCTAACGGGGCTGGCAAGTCGACGCTCATCAGCGTGCTCTGCGGTTTCATCGGCAAAAGTGCCGGTGAGGTGACCGTGCTGGGTAAGGAGCCCGGGGCCCGGACATTGATTGGCCAGGTGGCAGCGTTACCCCAGGATGCCCAGCTGGACCCCCGCCTGGGTGTGGGAAGGCAGTTGCGCTTCCTGGCCCGATTACAGGGCATGAGTGCCCGGGACGCGCGACTGGATGTGCAACGGGTATTGCAGACAGTCGATCTGGCCGATGCCGAGCACAGTAAACCTGCGGATCTGAGCCACGGCATGAGAAAGCGAATTGCCATTGCACAGGCCCTGCTCGGCTCTCCCCGACTGATATTACTGGACGAACCGACGGCCGGCATCGACCCACCCAACGCGAAGATGATCAGGGAGCTGATCCGGGAACAATCGCACAGCACCACGTTCGTCGTCAGTTCCCACAACCTGGATGAACTGGAGCGCCTGTGTGCGACAGTGGTCTACCTGGAACAGGGCCGATTGGTCAGTGTGGGGCCGGTCATGGATGATGATGCCCATGGTTTCGTCACCCTGCGACTGATCAATACACCCGAGGCCGAGTTCGTCGAGGCCGCCAGGGCATTGCCCGGTATCCTGTCGGTGAGCCGCATTACCCAGGGTGACTACCGGATCGAGACCACCGACGATATGCTGGCCAGCGTTCTGCTCTTGCAGCTGCTGGCGGACAGGGGGTGGCGTTACCGTCAGCTCTCTCGTGGCAAGTCCCTGGAGGAGCGCCTGTACGGCAGTTGAGCGTCTGCGTGACCGGGCGAGGCGTACTCGTCCTGCACAAAGGTAATCAGCATCAGCCCTCAAAGATGATGACGCAGTAAATACACCACCACGATACCTGCGCCCATGGTCAGCGGCAGACTGCGAGTAGCCAGCGCCACGCAGACAGCGACGGCGCTGGCTATCCATTCATCCACGGTGCCCGAGAGGATCAGGTTGGCCA